>JAEZGB010000183.1 GCA_023437485.1 Bacteroidota bacterium
GTATTTGGAGTTTTCAACGCTGTCGGGGCCGCGTTACAATTAGGGGCCCTAATGCTGATTGCGATGATTTTCAAAAATGTGAAAAAACATTTGCCGCCAGTTTCGCAAAGCCTCGCGTGGTTGATGATCCTGGCGGGTTTGTCATTATTGATGAAGGCCGTTTTCCAGGGCCTTTCAACCTGGCCCGAAATTGCCGATGCATCGCTGAAGGTTCGTCCCTTTGCCATTGGTTTCATCCACCTGACCATGTTGGGAGCCGTATCTGGGATCCTCTTGTTCCTTGTGGGCCAAAATTTTCCCGTCGCACAAAAATCATTTTCCTGGAAGACCGGAACCGCACTCTTTTGCGCAGGATTTATCGGCACCGAAGCCCTGATCTTCCTGCAAGGCTTTCATGAATTTGCAAGGCAACCGCAGACGACATTTTTTCCTGTATTGTTGTTGGGCTTCACTTTATTGCTTACGGCAGGTATTGGATTTTTCTTGGCCGCTGCGGCAAATCGCACATGATTTCCATCATAGTTTTTTATTCCCGTTCGGTCGAAATTTGACAAAAAATAATGAGGATGAAATTCTGGAAAAAATTAAGCGCTGCAAAACGCACCGAACAAATCAGGGCGGCTTTGGCGCAAAACGTTGATTTTTCCACTGACCCGGCACTGGGTTATCCCGTGTCGCAGCTGGACGGCCGCATTTTTCCCAAAGAGGTTCCCTTTTTGGACGATGCGCCCTCATTGCAGGTTTTTGTGGCAAACCCCAATCACATCGGTTGTCATACATATGGCGCCTCTGAAAGTGTGTTCAAAGGCACCCAGGAACTGGAGCGGATGGTGCTGAATATTGTTGCGGCAGATATTCTCAAAGCCGAAGACAACGGTTTTGACGGCTATATCGCATCGGGCGGAACAGAGGCCAATATACAGGCAATCTGGATTTATCGGAACCACTTTATCAATCAATATAACGCGCGGCCGGACCAGATCGCCATCGTCGCATCGGAAGATACGCATTACTCGATTCCCAAGGCGGGCAACCTGCTCGGTTTGGACTGGCTCCGGATTCCGGTTGATCCGGATACTCGCGCCATGCAATCCGCTGAATTGGAGCGCATCGTCTCAAAAGCCGTGTGTGAAGGCAAGAAATACTTGATAGCGGTGTCCAATATGGGAACCACAATGTTTGGTTCGGTAGACGATCCTTCTATTTTTAGCAGCGTTTTTGAGAGGCTGGGGTTGGCCTTCAAGATGCACATTGACGGTGCGTACGGCGGATTTGTGTATCCCTTCAGTAACCCGGAAAGCACGATAAATTTCCAGGACCCAAATATCAGCTCGTTTACCATCGATGCCCACAAAATGCTGCAGGCGCCTTACGGGACGGGGATTTTTATCTGTCGGAAGGGCCTTATCCAAAACACGCTTACCAAAGAGGCCGAATACGTGGAGGGCCTTGATCTCACCCTGTGCGGAAGCCGGTCAGGTTCCAATGCGGTTGCGGTTTGGATGATCCTGCATGCATACGGGCCGCACGGCTGGTTTGAGAAAATCAGCATTTTGCAGATGCGTACCACATGGCTGTGCCGGCGTTTGGATGAGTGCGACATTTCCTTCTTCCGGGATCCTTTTATGAACATTGTCACTATACGCGCCGAACACATCCCGGATCAGGTGGCCAAAAAATTCGGGCTTGTGCCGCAAACCCACGGTAGCGGGAACAAGTGGTTCAAAGTAGTGATTATGGAGCATGTTGAGGTGGAACAACTCTCAGCCCTGGTGGACGAAATCTCGCGCGCAAAGGCGAATATTCCGGCATAAAAAAAGACCATCTTGCAAAAGATGGTCTTCCGGGTAGCCTCGCCAGGAATCGAACCTGGATCAAATGTTTAGGAAACATCTATTCTATCCGTTGAACTACGAGGCCGCATTGACGGCGCGAAATTAGTAAAAATTTGCGTATTATGAAATGTTGGGAGGGAAGTTAGTGTGATCAAAGTCGAATGTCGAACGTCGATCCGAGCCCGAAGGGCGAACCGTACGAAGCGATGGCGAAGTAAATGTCGAAAGAAGCAAACAAGAAGTTTTTTGACTTTGGAAGGGGTTGTAATGGTAAAAGTTTGTGAAGTTTTATTCCATAGACGCCCGGGCTGGACTATTACAAGCTGAAGGCTGGAAGCTGACAGCTGAGAGCATCGATTTATTTGATGGTTTTCCCTCACCGCAATATCGCTCCGGATCGCGACCTTGCAGGGAGGCGGGTGGGGGCCGCGTCGAGTTGAATTTTTGAATATCTAAACTATTAAGCTCCGGGCTGGACTATAACAAACTGAAGGCTTATAGCTGACAGCTGATAGCATCGATTTATTTGATGGTTTTCCCTCACCGCAGTATCGCTCCGGATCGCGACCTTGCAGGGAGGCGGGTGGGGGCCGCGAGCCCCAAAAATGTATTGAAGTCCTCTGACCTGAGAAGAGATGTGGGCTGAATTAAACTAAAAAAAGCCATCGTTTCCGATGGCTTTTTAAGCTCCCCCTCTTGGGCTCGAACCAAGGACCCTCTGATTAACAGTCAGATGCTCTAACCAACTGAGCTAAGGAGGAAACTGTATATTGTTGGTCTATACTCGCTAAGGAGGATAGGTGTGTCTTTAACTTTCTCGGCGTATGCCCTTAAAAGCGGTTGCAAATATAAGGCGAAAATCTATTTTTCAAAATAATTTGGGGTAAATTTTCTTGAAAATTATTTGCCGGTAATTGCTTTGTAAATATCGTTGCCGTTTGCGAACAAAACCAGTGCTATTAGAAGGAAAAATCCGGTCATCTGTGCATACTCCATAAATTTATCGCTCGGCTTGCGGCGCGTGATCATTTCATAAAGCAAAAACATGACATGGCCGCCGTCGAGTGCGGGAATAGGTAATAGGTTCATCACCCCCAGCATGATTGAAAGCAAAGCCGTAATGGTCCAAAAAGCTTCCCAGGACCAATGTTGCGGGAAAATGTCGTAAATCGCCTTAAAGCCCCCGACACCTTTGTAGGCACCCGTTTCGGGATTAAAGATTGCCTTGAGCTGTTTTCCATAACCCAAAAGTTGGTTTTTCCCTTTTTCAATGCCCACGGGAAATGACTCAAAGAAACCATATTTTTCCCGATTTACTTTGTACAATCCCAGCCGCTCCAAATTGTCGTAAGGAAGCGCGCCGGCATATCCGATACCCATTTTGGCACTGTCATTCACCACCAGGGAAAGTTGCAGTTCCTGATCGCCCCGCTTTACCGTGACCGGTATAGTTTCGCCTTTCACGTTTTCCACCTCGGCAAGGACCTGGTCGGCGTACTGGATTTGTTTCCCGTTAAAATGGGTTATGATGTCCTTTGGCTGCACTTTCCCCGCATTAGGCGAATCGTCCAGAGTGCCCGAAACCACGAACGGAATCCGCAGTTGTACCATTGCCATTTTTTCGCCCGAAAGCAATTGGTCTATAAAATTTACCGGAAGCTGAATGGTTTTCCGTTGGCCTTCGCGTTCCACCTCAATGGATTTCCCCAGTAGGATTTTCTCGTTGAGTTCGTGGAATTTTTTTACCGGAGCGCCATCAACTGCTACAATCCGGTCACCGGTTTCCAACCCGATTTTGCTTACCACCGGGTTCGCCACCCATATTCCGTCGTTTACGTCTTTGTTTTCAATATAAAGATCACCATACACGAAAGCCATCCCGATGTAAATGATAAACGCCAGGATGAAATTTACAGTAACGCCTCCCAACATGATAATGAGCCTTTGCCATGCCGGTTTGCTTCGGAATTCCCACGGTTTCGGCTGGAGGGACATCTGTTCCTTGTCCATGCTCTCGTCAATCATTCCCGCAATTTTAACGTATCCTCCAAGTGGAAGCCACCCGATTCCGTATTCCGTTTCGCCAATTTTTTTCTTGAGCAGCGAGAATTTTACGTCAAAGAACAAATAAAATTTTTCCACGCGCGTTTTGAACGCTTTTGCGGGGATAAAGTGCCCTAATTCGTGCAGCACGATCAAAAGGGATAAGCTCAATAAGAACTGCGAGAGCTTTATAAAAATTTCCATATACAATGTTATGCCGGCAAAAATAGCGTTTTATGTGTAGTCAAAAAGTAATGTGGGCCTGCGAATGGCTAAAAGTTTGTTAAGGTGTGGGTCTGAAAGGCTCCGCGCTAGTTCTTCACAAACTTTAGTGTTTTTTGCCCCGCGCTGGTTATTATCGTCACAAAATGGATTCCGCCTGCCAGGGACGATACATCGTAACGTTCCGCTACAGGGGCTTTCCTGGTTATCTGTCTCAAAGCATTGTGAAACACTATCTCTTCCACGGTAACCCCGTCAGGCACCTGGACCTGTACAAAGTGCCCGGCCGGATTAGGGGCAAGTGAAATAGCTTCGATCAGGTCAAAACCGGCAGTATCCAGGGCCGCAGTCGAGTTCTTTGAGATAATGTCCTTGTTTGGGTTAAACAGCACCGAAGTTACTTCAAAAGGCACATTGACAATGAATTGCTGGCCGTTCACCGTATGATCCACAATCAGATCGTACTGCTGTCCGCCCGCTCCAAAAATCCTGATGGGAATCGGCATTTCAAAAAACGGCACCGAAAAATGCGAGGTAGTCTGGTTTACTGTAATCCTGGCTTGTCCTGGCGCAATGTTCTGCGCGGCAATGTTGTAAATAGGGTAACCTTGTTTATAAATCCAATCGTTAAAAAACTCATCAAGATCTTGGCCTGAAGCCGCTTCCAGATACGACTGAAGATCAGGGGTCAGCGCGTATGCAAACGCCAGTTCAGGTGCGTTGAGGTAGTTTTGGAGCCCCTGGAAAAATGCCTCGTCTCCCAATTTGAACCGAAGCATGTGCGCCACCATCGAGCCTTTGTTGTAGGTCAGCCTTCCACTAAAAATGCGGCCCACATTGAGCGCTTCGGCAGCGGTGAGATAAACCGCCCCACCGGATTGCGAGGTGATGTTGTCAATTTTGGCACCCTTCCACGCCGTGAAATTGGCAGGGCCGTCAAGTGCTTCCACCACAAGGCCTGACATGTATTCCGAAAACCCTTCATTGAGCCAGATATCGCGCCACGACCCGCAGGTAACCTTGTTGCCAAACCAGTGATGGCCCAACTCATGGGCAATCAGGCTTCGGCTGTACGCTCCCGATCCGCCGGCAGCCATAAAGGACACAGTTGTATGTTCCATTCCTCCGCCATAACTCCATTGCGCGTGCCCGTATTTCTCATCCCGAAACGGATAAGGGCCAAAAAGCTCCTCAAACAGGTTCATGATGGGAACCGTAACTGCCACGCTAGCCTGGTTAGCCGCGAGGGTCTCCGGGTAGGCATAATTGACAATGGGAAAAAACGGGCTTTCCGCTGTCCCAAGGCCCGCCTGCAACGTATAAACCGAATAATTGGTCACCGCAATGGCAATCAGGTAGGCGGGAATTGGATATCCGTGTTGGAAGTGCGTGGTTTTTTGCAGACCATTTATTACCTGTGACTGCTCCAGACCGTTGGAAACCGAAACATATTGCGCGGGAGCGGTAATAAACACGTCGATGTTGTCAATCTTGTCGTTAAGGTCCTGTTTGCACGGCCACCAATCCTTGGCGCCAAAAGGTTCCGACAATGTCCACAGGACCGGCGTACCATTGTGCTGGGCCGTGATAAAGGCCTGCTCGCCAAAAGCAGGCGCGCCGGAATAGGTGATTTCAACGGTGGCTGTAGCGCCCACTGGCAGCACGGAAGGAAGTGTAATGACGAGTTCATTGTTGGTGGCCTGTGAAAAGGCAAGGTCCACGCTGTTCATTTTCGCCGATGATACCGAAAGTTCATTGGTGAGGTCAAAGGTGACGGTGTTCAGGTTGGCAAGTGCATTAAAAGTCGTCGTTACTTTTCCGCTGATAAAGTATACCGCCGGGTCAACGGTAAATTCCAATTTGTGGTAAGTGATGTCGTAATTGGCCGTATTGGGGTTGGGCATGAAGGACAACAGCGATGACGCCGATTTCATTTCGCTCTCGGCAATCGACTCAACGTCCTGGGCAAAGAAGCTGGTACACATTAAAAGCGTGGCCAGCAATAAGTTATTTTTCATTTATTGGGAATAACTGCAAATATAGGAAAAGTAGACGGACCGCGTTGCTGCATCAAGCAGGACCGCTTCGCCGGGAATAGGATACATTTCTCTGTGTTATCGCGGCATTTCTTTGTTCTTTTCTCTTTCTTCTTTTCTCATTCCTCTTTCTTGTTTTTTCTTCCTTAAATTTGCTCCTCAAAAAAACCGAAGATGTTACAGATAGCCTATATCAGGGAGAACAAGGAACGGGTGATAAAGGCTTTGGCCAAAAGGAACCTTGACGCGCAGGGAATTATTGACGAGGTCCTGAAAATTGATGAGCAGCGCCGCGCGGTCCAGTCTGAACTCGAATCGGTATTGGCCGAATCCAACCGCCTCTCCAAGGACATCGGCGAGATGATGAAATCCGGGGAGAAGTCAAAGGCGGCCATCCTCAAGGAAAAATCATCGCAACTCAAGGAAAAAAGCCGCGAACTCGGCGAGTCCAGCGAGTCCCTTGCGCAGGAACTTGCGCAAAAACTTTACGCAATCCCTAACCTCCCGGCAAGCATCGTCCCTGAAGGCAAAACGCCGGACGACAACCTAACCGTATTTCAATCGGGCAATATCCCCACACTTTTTGACGGCGCGATGCCACACTGGGAACTGGTCAAAAAATATGATATCATTGATTTTGAACTGGGTGTTAAAATCACGGGTGCTGGTTTTCCCGTTTACAAAGGTAAGGGCGCGAAACTCCAGCGGGCGTTGATCTCTTATTTCCTGGACAAAAATACAGCGGCGGGTTACAAGGAATATCAGGTTCCGCATTTGGTAAACGAGGCTTCAGGCTTTGGGACCGGCCAGCTTCCGGACAAGGAAGGCCAGATGTACCACGTAGGGCTTGACGATCTTTACCTGATTCCAACGGCCGAGGTCCCGGTGACAAACCTCTTTCGCGATGTAATCATCCCCGAGGCAGAACTCCCGGTACTTTGCACAGGCTATACCCCGTGCTTTCGCCGTGAGGCAGGCTCTTATGGCGCGCACGTCCGCGGATTGAACAGGCTGCACCAGTTTGACAAAGTCGAGATTGTCCGGATTGAACATCCTGACAACTCCTACCAGGCGCTTGACGGAATGGTGGAACACGTCAAGACCATCCTTGACGAGTTGCAATTGCCCTACCGCGTTCTTAGGTTGTGCGGTGGCGATATGGGATTCACATCGTCGCTTACCTATGATTTTGAAGTGTTTTCGACCGCGCAGGACCGTTGGTTGGAAATCAGTTCAGTGTCAAATTTTGAAACCTTCCAGGCCAACAGGCTCAAATTGCGCTTCCGGGACAAGGACGGTAAAAATCAACTGGCCCACACCCTTAACGGCAGCTCGCTCGCACTGCCCCGCGTAATGGCCGGTATCCTGGAGAATTATCAAACGCCACAAGGCATCCGCATCCCTGACGTGTTAAGGCCATATTGCGGTTTTGACATGATCGACTAGTTAAAATGCAATTGGCATGCACCGCATTGGGGGCCAAAAGCGTTATATTAGTAATCAAATTTTTGCCAATGCGTTTCCTATTGCCGCTGGTCATGTTTTTTTTGTTTGCAACTGCCTTTTCGCAGAACGAACAGCTCGCGCAGCATTATTTTGACAAAGGTGAGTTTGAGAAGTCCATCGTTGCCTATGAAGAGCTGCTAAAAACGCAGCCTTCCAATGGGTATTATTTCCAGAAACTCGTTGAAAGCCTTCAGCAGCTTCAGCAGTTTGACAAGTCGCAAAAATTGCTCGAAAACAGGATTTCAACATACCGCCAGGCGTATTTGCTGGCCGAACTGGGCTATAATTATCAATTGCTCAAAAATCCATCAAAGGCAAAACAGTACTACCAACAGGCCATCGAGCGCGTCCGTCAAAGCCCACATGAAGTTTACCAGGTGGCGGCCGTATTTGAAAAGCGCGTGTTGGTTGACTATGCATTGGAAGCATTCCGCACGGCCAAAGAAGTTGAGCCAGGGATGAACTTTAACTACCAGATGGCCATGCTCTACGGGCAATCGGGCAACCCGGAAATGATGATTTCGACTTTTCTGGACGAGGCGATTTCCAATCCCAACAGCACCATCATGATCCAGAACCAGCTTTCCCGCTTCATGAATGAGGAGGCAGGCGACAGCTTCAATGACTTGCTCCGGCGTTCACTGCTGGTACGTGCTCAAAAGGACCAGGACGTGTTTTGGAACGAGTTCCTTAGCTGGTATTTTGTCCAGCGCAAGGAATACGGCAAGGCATTCATTCAGGAAAAGGCCATTTACAAACGCAATCCCGAAACTTTTTCCAACATCGTGAACCTTGGCCAATTGGCCCTTGCCGAGGGCGATCAGGAGGCCGCCCGCGAGATTTTCACCTTTGTGCTTGAAAACACCAAGGATTTGGAATTGCTGGTCCAGTCGCATTATCATCTGGCAGATATGCGAATCAAGTCGGCGCAAAAAAATGATTTGAAACAAATTGAGGTTCATCTTGACAAGCTCCTGGCCGAGTTTGGCATCAGTCCGTATACCTTGCGTTTGCAGCTGCTGCAGGCCCGGTTGGCGACCTTTAGCCTGAACAACCCCGAGCGCGGCAAGGCCATCCTGAAAGCCGCGTTGGAAATGCCCGTGTCGCGCCAGCAACAGGCCCAGGTCAAGATGGCGCTGGCCGATGTACTGCTTTTTGAAGAAAAGTTCAACCAGGCACTTTTGTATTATTCGCAGATTGAAGAGGATATGAAAAACGACGTGCTGGGGCATGAAGCAAGCCTGAAGGCCGCCCGCACCAGTTATTTTAAAGCCGATTTTGACTGGGCGCTCCAGCAGTTCAAAGCGCTCAAATCAGCATCGACACAACTGATTGCCAATGACGCGCTGGAATATTTCCTGCTTATCAATGACAATTCGATGGCCGATTCCACCCGCACCGCGCTGGGAAAGTTTGCACGCGCTGATTATTATCTCTACCAAAACAAAACTGATGCGGCCAAGTTGGAGTTTGAAAAGATTCTTGCCGGGCACAAAGGTGATGAGATCGAGTCTGCAACCCTTTTGCGGTTGGGGCGCATCCACGAATCAGCCGGCGAATTTGACCGGGCGTTGGCACGATATTCTGAAATTATCGACAACCACGCCGAGGGCATCTATATTGACGAAGCGCTTTTTTATTCGGCAGGCGTGCAACAGCGGAACCTGAACAATCCGGAGGTGGCCAAGGCGCTGTATGAAAAAATCATCTTCAATCACCAGGACAGTATCTATTTTACCGAATCGCGTCGTCAATACCGTACCCTTCGCGGTGACAACGCCATATAGCAACATTATGATCATTTACAACGTAACATCAAACATTGACGAGCGGCTGCACGAGGAGTGGCTTGACTGGATGCAGCACACGCACATTCCCGAGGTCCTTGCCACCGGTAAATTCAGCAAGGCCAGACTGGTCAAGGTTCTGGTTGACGAGGAAATGGGAGGGGTAACCTATTCGGTGCAATTCTTTACCGACAGCAAGGCAACGCTTGAAAAATATTACCAGGACGACGCGCCGGGACTCAGGCAAAAGACCACCGAAAAATTTGGTGACTCGGTGATGTCATTCCGTACTGAACTCCAGCTCATTTGCGACCATGAAGCCATATGAGTGACAAGGTCAAAGCAAAAAAACACCTTGGGCAGCACTTTCTCAAGGACGAGAAAACCGCGCAGGACATCGCACAGACCCTGAGCCATAAAGGCTACAACGAGGTTCTGGAAATCGGGCCCGGGATGGGCGTGCTCACCAAATATTTGCTGGAACAGCCTTCGGCGGTAAGCGTGATTGAGATTGATACTGAGTCAGTCGCGTACCTCAATACGCATTACCCCGAACTCCACGGGCGCATTCTAGAAGCCGATTTTCTCAAGCACGACATCAACAAACTCTTTGACGGGAGGCCCTTTGCGGTCATCGGCAATTTTCCGTACAACATCTCTACCCAGATCATCTTTCGGATGCTCGAGTTTCGCCACCGCATACCTGAATTCGCGGGCATGTTCCAAATGGAAGTCGCCCAGCGAATCTGCGAAAATAAAGGCAGCAAGACTTACGGGATACTCTCGGTTTTGGTTCAGGCCTTTTACCGCGCCGAATACCTTTTCACGGTTCCCGAAACGGTATTTTCGCCACCGCCCAAAGTCAAATCAGGCGTTCTCAGGCTTCGGCGCAAGGAAAATTACACGTTGCCATGTGGCGAGAAATTGTTTTTTACCATCGTCAAGACCGCCTTCCAACAACGCAGGAAAACGCTTCGGAACAGCCTAAAATCGCTCAATTTGCCCGATAATTTGCGTGAAGACACTATCTTTGACCTCCGCCCGGAACAGCTCTCGCATGAGCAGTTCATCGCGTTGACCCAGAAAATCGAAGCCAGTGGAGTTTAAGATCAGCAAGGAACTCATTCAGCAGCTCGAGCAGCTCATTGAACTAAGGAATGACAGGGAACTCGAATCCCTGCTCAATGACATGCACCATGCCGATATTGCCGAGATCCTTGAAGAGTTGGATTTTGACGACGCTACCTACATCTTCAAGGTGCTTGACAGCGAAAAAACGGCCGAGATCCTGCTGGAGCTGGAAGACGACATCCGCGAGAATATCCTTAACCGCCTTTCGCCCAAGGAAATTGCCGAAGAACTCGACGAACTCGAGACCAATGACGCGGCCGATATCATCGCCGAGCTTTCGCCTGAAAAAAAGGAAGAGGTAATCCTTGAACTCCAGGACATGGAGCACGCCAAGGACATTGTGGAGCTTTTGCGCTATGATGAGCACACTGCCGGCGGGCTTATGCACAAAGAACTCGTCAAGGTCAATGAAAACTGGAACGTGCTTACCTGCGTTAAGGAAATGCGCATCCAGGCCGAAAACATTTCCCGCGTCCATTCCATTTACGTTGTCGATGACGAAGACCGCCTGCTGGGCCGCCTGTCATTAAAAGACCTTTTGACCACATCCACCAAAAAACCCATTCGCGAAGTTTACATTCGGAAGCTCAATTCGGTCAAGGTGGATACTGAAGACGTTGAGGTGGCGCGCATCATGCAAAAATATGACCTCGAGGCCATTCCGGTGGTTGATGAGATGGGCCGCCTGGTAGGCCGGATTACCATTGACGACATCGTTGACGTAATCAAGGAAGAAGCCGATAAGGATTACCAGCTCGCCGCGGGTATCTCACAGGACGTCGAGGCCGATGACAGCATCCTCGAACTCACGCGCGCAAGGCTGCCGTGGCTGGTACTGGCGCTTTTGGGAGGCTTTATCTCGGTGCGCGTACTCGAAGTTTTCCAGTCGGCGCTGGAAGAGCACTTCACGCTTTTCTTTTTCATGCCGCTCATTGCCGCGATGGCGGGAAATGTGGGCGTACAGTCATCGGCGATCATCGTTCAGGGATTGGCCAACAACACCATTTCCGGATCGCTTTTCAACCGGCTGATCAAAGAAGTTTCGCTTACGCTGCTCAACGGCGTGATCCTGGCCGCCATCCTCTTTACCGGAAGTTGGTTGCTGCTCAACGTTCCCATGCTCATTGGCGTGGTGGTGAGCATCGCATTGGTTTCGGTCATCATCATTGCATCGCTCATCGGGACCTTTATCCCCATCCTGCTTGATAAATTCGGAATTGACCCGGCACTTGCCACCGGCCCGTTCATCACCACGAGCAACGACATCTTCGGGATTTTGATCTATTTTTCGATTGCCAAATTAATACTGGGATTCTAAGTTTGGGCGTGTCCCTTTGGGCCGCGTCATCCGCTGTATTTTTGCGGCTTTCGCGCGCAAAAATGCCGCTGCTACCGCTCACGCGCCGCACGCACAATGTATTATCTTTGAAATAAAAAAAGTGGCCGCATTCAAGATACTGCACCTCGATTCAAACCATCCGCTGCTTCGCGAAACATTAGATACCGCAGGGTTTGACAACTACGAGGACTTCACTTCATCAAAAGAAAACATCCAAAAAATCATCGGCGACTACCACGGAATCGTCCTGCGCAGCCGTTTTGCCATTGACCGGGAATTCATCGGCAAGGCCACCAACCTCAGGTTCATCGCCCGTGTGGGCGCCGGGCTGGAAAACATCGACTGCGACTACGCAACCTCGCAAGGCATTGCGCTAATCGCAGCCCCCGAAGGCAACCGGAACGCCGTTGGAGAGCACACCCTGGCCATGCTTTTGGCGTTGCTCAACAAACTCCACACCGCCGATCGTGAAATCCGTGAGGGCTATTGGAACCGCGAAAAAAACCGCGGGTATGAGCTCGACGGCAAAACCGTGGGCATCATCGGGTACGGGAACATGGGCCGGGCGTTTGCCAGAAAGCTCAGGGGGTTTGATGTGAATCTCATCTGCCATGACATCAAAAGCGATGTGGGTGATAACCTCGCCCGTCAGGTCCCCCTGGCCGAACTTCAGCGCACTGCCGATATCGTGAGCCTTCACCTTCCGTGGACACCTTTGACCAACGGAATGATTAACCGCGAGTTCATCGAGTCCTTTGCAAAGCCTTTCTGGCTGGTCAACACCTCACGCGGCAAAAATGTCATTACCGCCGATCTAGCATCGGCGCTTGAATCAGGCAAGGTATTGGGTGCCGCACTGGATGTTTTGGAGTTCGAGAAAAGTTCTTTTGAGCACCTGTTTGATCAGGCGATGCCGGATTCATTCAAATATCTGCTTGCAAGCGATAAAGTTTTGTTGAGCCCGCACGTTGCAGGCTGGAGCTTTGAAAGCCATAAGCAATTGGCCAGGGTTGTCGCCGAAAAGATCATTGCCGCTTTTGGGAACGGCTGACTTTTGACAAAAAACCCGGCAATGGTGCAGCCGTTTTGTTAATTTTTTTATTTTTATCTGGCAAACCAATATTCATTCCCATGCAACAACCGCCAAATTCAAGACACGAAGCCTGGAACACCCCCGGCGATTCAGGACAGGAATCCTGGAATACTCCGCCACGGCGTGAAGACAACAAGAAAATAGTGGCTGGCGTGCTCGCCCTTTTGCTCGGGTCTTTGGGTATCCATAAATTTATTTTGGGTTATACCAAGGAGGGCATCATCCAGATTATCATCACCATTGTCACCTGCGGACTTGGCAGTATTATCGGATTTATTGAAGGGATCATCTACCTGGTCAAAACTGATGAGGAATTTTACCAAACCTATCAGGTTGGCAGCCGCCCGTGGTTCTGATTAAAAGTTCGGTGGAAATTTAGTGCAGTTCGCCTTTTTCGGCAAGGCGCCGCTCAAGTTCGGCCTGGAATTCTTCCATTACGGGTTTCATCGTGCTTTCAGGAATATCGGCGATTCGAATGTACATGAGCCCGTCAACGGCGTTGTTGAACAGCGGATCAACATTGAAGGCAATTACCTTTGCGTTTTGCTTAATGTACTTCTTGATCAGCACCGGAAGCCTGAGCGTGCCGGGTTCCAATTCGTCGATGATTTTGTCAAAGCGGTTCAGGTCTGATTCGGCTTCATTGAATACGAAGTCCTTGTCGGCGTCTTTTAATTTTACCTTGTATTCCTTTTTTGGATATACGTATTGCGCCACATAAGGATCGTAATAATGCGACTTCATGAACTCGATCATCAGCGACTTTGAGAAATCTGAAAACTGGTTGCTGATTGAAACCCCGCCAATCAGGTATTTGTGCTCCGGATAGCGCAATGTGGTGTGCACGATACCTTTCCACAGCAGGAAAAGGGGCATTGGCTTTTGCTGATAATCTTTGGAAATGAACGCGCGGCCCATCTCGATGGATTTGGACATCATGTCAAATAATTCGGGTTCAAACCTGAAGAGTTCCTGCAAATAGAACCCCCCGATCCCGTAATTGGCATATATTTCTGACCCCAACCCCATGCGGTACGCGCCGGCAATCTGCTTGGTCTCGTCATCCCACAAAAACATGTGGCGATAATAATGGTCATATTTGTCAATGTCGATGGATTCATTGGTGCCCTCGCCAACTTCGCGAAACGTCACTTCCCGCAGCCTGCCAATCTCGTGCAATAGGTTCGGGATTTGCTTGGCATCGGCAAAGAAAACCTCGTAATTCTTGCTTTGCAACAGGCGGCATTCAGTCTTGCGCAGCGCCTGAACTTCCTGCAACATCTGTTCATGATTGGCCGGCAGCACAATTTGCTTGGGGCTGCGCGGGATCTTGAGCGAACCCGTGGACAGGAATGAACTTTCCTTTTCAAACGGGTTGGCAAGCATGTAAGTTTTTTTGCGAAGGAAACGAGAATAGTCCTTGATGTCGGTGTGTTCGTTCTGTTCGGCCACTGAAATGGGTTTCCCAATCCGAACCTTGATCACGCGGTCTTTTTGAGATAACAGCTCGCTGGGCAATTTGGCGGTCCTGAATGTATCGCTTACCCGCGAGAGAAGGTAAAAAAGCCGCGAATTCTTGGCGTGGAAATAAATCGGGACAACCGGCACCTGCGCCTTTCTGATCACCTTGATCGCGCCCTCCTCCCAGTCGCGGTCCACAATGAGTTTACCGTCGATATAGGTCGATACTTCGCCGGCCGGGAACATTCCCAGCGGTTTGCCGTCACTCAGGTGCCTAAGGGTTTCCTTGATCCCGATCACGCTTGATTTTGCGTCGCGGTGCGTTTCAAAAGGGTTTACCGGCATGATGTACGGCTTCATCGGGTCAATCCGGTGGAGCAAAAAGTTTGCGATGATCTTGAAATTGGGCTCGCGTTCAAGCATCAGCTTTAAAAGCAAAATACCGTCGATGCCGCCAAGCGGATGGTTTGATATCGTGATATAGGCGCCTTCTTTTGGCAGCCGCTTGAGGTCTTCTTCAGGAATTTCAAACTTGATCTGGAACTCATCCAAGATCGCGTTCAGGAACTCAACATCCTTTAAATGCTTGTTCCGGTTGTAAATCGCATTGAGGTTGGAGATCTTTAATATCTTCATCAGCAACCAACCTGAAAAAGTGCCCAAAAAACCGTACTTGTCGGTCTTTATTGCTTTGGCAACTTCTTTTGCGGTCACTAAACCCATTTTTGCGTGTGATTTTTGAGCAGGTAGCAAAGATAGAAAAAAAGTGTAACCACGGGCCGCGGGACGCCTGTGGAGGGTATTGATTTTTTATTACTTTTGGCCCACAGCCTATGAAAATTATCTCCTACAATGTTAACGGCCTTCGCGCTGCCATCGGCAAGGGCCTGTTGGATTGGCTTGCGCTTTCAGGTGCCGACGTGGTTTGCCTTCAGGAGATCAAGGCCACGCCTGAACAGCTTCCGCTTGACGCCATCGCCCAGGCAGGGTTTCCGCATCACTATTGGTATCCCGCACAAAAAAAAGGGTATAGCGGTGTGGCGATTTTGGCCAAAGAACCAGCCGATCATGTGGTTTACGGAACCGGGATCGAGCATATGGATTTTGAAGGAAGGAATCTGCGTGCCGATTTTGGCCAACTCTCCATCATGAGTTTTTATATGCCATCGGGAACCAACGCGCTGCGTATACCGCACAAGTTCAGGTACATGGATGATTTTCACCAGTACATCGCTGAATTGCGGAAGGAACGTCCGCACCTGGTTCTTTGCGGCGATTATAACATTTGCCACGAGGCCATTGACATTCACGATCCGGTTCGCAATGTGCGCGTTTCGGGGTTTTTGCCCGAGGAGCGCGAATGGTTTGGAAGTTTTATCAAGGCAGGTTTTGTCGATTCATTCCGGCACTTTAATAAAAACCCGAATCACTACACCTGGTGGAGTAATTTTGCCAACGCCCGCTCAAACAACAAAGGTTGGCGGCTGGATTTCGCCCTTGTGGCCAACGCGCTGGAGCCCCGTCTGCGGGACGCACAAATTTTTCCTGATGCGCGCCACTCTGACCATTGCCCGATTTTAGTAGAAATTGAACACATATAATTACAGATGATAAAAAAATCAATTGCCGCCCTGTTTGCCGTGGCCCTTTTGGGTTCATGCGTTTCCAAAAAAGTTTACAACGAGCTCGAGAGCAAATATGCAAACCTAAAAAAGGAGCATCGAAACCTTGCCGATGAAAACAGCGAACTTTCACAGGCCAAGAACAAACTTGAGATCGACATGGCCGCGCTTCAAAAGGAATTGGACAAAGTTCGCGCCGAGCGCAACAAGTTTGAAGCCGATTACGCCGCGACCGACAAAAACCTGAAAACATTGCAGGCGTCGTACAAGGCGCTTGAAGTACAAAGCGACGAAGCGCTGCAAAACAACATGCGCAAAAACCGCGAATTGATTGCCGAGCTTGAAGAAAAGCGCCGTGTTCTGGCCGCCGAACAAGCGCGTCTGGACAAACTCAAAAGTGAGCTTCAGGCCTCATCAACAAGGCTTGCCGAACTGGAAAGCATCATGGCCTCAAAAGATGCCGCGATGAAAAAATTGAAGGAAACGCTTTCAAAGGCGCTGAACAGTTTTGAGGGCAAAGGATTAACAGTTCAGCAAAAGGACGGTAAAGTTTATGTGTCGATGGAAAACAAATTGCTGTTTTCATCAGGCAGCTGGGCTGTTGGAGCTGAAGGCCGCCGCGCGGTGGTGGAAGTTGGTAAAGTTCTGGCAGCAAACCCCGATATTTCAGTGCTGATAGAAGGCCATACCGATGACGATGCCTATGGAGGATCAGGCCCGATTGCCGACAATTGGGACCTTTCAACCAAACGGGCCACCGCGATTGTTTCGATCCTTAGCGAAAACAAAGGCGTTCGCCGAGAAAACCTAACAGCTGCCGGCCGCAGCGAATACGCACCGCTTGCGCCTAATACCTCGGCCGAGGGCAAGGCGCGGAACCGCCGCATTGAAATCATCCTGACTCCAAAGCTCGATGAGATCTCGAGAATGTTGAACGAGTTGTAGAAAAAGAGGCTTCCGGTTTGGAAGCCTCAATTTTTTCAGGATAAATTGTCCGGCATATCCCAAACTATCAGTCGAAACTGCAATTGGCGGCATACAACGTAAGAGGTTCGCATTTGGTGCAAGCATTATCTGATAGTCAGTTTGGACGAATGCCGCGCATCTGCGCTGTCGGTCACCGTGATCAGGTAAATTCCACTGGAAAGCCCTGAGGTATCGATGCTGTAAAGGTCTGATGCGCCGATGTTGCGTTGCATCAATATTTTTCCCTGCATGTCCCGGATTGCGAATGATGCCAGTTGGCCATTGGCGGATGCCTGGATAAACACCTCGTCCCGGGCGGGATTCGGGTAAAGGGTGAACCCATTTTTTTCAGACGAGGGTACGTTCAGCGACGTATCGACCACGCGGTAGATGTTTCCGTTTGAGGCACCCACGAAAAGTTCGCCGGAGGTGTTTTCGCCAAAGGTTATGAATGAATTGGAACCGGAAAAAGTTGATGACCATGTGATTTCATCATTCTGGTCAACATAACCTATTTTATTGAGGCAGTAATCGGCAAAGAAGTATTTGCCCACGAAGTTTGGATAATCGGAACCATTGTAAACATACCCGCCGGTAATGGAACAGCCGTTGGTCGCAGAATGGGTGTAATACGCAACCGGGAATGTAAAGACCGGAGGGTTGATGCAGGTCGCATAAACGTTATTGCCTTCATAACACTTCCATCCGTAATTGAGCCCGGCCGCCTCTGAGGGCATGTGGTTGATCTCTTCAACCTGGTTTTGTCCCACATCGGCAATCCACAAATCGCCAGTGGCCCTGTCAAATGAGAATTTCCACGGATTGCGAAGCCCAATGGCGTAAATTTCGTCGTTTCCGTCGGTATCAACATAGGGATTTGTAGGCGGAATACCATACGGGGCGCCTGAATCAACATCGATACGAAGCATTTTGCCAAGGTTTTCATTGATGTTCTGCGCGCGGTTTCCCGGATCCCCGGCGCCACCTCCATCACCAGTCCCGATGTAGAGGTACCCGTCGGGCCCAAACCGCAGCGTTCCGCCGTTGTGGTTGCCAAAAGGCTGGTCAATGGTCAAAAGGACGCTGGCCGATGAAGCATCGGCAATATCGGGGTTGCCGCTAACCTGGTAACGCGCAATGACCGTGTCGCCATCGCCGGCCCGGGTATAGTTGACGTAAAAATACCCGTTCGTATCATAGTCGGGATGAAAGGCAAGACCCAACAAACCGCGTTCGCCCCCGGTTGAGATTAGCGAACTGATGGTGAGAAAGTTGGTGGGATTCACCGTCCCGTCGGGATTAACAATCTTGATGGTGCCGTTTTGCTGAACGACAAAAAGCCTTTCGTCACCGGCCGATTCAATTGCAGTGGGGCTGTTCAACCCGCTTGCAAAAGGAACTATGCCCACGGTTTGCGCCTGGAGGCATCCGCCAATGAGGAGTGTCAGTAGAATTTTTTTCATGGTTTGATGGTTTGATTGTAATAGTATGATTGGCCTGAAGCCGGTTGCTACAGGCTCAGGATTACTAAGTTACAAAATTTCCATCGGCAGGGGAATCGGATTTTCAATCAAAAATCAAATTCGTCCATCTCAGGGTCAGGTTGGATCACATCCTCTGATTTGACCCTGATGTATTTTCGGGCCGGGCCGGAAATCATGATGCTTTTGAGCTGGTACATGGTGTCAACAGGTTGCAACAGCCCGCGCTGGAACATTAGCCGGGTTAGCCTGTCCTGATGACGTTGATAGGGGCTTCGCAGTTCTCCATCGTCATTGAACTGCCACATGAACCTTTTTGGGCTTGGAATGATCGAGGCCAGGAAAAGGCATTCTCGCAAACTGAGCTCGGATGGGTGCTTTTGAAAGTAAAAATAAGATGCTTCACCAATCCCATAAACATTTGGCCCCCATTCAATGATGTTGAAATACACCTCAAGCATCCGGTCCTTGCTCACAATTCTATTGTTCTCCAGGATAAATACCAGCAGGATTTCTTCGAGTTTCCTCGACAGCGTCTTCTCCCGGGTGAGGTATACGTTTTTGACCAGTTGCATGCTGATGGTACTGGCGCCGCGTGCAAATTTCTTGGTTTTGATATTTTTAACGATGGATTGTTTGAAGGCTTCGTTGATGAAACCCTTGTGCCGGTAAAATGACGGGTCTTCAGAGGTAAGCACCGAATGCCTCAGCAACGGCGTCACGCTGCGGAGCGGGACGTAATTCGGGTTTGACGGGCCAACTACAACTGCGCGTTGCAATTTGCCATTGTCCACTGCACGATACACAAAAGGTCCGTTCATCATGCCCAGATCGGCAGCGCCGTACTTCACGATCTTTAAATCTTCCTTGTGAAGCGAACTGGTCAGTTTGATGTCAGAGGGGCGGTTTTTGTTGTATTGGAACGCCAGGTGAAAGTCAAAAGTCCCGGTGGCCTGCATACCTTCAAAATTTGAAAATAGCCCTTCTGGCAATGATTCGATAAAATCCTGCGCAGGCATTTTGTCAATTCGTGCCTTGAAGGTGTAAATCGTGTCATCTGCCACGCTGTACTCGGCAAAAGGATGGAACTTCAGCTTGTTTAGCCGTGCCACCGATGCGCTGTCAACCCGCATGAAATCAGGCCCAAAAACCAGATTGTAATCAAAGCGGGCATCTTTGAACACCACATCGCGGGTGGCAATCTTTTCGTGGTTTACCACCAGGTCACGGATTGAAGCAAACCCCTTGACCCGGAGTTCACTGCCCTTCATTTCCATTTCCTTTAAATTGACCCTGACCGAATCAAAACTGGTTTTCAGGTTGTAGCGCTGGTCAATGTACGGAACCACGATGGGCCCGGGATCGCGGTTAAAGAAACTCAGATCGGCCTCGCGGTCACGTGGATCGGCATGCCCGCGGATGCGCCAGCGCTGTGCAAATGACGAGGTCTGGACGTGAATGGCGGTCTCAAGCTGCTTTTCCACGAGTTTCAGCCCGTCAACTTTTACCGAAGTCTTTTTGCCGTTGTCGTCAAGGGTAAAGGAAACGTTGGCCAACCGCATATCAGTGGGAACCAGGTTAAGCGCCCTGGAAAGCATCCGGTAGGCGTCACGGGCGTAATCTTTTTTTTGGGGTTCAACGGGTTTGGCGGCAAGCGAATCAGGTTTGGGTACGAAGGGATCAAAATTGCGCCTTTCGCCCTTGATCACGAGTTGTGCGAAACCGTCGGCCACTTCAAGTTTGTGGATCTGAACCTTGCCCACGAGCAGTTGCATCATGTTAACATCCGAGGAAATCCTGCGCATCCTGAACAGCGTATCGGCACCGTTTGGCACCAACGACACACCGTGCAAATCAATTCCGGCCACGCCCCTAAAGGCAGCGTCCTGAACCACAAGCCGGCTATCATAATCGCGTTCTATTTTGGCGATGGCCTTGTCCAGCACTTTTTCCAGGATCATATCCCTAAAAACGAACCAGCTGGCCACAATCACAACAACCGCGGTTAGGGCCACTTTTGCTGCGAAGACCGCTCTTTTCCTGAAATTTTTCATCTAAAGTCCTTAACCCGTAATTTCCATAAAAGTACGCATTGCCGCTTAGCCAAACAACTCTTGCGCGACATCTTCAATGCGTGAAACCTCACGGATCTGGATTTTGGGAGATTTGATGGCCGCCTTGCTATACCTAGATACAAATATGGAGCTGAAACCCAGTTTCTCGGCTTCCTGGATGCGCTGTTCAATGCGGGTTACCGGACGTATTTCACCGGAGAGGCCCACTTCGCCGGCAAAGCAAAAATCCTTGCCCACCGGAATATCTTCATTTGACGACAATATGGCTGCCACTACCGCAAGGTCAAGGGCGGGATCGTCAATGGTAATGCCGCCGGTGATGTTCAGGAAAACATCCTTGGTGCCAAGCCTGAACCCCGCGCGTTTTTCAAGCACGGCCAGGATCATGTTGAGCCGCTTGGCATTGTAACCGGTGGTGGATCTTTGGGGAGTGCCGTAAACAGCGGTGCTTACCAGGGCCTGGATTTCAATCATCAGCGGGCGCTGGCCTTCCAATGTTGCCGAGATCGCCGTGCCGGACAGGTTTTCCTCACGGTGGGAGATCAGGATTTCCGACGGGTTTGAAACTTCGCGCAAACCGCTGCCCATCATCTCATAAATGCCCAGTTCGGCGGTTGAACCAAACCGGTTTTTGAGCGAGCGGAGAATGCGGTAAACATGGTTGCGGTCACCTTCAAATTGCAGCACGGTATCAACCATGTGCTCCAGGATCTTGGGCCCGGCGATATTGCCATCTTTGGTGATGTGGCCAATCAGGATCACCGGAACATTTGATTCTTTTGCAAACCGGATGAGCTCGGCGGTACATTCACGAATTTGCGAAATGCTTCCGGGCGATGCGTCCAGCAGGTCAGTTTGAAGGGTTTGGATGGAGTCGATGATGACCACTTCGGGCTGCACCTCGCGAATGTGCGAGAAAATATTTTGTGTATTGGTTTCAGTCAGGACGAAGCAATTGTCGCTTTGGCCCTCAATACGCCCGGCCCGCATCCGGATCTGCTTCTGGCTTTCCTCGCCCGAAACATAAAGTGTCCTGAAAGGTAACCGAAGCGAAATCTGCAAAAGCAGCGTACTTTTCCCAATTCCGGGTTCGCCGCCCAACAGGATCATGGAGCCGGGGACGAGCCCGCCTCCCAAAACGCGGTTGAGTTCGGCGTCGCGGGTGTCCATGCGGACCTCGCCCCCCGGATCTATGTCATAGACTTTCATCGGCCGGGACTTTGCGCTGCTTTCAATGGCAGGCTTCCAGCCGGGTTTTTCGGTTTTGATAATCTCTTCGGCAATGGTGTTCCACTGCCGGCATGAGTTGCATTGCCCTTGCCATTTTGAGTGCTGCGCGCCGCAGTTTTGGCAAAAGAATGCCGATTTGGTCTTCGCCATAAATTACATTCCTTTCAAATCATCGGCCCTGCCCAGCATCATATCCTTGGTAAGGTCGCCGATTTCCTCTTTCTGGAATGCGTTGGTATAGGATTTAATGGCCCGTTTGGTATCGCCGGTCTTTTCATACATCATGGCCATGTGGTAATCAGGCAACATACTTTTGGGATAATTTTTTCTGGCGATATCGCTCAGTTTGTCAAATTCGGTGTAAGCCTTGTTTTTGAGGATGGCCGCTTCGATCGCCTTAAAATCATTGTAGCGAATCTGGGTTTTCATTCCCAGGACCTTTTCCAGCGCATCGTACTTGGCAATCAGGTAATCTGTATATCCGCCCGGAAGGGTCGCGATCTTTTCATTGAATTCCTTGGTCGATATAGGCTGGTACACCTGAAAAAACTGATAGAGCGCATTGGGGATCGAATGCAGTACCAGCGAGTAATGGCTTGCGCCCTTGAAATTGTCAAAGCCGTAGTTAAGCGTGGACTTGCTGATTTTTTTTGCCTGCTCATCCAGCGCAATTATGCGGTTCTGCATCTTTTTAATGTCGCCATCAGCTGTTGAGTGGTAGTAGAACAAAGGCTGTTGAATCTTGGCCAGGCGTTCGGGGAGCTGTTCTTCCATCCCCGGCGGCAATTCAGGGCTCATTGAAATATATGCGTTAAAAAGGGGCTGGTCCTTGTAGAGGTAAAAGTTGAGGAAGCCGGCCGTGACATCGTGTCCGGCAATAATCTTGAAAGGAGCAATCCGATAGTTTTTTTCCATCGCCGCGACCACCTCACCAATAAATTCAAAAAACTTCGCGCCTTTGCCTTCGGGAAGGCCGGTCTGCGGGTCAAATTTGCAATCGGCTTCGCGGTCATACCCTTTGTTTTGCGATATTCCAACTACCAGCATCTCGGGCAAATCATCCCAATAGCTTCCGTATTGAAGCGCGCCCATAAAGGGGTCATACAAATATTCGCCGTCCATCAGGACCAGGAGCGGATATTTCTTGGAGGTGTTGGTGTCATAGCTTGCAGGCAGCCCGATAGTGATTTCACGCGATTCGCCCAATTTGGACGAAGTGATCGACTCGACAATTTTTTGTTGCGGAAAAGCCATTGTGCAGGCCAAAAGTGCGGCCAGGGTAATCAAATATTTCATGGTAATGGTTTTGCGTTTCGCATTTCGCAGGCAAAAAGGCGATTCGGGCAGCCCAATATATAAAATTATTCGTTACGATTAAGGACCGGGAGCAGGATGAACGAGAGCAGCCCCAGCACGATCATGAGCAGTGTTTGTGAGATCCAGACCAGCCAGCCGAAAGCGGTACCGGCGGTATCGGGAACCCCGTAGAGCAGGAAAATCTGTGCAATGAGCAATGGATAAGCGCCAAATCCGCTGTTGGTAAACCCGATGGCCAGGCTGCCAAATACAAAGGCGGTGACCACAGCGCCAAAACTAATGTTACTGGTTTCGGGCAGCGCAAAAATGGTAATGTGGAACATGGCCAGGTAACTGAACCAGATAAAAAACGAATGAAACAGAAAAGCCCAACGGCGCTCCATCCGGAAGACGCTTTCGACACCCTCGCGCAATCCGGCAACGCGCACCTTAAGCGCTTCGACCAAACGCCATTTGGAATAGATCCAAACCAGTATGAGCACGCCCATAAAAACCGCGCCGCCAACGGCAAGCAGCGCAAGTTGTTCCAGCGGAATGTGTTCGTTAACAAAATCGCGCAGCACATCAAACTGGAAGGCAAGGGCAATTGCCACAAAAAGAAGGAATATCAAAAAATCGACGATCCGTTCTGCTACGATGGTACCAAAAGCCTTGTCAAACGGGATATTTTCATATTTTTTGAGAACTACTGCCCGGGAAATCTCGCCCGAGCGCGGGATGGTCAGGTTGACGAAGTATGAAATGCAGACCGCCATCAGGTTGTTGCCGAACCGCGAGGTATAACCCATGTGGTTAAGCGAAAACTTCCATCGGTACGCCCGCGAAAGGTAACCTAGTAACGCGATGGCCAAAGAAAGGTTGATGTACAGATAGTTGGCCGAGGTGAAATAGCCGCGCATCTCCCGGATTTGCTCAGGAGTGAACTGGTTGTATTTGTAAATAATCAGTGAAAACCCAAGGATCAGCGGGAGCGCGATTGACAGCCACTTTGAGATCAGCGAGCGCGCCTTTGACGGCGGCTTCGGCACAACATCGCCGGCAATTTTGCTCGAATCCAAATCAGGTCAGTGAATTGTCTTTTTCATTTGGGAACACCAGGCTTGGGCTGAAGGTTTTCGCTTCTTCCATATCCAGTATCCCATAGGCGATCACAATGATTACGTCGCCTTTTTGCACCTTGCGGGCCGCGGGGCCGTTCAGGGTGATCTCGCCGCTGTTGCGGTTGCCTTTGATGACGTAGGTCTCCAGACGTTCACCATTATTGATGTTCACAATGGAAACTTTTTCGCCTTCAATGATGTTGGCGGCTTCCATAAGCGCCTCGTCAATGGTGATACTGCCTATGTAATTGAGGTCGGCGCCGGTTACGGTAACGCGGTGGATTTTTGATTTTACAACGTGGACTTGCATGGGGGCAAAGGTAATTAATTTAGGGCAATGGTATCTATAAGCCTGATTTTGTTCACAAGTACGGCTATAAACGCACGATATTTCTTTTTCTTGCTTTTGCGCTGAACGGGCCTCAGCGTTTTTTCATCGGCGACTTCAAAATATTCAAGTGTAAATCCCGGTATCGCTGAGATCATCTGCTCAACCGCGGTTCTTATTTTTTGTGTCGATTGGTTGCCGAAATTCTTGCGCGCCATCTGCAATGCGGCGTAAATAACCGATGCCTGTTGGCGTTCCAGGGCCGAAAGCCGTTCATTCCTGGAGCTCATTGCCAAGCCGCCGGGCTCGCGGAAAATAGGGCAGCCCACGATTTCAACCGGAAGTTTGTACCGGGCTACCAGGCTTCGCACAATTTGCAATTGCTGGAAATCTTTTTCGCCAAAATAAGCTCGGTCCGGTCGGACAATCTCAAACAGCCTTTTTACAATTGTGGCCACGCCGTCAAAATGACCTTTGCGAAAGCGACCTTCCATTTCATTTTCCAAACCGCCAAACCGGTAGGTATCGGCTTTTGCGGCCGTGCCGTACATATCTGTAACTGAGGGAGCGAAAACAATGATGTTTTTGTCAACTTTACTGATCTTTTCAATGTCGGCCTCAAGCGTCCTGGGATAGTGCGCAAGGTCTTCGGCGTTATTGAACTGGGTTGGATTTACAAAGATGCTGATTACCGTTTGGCCGTTCTGCGCAAGCGAAGCCTTTAAAAGCGAAAGGTGCCCGTCGTGAAGCGCGCCCATAGTCGGTACAAACCCAATCGAGCCTTTGTTGGTGGAGTGCAGATGCCCCGTAAGTTCAGCCGGGCTGTTGAATATGAGCATTCAAAAGTGGTTAAAATGCGGTGCAAACTTAAGCGATAAGTTCATAACTGCATAAATTTTAGTAATTTTGCACTGTTTTTATTGCCAATGAACAAAATTAAAATTGCAGATGGAGGATAAGAGGATCTTGTATGTATCGTCGGAAGTAGTGCCGTATTTGGCCGAAAACGAAGTCTCCTTAATGTCCTACGATGTGCCCAAGATGATCAATGACCAGGGTGGTCAGATCAGGATCTTCATGCCGCGATACGGAAACGTCAACGAGCGCCGTCACCAACTCCATGAAGTGATCAGGCTATCGGGTATGAACCTTGTGATCAATGATCTCGATATGCCGCTCATCATCAAAGTTGCTTCAATTCCAAAAGAGCGCATCCAGGTTTACTTTATCGACAACGACGAATATTTCAAAAGGAAGGCAACCTTTACCGATGAGGAAGGCGTGCTTTACCCTGACAATGATGAGCGTGCGATATTCTTTGCCAAAGGCGTGGTGGAAACCGTAAAAAAGCTCAATTGGGTTCCTGATATCATCCACGTGCACGGATGGATGGCCGCGATGCTTCCCGTGTATATGAAACACTATTACAAAGACGAGGCGTTGTTTGCCCAGACCAAGATCGTGACATCGGTTTACAGCCAGGGGTTTGACGGTACCTTGGACGTCAATATGATCAACAAGGTTAAGTTTGACGAGATCCCCGAATCAGAGATCGCCGACCTGGCCACGCCCGATTATGAGAATATCATCAGGGTAAGCGTTGCGCACTCGGACGCTGTGATCGCGGGGTCTAAGAACCTGCCGGCAAGTTTAACAAAATATATAGAATCGAGTGGTAAACCTTTTTTACCTTTCGCCTCCAATGAAAAATTTGCTGAAGCATATACTGCTTTTTACAGGGAAATGCTGGCATAGTAACCGAATGACGAAGATGAACCTTACTTCCCTTTTGAGGATTCCGGCGGCCGCGCTCATGGCCGTTTTACTGGCCTCATGTGATAAAGATTTTAATGAATTAGGTGCCGATATTGTTGGCGATGACCACTTTCTTTTTGAGAAGGACGACACCTTTTCCATTGTGGCCAACACCATTCCCACCGGGCCGGTTCAAACCAATAACCTGCAAATAAACCCGTTTGGCGTTTATTCGAATCCCGCACTTGGGAAAACGGTGGCCAGTTTTGTCACTCAGCTCGAAATCAAGAACCTCAGTCCGCTTTTTGCCTCGCACCAGACCAATCCGGTGATTGATTCGGTGGTGTTGTACGTTCCTTACTTCAGCACCCTGAAATCTACCGATGCCGGCGGGGCGCATACCTATGAACTGGATTCGATATTTGGCCAGGCAGAAAGTCCCATGCAACTGGCGGTCCACGAATCGCAATATTTTTTGCGTGACTTTTTTTACAACGCCCAGGACGAGCAGGAATCCCAGCGCTATTATTCCAATCAGCGCCCGGAAATTACATACAATCCTACGGTTTTGAACAATGGGTTGTCCAGTGACAATGAAGCTTTTTTCTTTAGTGCTGACGAACACGAAGAGACAGTAATTAGCAACAACGGCAACACTTCACTTCGAAGGGTACGTCCGGGTATGCGGCTAAAATTGGACAACGATTATTTTACGTCAAGAATATTGGGCGCGCCGCAGGGCATACTCAGCAGCAACAACGCGTTCAAGAACTATTTCCGAGGCCTGTATTTCAAGGTTGATCCAACATCGGCCCAGGGCCAGCTTGCGATGATCAATTTTGGCGACGGCACTGTCACCCTATATTATAAGGAAACGCAGCTTGATGCAAATTTTCAGCCGGTGCTTGATGCGTCAAACCAACCGGTGCGCATCAGGAAAGAATTCGTGATGAACATGAAGGGGAATACCGTGAGCCTGCTGCAGAATATCGACCCTGATCCACACTATACCGAGGCCCTTGCGCAGTCATTTGACGCCGAAGTGGGCCAGGAGGTCCTTGCACTTAAGGGCGGCGAAGGATCGGTGGTTGTAATTGACCTCTTCGGGCCTGATACCGATGGCAATGGCGTGGCTGACCAACTTGAGGAAATACGGCAGAATGAGTGGCTCATAAACGAGGCGAGCCTGACCTTCCACATCAACAAGACCCCAAATTATATGGGCGGAACCAATGTTAGCCCCAAGCGGATTTACCTGTATGATGTTAAGAACAAGAAGCCGCTTGTAGATTACTATCTGGACAACACCACCGGCGGTTTCAAAAACAGCAAGTACGTCCATGGCGGATTGCTGGAGCGCGAAAGCGGAAATGACACCAAGTACAAGATCAGGATAACCAACTACCTGCGCAACCTGGTCAAGGCGCCTGATTCTACTAACGTCAGGCTGGGACTTTCAGTTACCGAGAGCATCAACATTGTCGATATGGGCAAATTGCGCAATCCCGACGATCGGGTGAACAATTTTATCCCGGCGGCCTCCATCATGAACCCGCTCGGAACGTTTCTTTACGGAACACATCCGGCCGTGCCTGAAGACAAAAGGCTTAAACTTGAAATTTATTACACCAAAAGAAAACCCTGATAATTAAACTCTGATCATATGTGCGGAATTGTAGGATACATAGGGCACCGCGAGGCTTACCCAATTATTATTAAAGGGCTCAAAAGGCTTGAATACCGGGGTTATGACAGTGCCGGGGTTATGCTTTATGACGGCGATATCAAACTTTCCAAAACCAAAGGAAAAGTTACCGATCTCGAAACCAGGGCAGAAGCGGAAATCACCACGACCGGCGTTATTGGCATGGGCCATACCCGGTGGGCAACCCATGGCGTTCCCAATGACGTAAACTCGCACCCTCACTTGTCAAACTCAGGTGATTTGGCCATTATCCACAACGGGATCATTGAAAATTATGGTCCGCTCAAAATGGAGTTGGAAAAACGCGGTTATAAATTTCATTCAGACACTGATACCGAGGTATTGGTGAACCTGATTGAAGACGTTCAACGCAAGGACAACCTCAAATTGGGCAAGGCCGTACAGGTTGCGCTAAACCAGGTGGTTGGCGCCTATGCGATTTGTGTGTTTGACCGCAAAAAGCCTGACGAGATCGTGGTGGCGAGGCTGGGAAGCCCCCTTGCGATCGGCATCGGGAAAGACGAGTTCTTTATCGCCTCTGACGCATCGCCATTCATTGAATATACATCAAACGCTATTTACCTGGAAGATGAGGAAATGGCCGTGGTTCGAATGCATAAGCCGCTAAAGGTCAGGAAAATAAAAGACGACACACTTGTAGATCCTTATGTTCAGGAACTTCAGATGAACCTGGAGCAGATTGAAAAGGGCGGCTATGAGCATTTCATGATGAAGGAAATCTATGAGCAGCCCGCCGTAATCAAGGACACTTACCGCGGACGCCTTTTGGCCAACGAAGGCATTATCCAGATGGCCGGTGTTGAAGATAACCTGGAGAAATTCCTGAATGCCGACAGGATTCTCATCGTGGCGTGCGGTACTTCATGGCACGCCGGGCTTGTCGCCGAATATATTTTTGAAGAATTTACCCGGATCCCCGTTGAGGTGGAGTACGCCTCAGAGTTCCGTTACCGCAACCCGGTAATCAATAAAGGAGATATCCTGATCGCGATTTCACAGTCAGGGGAAACCGCCGATACCCTTGCAGCCATTAAACTGGCCAAGGAGCGTGGCGCCTTTGTTTTTGGGGTTTGCAACGTGGTGGGATCATCAATTTCACGCGAAACCCATGCGGGAGCCTATACGCACGCCGGCCCTGAGATCGGTGTCGCTTCAACAAAGGCCTTTACCACCCAAATCACGGTCCTTACCATGATCGCGCTCAGGCTGGCAAAAGCCAAAGGCACACTTTCAAATTCCGATTTCCACCGCTACTTGCAGGAATTGGAAGTTATCCCTGAGAAAGTTCAGGAAGCACTCCAAACCAACGATCAGGCCAAGGCCATTGCCGCCGAATTCAAGGACGCCCCCAATTGTTTGTACCTGGGCCGCGGATACAATTTCCCGGTTGCATTGGAAGGGGCCCTTAAACTCAAGGAAATTTCGTACATCCACGCCGAAGGTTATCCCGCCGCCGAAATGAAGCACGGGCCAATCGCTCTCATCGACGAGCATATGCCGGTCATTGTTATTGCACCAAGGCAGGGGCATTATGACAAGGTTGTAAGCAATATCCAGGAAATCAAATCGCGTTCGGGCCGCATCATTGCCGTAGTGACCAAAGGCGACGTGCAGGTTCGCGAACTTGCCGAATACGTGATCGAAGTCCCTGAAACAGCCGATGCGCTCTCGCCGTTGCTGACCACCATTCCGCTGCAATTGCTGTCGTACCATATCGCCGTTATGCGCGGTTGCAATGTGGACCAGCCCAGGAATTTGGCCAAATCGGTAACGGTGGAATAAGCTGTCAGCGATCAGCACTCAGCAGTCAGTTGGAGTACACAACAAGGATATTTGGCTACTATTTAATGTAATTTTCCGAACATACAATTCAATGGAAAACGTTTGACATTCGACGTTGGACATTTGACAATAAAAAAGCGAGATTTTTTCTCGCTTTTTTTATGACTTTTTTAAGACGGATTGAAAATGTTTGTATTTTGGCTTTGTTAACCAAATAACCCTACCTTCATGAAAGTGTATCTATTTTTCGTGTCGATGCTCCTTAGCTTTGGCGCGTATGCACAAAACTCGCTAAGCGGTACCATTACGGATGCTGCGGGCCTTCCGATTCCGGGAGCAAACGTCCGGGTGGTGGGAGAAGATGCCGGGACGGTCGCCGATGCCGACGGTAAGTTCCTCCTCTCGACCACGCTCACGCCACCGTTCAAAATCGAGGTTTCAAGTGTCGGATACGCGACCACGACCGTATCAGTAACTTCCCTTGCGGGAGTTTCGGTCCAGCTGCAGGAAGAGCAGACCCTTTTGAGCGAAATTGTGGTGTCAGCTTCACGAACGCCTGAACGCGTGCTCGAGTCACCGGTCACCATCGAACGTATGGGCCCGGCCGAGGTGCGCAATACGTCGTCGCCCTCATTTTATGACGGGTTGGAAAACTTGAAGGAAGTTCACTTTAATACCAGTAGCTTCTCATTTAAATCCATCAATACGCGTGGTTTCGCCACGGTTGCCAACACCCGGTTCATGCAGTTGGTGGACGGTATGGACAATTCATCTCCCGCGCTAAACTTCGTGCTCGGCAACCTGATTGGCCTTTCGGAACTTGACGTGGCCAGCGTCGAATTGCTTCCGGGCGCCTCATCGGCACTTTACGGGGCCAACGCATTTAACGGAATCCTGTTCATGAACAGTAAAAATCCGTTTATTACGCAGGGAATCAGCACCTATTTCAAATATGGCCAAACATCGCAGGATGCAGCCGGTACCAATGATTATTATGACTTCGGGTTCAGGGCAGCGCATGCCTTTACGCCCAAGTTTGCCGGAAAGGTCAATTTTAACTATATGCGTGCCACCGAATGGATCGCCAACGATACCCGCAGTATGACCGGTGGAACCATTGGGCACGACGGCAATCCAAACTATGACGGCCTCAACCTTTACGGCGACGAGGTGACGACTTTTATTCCCAATGTTGGGCAGGTTAGCCGCACGGGCTACCGCGAACAGGATCTTGGCGACAATAAGATTGAAAGTGTCAAAGCCGATTTCTCACTCCACTACAAGCCGTGGGAGAATGATTTTGAGATCATCGGGCAATACAAGCTTGGCTTTGGCAACACGATCTATCAGGGGGCGAACCGCTATGCGCTCAAAAATTTCTTCCTCAACCAGGCCAAGATCGAGATCAAGAACCGCAATTTCTTTGTACGGGCTTATGTGACCGATGAGAATGCAGGAGATTCCTATGACATGCGTTTTGCCGCGTGGAACGTGAACCGCCTTGCCAAACCGGACAAGAACTGGTTTACCGATTATGCGACTGCGTATCAGTTATCGAGCGCATTGTTTGGATTCGACGCCAACACCGCAGCCAATTACGCCCGCACTTTTGCCAATACCAACGGCTTCCCTGCAGGCATGCCGGCGCTGCCAATTACACCGCACATTGATCCGCTCAATCCCGATGCCCCGAGGTTGCCACAGTTTCAACCCGGCACTCCCGAGTTCTACAATGCGCTTAATACCGTCATTGCCAATCCCGACCTGACCACAGGAGCCAAGTTCATCGACGAATCCAAGCTCTACCACACCGATGTGAATTACAACTTCAGGGAGCTTATCGATTTCGCCGAGATCCAGGTTGGAGGTTCCTTCAGGTTGTATGACCTGAATTCGCAGGGCACCATCTTCACCGATTATGACGGGTCTATCGAATATGAAGAGTACGGAATTTACACCCAGTTCCAAAAGAAATTCGCGCAGGAACGCTTGAAGTTTACCGGATCTGTTCGTTATGACAAGTCACAAAACTTTGACGGGCAGTTCTCGCCGCGCATCTCGTTTGTCTACTCGGCAGGCGAGCGCAGGAACCACAATTTCCGCGCGTCATTCCAAACCGGTTTCCGCAACCCGACCACACAGGATCAGTACATCGGTCTGGACGTAGGGCCCTTTGCATTGATTGGATCGGCAGCCGACAACCTCGACCGCTATGTCGAGGAGATGCCCGTGAGCCTCGCCGGCCAGGCACTTGGCGCGCCAGCTACCGTGACCCTTACAGGAAACGATGCGTACAACACCACGCTCTACACGCTTCCGTCGGTACAGCGCTTCGCCGTTACTCAAAACCCTGCCGATCTTGAGACCGCCAGTGTCAGCCTGGTCAAGCCCGAGCAGGTCAAGGCGTTCGAACTCGGTTACAAGTCAGTAATCGGCAACGCGTTCTCAATCGACATCAACGGTTATTACAATATTTACAATGACTTCATGAGCTCGTCGCGCGTCGTGAAGCCGTATTACGGATCAGTCGGTACTGACTTTACCCAAACCGACGCCCAACTGGGTCTTCAGGCCATCGCCAACGGTGACCGCAGGGTATTCCAGGTTTATTCCAACACCACTGAGACTGTTTCATCGTTTGGTTTCGGCGTGGGCGTAACCCGTAAGATCTATCAGGACTATGAATTGGGAATTAATTACAACCATGCCCAATTTGAGTTCGACCAGGAAAAAGACCCTGCTTTCGTGGCCGGTTTCAACACTCCGCGTCACCGTGTGAAAGCATCGTTGGGGAATCCGAAAGCGTTCAGAAATTTCGGGTTTAACCTGAACGTAAGGTGGAACGATGAATACCTGTGGCAATCTTCGTTCGCTGATGGAATCGTACCTGAAAATACGGTGTTTGATGCGCAGGTAAATTACTCAATCCCGAAGTGGAAGTCGATGATAAAAGTAGGTGGCGCAAACCTCTTTGGCGAAGACTATATACAGGTAATCGGCGCGGGCCAGATAGGCCAGCAGTGGTATGTACAGTGGACGATCAACCCATAATTTAAAAATTGACAATCATGATAAAGAATTATAAATGGCTGATGCTGCTTGCGCTGGGTTTTGTGGCCTGCGATAGCGACGATGACAACAGTACACAGGTGGAAGAGCCCATTAGTGCCGGAACCGCCGATTTCACAAGATTTGTAGCCCTGGGAAATTCGCTGACTGCCGGTTCTAGCGATAATGCGCTTTTCAGGAAAGGACAGGAAAACTCATACCCAAACATCATGGCGCAGCAGTTTGCACAGGTGGGCGGTGGTACCTTTACCGTCCCATTCGTGGGGCCCGATAATATTGGCGGCCTGTTGCTCGGCGGAAACGTCATTCAGGGGCCACGACTGGCCATATTGGGATTTGCGGGCGGAACTCCCCAAATCGGGCCGCTTCCAGCTACTCCAATGACCGAAATTACGGAAACCGTTACGGGCCCGGTCAACAATATGGGCGTTCCGGGAGCAAAGAGTTTTCATTTGCTGGCACCCGGGTACGGCAATATCGCAGGCGTCCCCACCGGCCAGGCAAACCCATATTTTGCGAGGTTCGCTTCGTCCTCGACAGCCAGCATAATCGGTGATGCCGTGGCTCAAAACCCAACATTCTTTTCCCTTTGGATCGGGAACAATGACGTACTGTCTTACGCGACATCGGGTGGAATCGGAACAAATCAAATTGGAAATCCAAACCCTGCAAGTTATGGCAACAATGACATTACCGACCCCGGTGTTTTTGCCCAGGTCTATGGCGCCCTTGTTGACCAGTTGACTGCCAACGGCGCAAAAGGTGTTGTGGCAAACCTCCCGTATGTGACCTCGATCCCATATTTCAGGACAGTGCCTTACAACCCGGTTCCACTTGATGAGGCTACCGTCGCTCAACTCAATGCGGGTTATGCCACCTATAACAACGGTCTTCAAACCGCTGTTTCACTCGGGGCGCTTTCGGCCGAGGAGGCTGAGCGCCGCACAATCAATTTTTCGGTGGGCAACAACGCTGTGGTAATCGTGGATTCTTATCTGACAAACCTTTCGGCATTTGGGATCCCTTCTTACCGCGAGGCCACTCCGGAGGATCTTTTGGTGTTGCCATCGCGCACCTTTATCGGCACTACGGTCGGTGGAAATCCGATGATGGTCAATGGAGTTTCAGTGCCGCTGGCCGACAATTGGGTTCTCTCAAAAGACGAGGTAGCGGAGGTCAAGACCGCTACCGACGCATTCAACGCCTCGATCAAAACAATCGCCGATGCCAAAGGCCTGGCTTTCGTGGACGCCAATATGCTGCTGCAACAATTAGCTTCAACCGGAATCCGCTTTGGAACGTACCACATGACCGCGTCATTCGTCACGGGCGGCGCGTTCTCGCTTGACGGGGTACATCCTTCGGCCCGCGGCTATGCGCTCATCGCCAACGAGTTCTTAAAAGCAATTGAAGAGACGTACGGGGCGAATTTCCGCGACATCAAACCCGAGGATTACCAAATACAGTATCCAGCACAGATGTAAAAAGACCGCCGAAAGGCGGTTTTTTTGTTCTCAGCTGTCAGCTATCAGCTATCAGCTATCAGTTTGAATGCGTTCGACCCAGGTG
>JAEZGB010000008.1 GCA_023437485.1 Bacteroidota bacterium
GATCTTATCGATATCGGGATAAAGCATCGGAACATTTACCCCGAATGGCTTTGTGGTGGCAGCCTTGCATTTGCGGATGTGCTCCCTTAGGACTTCCGGGTACATTGACCCCGCGCCTATAACCCCAAGCCCGCCGGCATTGGAAACGGCCGAAGCCAGCCGGTGACCGCTGTTCCAGATCATTCCGGCCTGGATTACCGGGTATTTAATCTTTAAAAGCTGAATTATCCTGTTCATATCAATTTTTGAGAAGTTTACCACTGATTGATGTGCCCTGCCACTGAATCTGGTAAAAATACATCCCGTTGACAAGTGTCTCGGTTTCAATTTGCGATTGTCCGGGTGATGTCCTGAGCAAAACACGACCGGATGTGTCAAAAAGCGTCATCACAGCCTGCGGCGCAATATTGGCCAAGGTGATTTTGTCACTGAAGGGGTTCGGGTAAACCATCGGTGGAACAATGGCAAAACTATCAGTCGAAAGGAGCGCATTTTGAAGCGCGACGGAGAAGTTGGGAATTCCGTAGCCCATCTGGAAATTTGGCGAATCAAAAAGATGCGCCGACTCCCGTATCACTTGTGCCAGTTGCACGTTGGTGAGCGATGGGGCCGCCTGCCAAAGTGATGCTGCCATCCCGGCAATGATCGGGCTTGAAAATGAAGTACCGCTTGATGTGCCAATATTCCCGGAGGGCCCGGCCACTACCACGCCCTGCCCCTGCGCCGCCACATCGGGTTTGATCCGTCCATCGGCAGTTGGGCCCACTGAACTGAATGATGCGAAATTTCCCGAGGCGTTTACTGCCCCAATGGTCAGTGCGGTGTGGGCATCGGCGGGAACCCCGATATTTGGGTTTGGCGAATTACCTGAATTACCTGCCGAAACCACTACCAGGATGCCTTTGGAAAACGCGTGGTCGGCACCGCGGCTGGCAAAACCGGTATTGCCGTCCATCTGGTCAAATGAATAGCTGTAACCCGGATCGTCATAATTGAAGTAACCCAATGACGAGTTGATAATATCCACACCCAGGCTGTCTGCCGCTTCGGCCGCTTCCACCCAAAGAGATTCCTCAACAGGATTTTCGGACGCGGTATCTTCAGTGATGAAGAGGTAATAACCCGAATCAGGCGCGGTTCCCACAAGTTGGCCGCTGGCATAGCCGCCCATGGTGGAAAGTACAAGGGTCCCGTGCGAACTTCGGCTGTAAATATCGTCATTACGGTCAACAAAATTATACCCGCCCAAAATCAATCCGTTGTCCCGCAGCCTTGCAAATGGCCCGGCAGTATCCACCCCGGGATAGCCGGCATCCAATACCGCGATGAGTTTGCCCTGGCCGGTATAGCCCTGCTGATGGAGTAAGTGACCTTGCAGCATCTGGATTTGGTTGGCCGAATCGCCATAAGGAAAATCAACCTGTAGTTCCATGTTTTTGGCAACGGCAGCCGAGCGGCCGGAATTCAGGTCGTTATTGGCAAAATCTACCGATGCAACAAAAGTGAGGTTCTGCAGCGCGGCGATATCCTGCTGGCTGCCGCGGACATGCAGTGCGTTCATCCATTTGGACCGGGCCATAACGGTAATGCCCGGCGAATTTTCAACCGCCATCACAAACGGATGGTGAACGGGAACATCGGTGATATCAAGTGGAATATTTTGCACGGTGCGACGGTCAATCGCTCTTTGCGAAAGCATCTGCAAGGGATTGGACAAATAGATTTCCGCATCGGGTTTGGAAGTAAGGTAAACCCAGGCATCCTGCTGCGCGAGGCTCATCGCCGACACCAGGAAAAAAAGCAGGATGGACAATTGTTTCATCGGCCTAAAATACGAATTTACGCGGGATTATCCGGCAATCACTCCTGAGCCCAACAACTCATCGCCATGGTGCCAGGCTACAAACTGCCCCTGGGTAATGGCTGATTGCGGCTCTTCAAATTCAATGTACATGCCCTCTTTAACGCGGTGGAGGACCGCCTTTTGCAGCGGCTGCCGGTAGCGAATGCGCGCCAGGACTTCCATCGTCTCGCCTTCGTGCAATTCAAGGTCTTCCCTTACCCAATGAATCTCTGGACTGGCCACGAACAGCGCCCTGCGATAAAGTCCCGGATGAGTGTTTCCCCTGCCGGTGTAAATTGCATTTGTTTCGACGTCGGTTGCAATGATAAACAGAGGTTCAGTGGTCCCCCCCACATTGAGCCCCTTGCGCTGGCCGTTGGTAAAGTAATGTGCGCCCTGGTGTTTGCCCACCGCGCGGGCCATATCAGGTGTATACCTGTACGGTATGGCCTCCTGCTCCAACGAGCGTTCCTGACCATAAATTTCAAGGTCGCGGCTCACTTCATAGATCACGCCTTCGCGAGGTTGTAACTTTTGCTGGAGAAATTCGGGGAGGCGAACTTTCCCTATAAAGCACAATCCCTGAGAATCGCGCTTTTCAGCCGTGACAAGCCCCATTTGCGAGGCAATTTGCCTGACCTCCGATTTTTGAAGATGGCCGATGGGAAACAATGCCCGTGAAAGCTGCTCCTGCGAAAGTTGGCACAAAAAGTAAGATTGATCCTTTCCGGGATCGGCTCCTGCCAAAAGCCTGTATACGGTTTTGCCGTTAACCTGCGCTTCTTCGCGTTGGCAATAATGTCCCGTGGCCACGTAATCGGCACCCAGGCTCAATGCCATCTTGAGAAAAACATCAAATTTGATTTCGCGGTTGCACAATACATCGGGATTCGGGGTCCGGCCCTTTTCATACTCGGCGAACATATAGTCTACAATCTTTTCGCGGTATTGCTCGCTAAGATCAACGGTCTGGAACGGAATGCCGAGTTTTTGGGCTACCAGAAGCGCGTCGTTGCTGTCTTCCAGCCACGGGCATTCATTGGAAATCGTAACCGATTCATCGTGCCAGTTTTTCATGAACAACCCGATGACTTCATATCCCTGCTGCTGGAGCAAATACGCTGCTACACTGGAGTCAACGCCTCCCGACAATCCCACGACAACCCGCTTCATAGTATAATTTGAAGCCGCAAAGTTACGGTTTTTTGACCGGCCGTTTTTCAAACTTGCGCTGCATCGGGTGCTTCTCGGTCCTGAGCAGTTTGCCCCCGCGATAGATTTCCCAGGTACCGTGTTTTTGCCCGTCCCTGTAATTGCCTTTGGAAGCTATCTGCCCCGCGCCGTCGCGATATACAGCGGCCCCCTGCAGGACGCCCTCGACATAATTCACCTCTTCCAGCACCGCACCCTTCTCTGAATATTTAAGATATGGCCCGTGCAGTTTCCCGGCTTTGTAATTGGAGGTTTCGGCGAGTGCTTTGTTGCGGTAATATACTTTGCGTTCACCGTCAAGTTTGCCGTCTTTGTAATGCTCGACGGTCATTGTGTCTTTTGAGGCTTTGTGAAAATAGACCCATCTGCCGTCAGGCTGACGGTTTTTAAGCGTACCCTGGCTCACGATGTTTTTTTGCTGATCAAAAAATACAGCCCAAACCGCATCAGGACCTTTGGAAAAATCGCGCGTTGCAATCACGGGATGCGCTTTAGTATCATCGTAATAGGTAAATACGCCGGCTTCTTTGCCATGTTCAAAATTGCCTTCATAGCGCACGCGGCCCGAAGGTTCAAAAGTCCCGCGCCACAACCCATGTCTTTTCCCGTCCTTGTCAAATTGGTTTACCTGGCCAAACGCGGAAATAGAAACAACAAACATTAATAAGTACTTCATATTGCAGTATTGAATCGTATTAACTGAATCGGGTACAAAATTATTACATAAATAGGCAATGTTATTTGTTTAACCCAAAATCCGCAAGAATCAAATAAAATCAAGGATCAACGTCGATCCACTTAATCAATCATTAACAAAGTCATAAACTTTAAGTTGTGTTTAAACTTTTACCAATAACATTAAACAGGATTACTTTTTGTTTTATAATTTAGCGTAATCATTAAACAAATTTGATTATGAAAAAACTTGGATTTATCAGCAGCATCATGCTCTCCGCCGGGCTACTTACCTTTACAGGTTGCAGCGATGACGACGACAACAACACTAACCAGGAGCCGCAAACTATTGCCATGATCGCAATGGACAACGCCGACTTCTCAATCCTTGCCTCGGCGCTGGAACGTGCCGGGCTTACTGCGACGCTCAATGGCAGTGGCCAGTTTACGGTATTTGCACCCACAAATGCAGCGTTCAACAGCTTCCTGTCGGCGAACGGCTTTGCCAATATTGACGCCGTACCGGTAAATGTTTTGCGCGAGGTCCTTTTGAACCACGTGATCTCCGGCGAGGTAATGTCCGGCGCGCTCACCACGGGCTATGTGAAAACACTGGGCAAAGGTTCAGCATCCGCGAGCAATACGCTCAGCATGTTTATCAATACCGCATCGGGAGTCACCATCAACGGCGGAGTTGCCAATGGCGGGGCCACCGTAACCACGGCCAACATTGACGCAGAGAACGGTGTGATTCACGTTGTAAACGGCGTGATTGGATTGCCAACGGTAGTAAACCACGCCATCGCCAACCCAAATTTCACCAATTTGGTTTCGGCCCTGACCCGTGACGACCAGCCTGACTTTGCAGGGATTTTGAGCGGTACCGGGCCTTTCACGGTATTTGCGCCAACCAACGCAGCTTTTGGATCACTGCTCAGTGAACTTTCGCTTCAGGGATTGGCCGATGTGCCTCAGGCCGTACTGGAAAATACGCTTAAATACCACGTAGTAGCAGGAGCCAATGTGCTCTCGACCAACCTTTCCAACAACATGACGGTCGAAACTTTTCAGGGCCAGTCGTTTTTGGTTCAACTGATGGGTTCATCGGCACAGATCACCGATGCCAATAACCGCATAAGCATGATTAGCGCCACCGATGTGCAGGCCGCCAACGGTGTAATCCATGTGGTGGACAAGGTCCTGCTTCCTGCATTGTAAAATTAAATTGCTATGAAAAGAGAGGGCCTCCGTTACGGGGGCCTTTTCTTTTAATACTTTATTTGGAATCCTGCAATCGTAATATTTGTAATTTGGAGTGAACTAAAAAATATTGCAATGAAATCAATCCAATTTAAAAAAATCGCGCTTGCAGCCCTGATTGCCACGGCATCATTTTCGTGCAGCGACGACAATGACGGCAACACCCCTGAAAACACATTATTGGTCGAGGCCCAGAACCAGACCTCATTGAGCACCTTTGTCCAGGCTTTGGAACGGGCCGGGCTTGACGCATCAATGAACGGTGATGCAAACTTTACGGTTTTTGCTCCCACCAACTCGGCTTTTGATCAATATCTGGGCGAAAATGGTTTTGCCACGGTCGATGAAGTGCCCGTCGATGACCTTCGGAACCTTTTGATGTACCATACCCTTAGCGGATCAATTGAAACCTCCGAACTCTTTACGGGATACCGAAAAACCCTCGCCAAGGGCGATGCTTCAGACACCAATTACCTCGACATGTACTTCGACACTTCGGCCGCGACAAAAATGAACGGCACCGCAATGATCAGTACCGGCAACATCGAAGCAAAAAACGGCTACCTGCACATCATTGATAAAGTGCTTGCCATCCCCACCGTGATGACCTTTATAACGGCAAACAGTGAATTGCAGACGATGGAAACCGCGCTCGGGTTCAATACTACCGCGGCCATTGATGCCACGTTGGGCGGAAGCGTAGGGTCACCGTTTACGATCTTTGCGCCAACCAACAGCGCTTTTTCGGCTTTTCTGACTGAAACAGGCCAAACGGGTTTTGCGGGTTTTCCCGAAGCCCATTTGCAATCGACATTGCTTTACCACGTTGGCAGCGGGATTAACGCGCTCTCGTCAAATTTCACAAACAATCAGGTCTTCTCTACCTTGGCGGGGCAGGATTTCACCATTACCCTCACCGGTGGAGGCAAAAAGATCACCGATGCCAATTCGCGGGTTAGTACCATGACCCAAACTGATATCCAGGCCAATAATGGGGTGATACATGTGATCGACAAGGTGCTGCTCCCGACCCTTTAACAAAAAAAACTTCCTTAACGGAAGTTTTTTTTTATTATTTATTTGCGTTGATTTTTCTTTTGGGCTTCGGCCTGTTCCATCATCTCCTGGAGGCGCTTCTGAAACTTGCCCTGCGGCTTTGGTTTTAGTTTGTTCTCCTGAATTTTTGCGTGGATCTTGTTTTCATCTACAACATACTTTTTGATTACCACCATTATGCCGATGGTGACCAGGTTGGAGATAAAGTTGTAAAGGCTCAAACCGGACCCGTAGTTGTTGAAAAAGAACAACATCATGATAGGCGAAAGGTAAATCATGATTTTCATGATCTTGCCCATATCAGGCATGCCTTCCTGCGGTGGCTGGCTCATCACCTGATCGCCGGTGGTCATTTTCATGTAGAAGAAAATGGCAACGGCCGCCAGGATCGGGAATAAGCTCACATGGTCGCCGTAAAACGGAATCCGGAATGGCAGGTGCAGGATGGCGTCGTACGACGAAAGATCGTCGGCCCATAAAAATCCTTTTTGACGAAGTTCGATCGCCGATGGGAAAAACTGGAACGACGCGTACATGAACGGCAATTGAATCAGGGCCGGGATGCAGCCCGCCATTGGGTTCACTCCGGCTTTGCTGTATAATTTCATGGTCTCCTGCTGGCGTTTCATCGGGTCCTTGGCGAACTTCTGGTTGAGTTCGTTGAGTTCGGGACGAAGGACCTTCATTTTGGCCTGCGACAGGAACGACTTGTAAGTAATGGGCGACATCGCGATCTTGATCACAATGGTAAAGATGATAATGGCGATCCCGTAGGCGATAAACGAACTCAGGAAACCAAATACGGGAATGAAGATAAACTTGTTGATCCACCCAAAAATGCCCCATCCCAGCGGAATGATCTCGTCCAGGTTGCGGTCATACTCGTTCAGGATTTTGTAATCGGCCGGGCCATAGTACCAGTTCATTTTATGGTCCAGCTCGCCGCCACGGAAAGCCAGTGGCATTTTGGCCGAAAACTGCTTGGTATAGACGGTGTCACGGTCTTCGTCTTCAACCAGATCATGCGAAAGGAAATCAGCGCGCTCAAATGGCTTTTCGGTTAGCAGGATCGATGCGAAGAAATGTTGCTTGAAGGCGATGTAGGATACCTCCTCGGCATCGGTGCGCTTGTCAGTGCCCTGGCCTACGTAATCATCCTTGCCGCCTTCATATTCGTAAACGATTTCGGTATAACGGTTTTCATACGATATGCTTTTTTCATTGCGGAAAGACTTCAGGTCCCACTGAACTTCAAGCGGTGAGGACGTGTCCAGAACCTGCGCCAATCCCTGTGACCGCACGTCAAAATCCAGCATGTAATGGTCTGGCTTGAGCACATACCGGTATTCCAGATAGGCATCAGGGCCTGATTTAAGCCTCATTGTCAACACCTGGTCATTGCCTGACTTGGTGAGTTGCGGTTCAAAGTAAAGATCCTTGGTCTCCAACATCCGGTTGTCCCGGGTCTTGAGTTTTATGTTGAACTGCGCGTTGTTGTCCTTTACCAGGCTTACCGGCAATCCCGAACCTTTTTCAAACTGTTCGAATTTTTTCATGATCGCCTCGACCACCTGGCCGCCTTTGTTGGCAATCTTGAGTTTCACCAGGTCATTCTCCAGGACCGTGAACCCATCGGTAGCTGATTCCAAAGTCCCTGAATAGGCAAAACTGCCAAGTGTTTGCTCAAGATTTTTCATCCTGAGCGAATCATTGGGCGCCACCTCGGCACCGTGGAGCTCAGCTCTCTTGGCACTGGCCTCGGCAGCTTTTTTGTCGTCCTGCTTCTGCTCAGTGGCGGGTTTGGCCTCAGTATCCTGTGACGGCGTATTTTGATACATCACCCACATCAATATCCCAAAAATCAGGATAAAGCCAATGATGGAATTCAGGTCTAATTTTTTTTGCTCCATTTTAAATTATTTCTGTTTAGATCTCACGGTTGCCTGCACAAAGCTGACAAACAATGGGTGTGGATTGGCCACGGTGCTTTTGTATTCAGGATGGTACTGTACCCCGATAAAGAACGGATGTCCGGGGACCTCGACAATCTCCACCAATCCGGTTTCAGGGTTTATCCCTGACGATACCAGCCCCGCCTCTTCAAGTTGTGTCTGGTAATCACCGTTGTATTCGTAGCGGTGCCTGTGCCTTTCGGCAATCAGGTCCTGATTGTAGATTTTGTGCGCGAGCGTTCCGGGTTTGAGCGCGCAATCCCAGGCGCCAAGCCGCATTGTGCCGCCTTTTTCAGTTATGTTCTTCTGCTCCTCCATCAAGTCAATGACCGCGTGCGATGTACCTTCGTTCATCTCGGTAGAGTTGGCATCCTTGATTCCGAGCACGTTTCGGGCATATTCGATAACGGCCATCTGCATCCCCAGGCAAATTCCCAAAAACGGGAGATTGTTTTCCCTTGCATAGCGCACGGTTTCGATCTTGCCCTCGATGCCGCGTTCGCCAAAACCGGGTGCCACCACAATACCGTCAAGGTCGCGCAGTTTTTCGGCAGCGTTGGAATGTTCAATATATTCCGAATGTACCGACACCACATTCACCTTGGTCTCATTTGCGGCCCCCGCGTGAATAAAGGCTTCGATGATGGATTTGTACGAATCCTGCAGTTCTACGTATTTTCCGATTAGCCCGATGTTAACCGTATGCCGGGGGTTTTTGAGCCGGTGCAAAAACACGTTCCAGTTTTTGAGGTCAGGGGTTGATTTTTTGGGCAGATTGAGTTGTTTGAGCGCCACCACGTCCAGGCCTTCCTCGAGCATCAGGTTGGGTACTTCATAGATGGTGCTGGCATCGATGGATTGGATCACCGCCTTCCTGCGCACATTGCAAAACAAGGCCAGTTTTTGACGGAGTTCGTCTGAGAGTTCATGCTCGGTGCGGCAAACCAGTATATCGGCCTGTATCCCGCTTTCCATAAGGGTTTTGACCGAGTGTTGTGTGGGTTTGGTCTTGAGTTCGCCGGCGGCGGCAAGGTAGGGAATCAGCGTCAGGTGTACCACGATCGCATTGTGCTCGCCCAGTTCCCATTGAAGCTGTCGAACCGATTCAATATAAGGCAGCGATTCAATATCGCCAACGGTCCCACCAATCTCAGTAATGACGATATCGTAATCTCCCGAATTGCCCAGGAGCTGCATCCTCTCCTTGATTTCATTGGTAATGTGCGGAACTACCTGCACTGTTTTGCCCAGGAATTCGCCTCGGCGCTCCTTCTCGATCACCGAAAGGTACACGCGGCCCGTAGTCACATTATTGGCCTGCGAGGTGGGAACATTTAAAAAGCGCTCATAATGGCCAAGGTCCAGGTCTGTTTCGGCGCCGTCATCGGTAACATAGCATTCGCCGTGTTCGTATGGGTTCAGCGTACCGGGATCCACATTGATATAAGGGTCAAACTTTTGTATGGTAATCCTGTATCCCCTGGCCTGCAGCAGTTTTGCCAACGACGCCGCGATAATTCCCTTCCCCAGTGATGAGGACACGCCGCCGGTAACAAAAATATACTTGGTCTGATTCATTGTAGTTGTGTTGTGTGCTTCAAAAAAACGTGGCAAAAATACAATTATCTGCGAGAAAAACACTGAATCCCCGGCGCTAAATCCCTTTCGAATTTTATTTGCGAAGGTTGCGTACCAGGTACTCCAGCCCATTGAGTTTTAACTCCTGGACCAATTGCATCTGCCTGCCCAATTGACCCGGCGGAAACCCCTTGCGGGCATACCAGAGCAGGTAATATTCAGGAAGGTCAATCAGGAAACGGTCCTTGTATTTGCCAAAAGGCATTTTTGCCAGGGCCAGTTTTTGCAGTTCGTCGGCGGGGGTCAAGACCAGTTGAAAGTGATGTTTTTGGCAATTGATTCGGAAAGGCTCAGGAATACCGGGCAAGTCATCGCCGTGCGCTCAAGGATTTCCCGCGTTTTGGCGTCTGCTGGCGGAAGCTCAAATACGACGTCAATGGCCGAAATTTTCCTGGGTTCCGATTGCATGTGCTTGGTTACCTGCGCGGTGGCGCCCTCAAGGCCAAATCCCATTGCCTGGGCCTTGATCCCCATAACGGTAAACATGCAGGTGGCAAGCGCGTTGGCCACGGAATCGGTTGGTGAAAAAGCGGCGCCCTGGCCGTGATTGTCAACCGGGGCATCCGAAATGATTTCGGCGCCTGACAAAATATGTGTGGAAGAGGTCCGCAGTCCCCCGATATAGGTCACTTTTGAGGTCATCAGTTGGCTTCGGTTACAGTGAGGTCATCATTGTATTGAAGGATGTAGACCCCTTTATTGATAAATCCGGCCCCATTGGCCATATACTTGAACTTGCTTTCCATTTGCTGGGTGGCATCCTCCATTGCTGAAGTTGCAAAGCCCTTGTCCTGGACCAATCGCAGGATCGTGTCAAAAGTTACGTCAAACCCCCGAACGGCATATTGGTTGGGGAAAATCTTGTTCACCTTCCGGTAGGCATTCTCAAAGGCCATGGCTTCAGGACCGCTATTTGGCCGGGTAAGCGACGGCTGAAGCATTTTCAGGATTGTGAGGCGCTTCATGGAGATTTCTTCAAAATCAAGCGTTTCATTGGGTTCGATGATGGCCAGCTGGATCTGGTGATTGGCCATTTCATTTAGCAGCACGTTGGTGGTACTCAGGATCATGCCCGTTTTTTCAGTATCAAGCACAACGAAATTCAGGACCCCCTTGACAAGTTTGGCCCGGAGGTCGTCGGCATTGAGCGTGCCTGCTTCAGAAACTTCGGCGTATTTGGCCGCCGGATAATTAAGCGTGATGAATTCACGGTTCGAAACTTTCTTGGGATCGGCCACAAAAATTATGTTTCCACCGCGCACCATCATGTAGTCCATCATGGCCCTGCGGGTCACTTCAGGCGACGGCATGGACTGAAACAGGTTGGGCAAGGCTTTCCCGGCTTCTTTTGACAGCGGCGAAATTACCGGAACATTTGCATCGGTGAGCAACTGCGCTGCTTCTTCGGCATATTGCTGATAAAACGGACCGATCACCGCATCGGCACCGGCAACATTGTTGCGGCTGATGACCGAGGCAATTTCAGAGGAAGATCGGCTTTCCTGCGAATCATAAATCCTGATATCCAGATTGAGCCCCAGCGCTTTCGCCGAATCGATCGCCATTAGTGCGCCCGAGTAAAAATCAAGCGTCATGTTTAAAAACGCGTCTTTCTTGAGCCTTTCAACCACCGATTTTGCAGTATCACCCTTGATTTTCCCGGCATTGAAGGGAAACAACATCACGAGCTGCTTCCTGGTTCCGGTGCTCACGGATTGGGTCAGGTCTTCAAACCCGGTAGATTTCTGGATTGTGATTGACCCCTTGCCGGGGACTTTCAGGATCATCCCCACCTTCACGCCATCTTTCAAAATCGGATTGAGCCGGATCAGTTCCTCTTCTGTCAGTTCAAACATTTTGGTGAGGCTGTACATGGTTTCCTGCGGCTTGACTTCGTAATTGGCATACGGGGTCCTTTTGGTAGTGTGCAGAACTTCAGTAGTGGTGGTTGCCGGCGTGTAAATTTCGGTCACCGTTGGCTTGGGCTTTATGGCGTCGGCCGATGATGTCGCCGTACCCAGCACCAACCGGTAGCCCACCGGGAGGTTGTGTTCAATTCCGGGGTTCATGCGTTCAAGTTCGGCAACGGTCAGGCCGTATCTTTTGGCAATCCCGAATTTGGTCTCCTTTGCCTCAACGATGTGAAAGACTGGTTTTGACGGTACCTGCGAGGGCCCTACCGGAATTTGCGACGATCCGGGAATGGTGATGACCTGCCCGGTTTTAAGGCCGTCCACAAGTTGCGGATTGGCCTGCCGGAGCGCATCGACCGGTACATCATATTGTCTTGAAATACTGAAAAGCGTTTCTTTGGCCTTTACAGTGTGGGTAGTTGACTGGCGCTGCTCAGGGGCGGTAGCCGAGGGAATAATCAATACGTCGTTTTCACGGATCCCGTTGCGCGCTTCAGGGTTCAGCCGGTAAATATCGTAAGGTGTTATGCGGTATTGCTGCGCGATCTGGGTAATGGTCTGCCCCTTTGTAACCGTATGCTGACGGTGTTGCGCCAAAATGGAAGACACATGAAATAGCAGACAAAACAAGGCAATCAGGCCTTTTTTCATAATTTGTTAAGGTTAATTAGCAAAACCTGAGGGTCAGTCTTCGGCCACGTCGGAAACCGCTTCGCCCTGCGGCGACTTGCTCCTGCCAGTGTTGCGGCCCATATTGGCCGGCGTGGCGGTTTCAGGAGGTTGGGGAAGTATGCCCTCATCTTTTAATGCGGCTTCGGCATATTTGCGCTCGGCAGGAATTTGCAGGACCATGCCCTCCCTGATTCCTTCAACCGCAAATTTATTAAGCCTGTAGATATCGGCAGGTGGTACATGGTATTTTTTTGAGAGCATTTTAACGGTTTCACCCAGCTTTACCTGGTGGCGGACCATCTGGATCTCCTGGCTTATTATTTCCTGTACCGTAAACATCATAAGTAAAATAAGCAAAAACCTCTTCATGATATTTAAATTTTTAAGTTACTCCCATTCAATGGTGGCGGGAGGCTTTGACGAAATATCGTACACAACCCGGTTTACCCCGCGCACTTTGTTGATGATGTCATTGGAAACCTTCATCAGGAAATCATAGGGAAGATGGACCCAATCGGCAGTCATGCCGTCGGT
>JAEZGB010000023.1 GCA_023437485.1 Bacteroidota bacterium
AGGAAATTAGGATCCGAGTCCGAAGGGCGAACGGAGCGATAGCGGAGTTAAATGAGTCAATTTGAAAATTTTAAAGTTTGAAAATTTGAAAATGGCGTACGCATAGAAACATTATCGTGGGATTGTAATTTACCAGCACGAAGAAAAATTAGGAAATTAGCGAATTAGCGAATTTGCAAATGGCGTACGCATTGAAACATTTATGGTGGGATTGTAATTTATCAGCACGAAGAAAAATTAGGAAATTAGGAAATGAGGAAATGAGGAAATTAGGATCCGAGTCCGAAGGGCGAACGGAGCGAAACGAAGTGGAGCTAAATTGAGAAATTAGGAATTGGATTCGAACCGAAAGCGAAATGTATGAAGCGCAGCGGAAAAAAATTTAAAAAAATAAAGAAATTCAGCTTCGCTCATTTCGCTCTCGAGCTTAGGTAAAATTTTGAAATGACGTTCGTGATATAAATTGCTTTTTAAACATCTGGCTCTGGATAATGACCCAAGGTTAGCAATATCCCCCATTTGCAAATTCGCTAATTCGCTAATTTCCTAATTTAACTCAACTTTGCTCGTTCCTTCCGGCTCCCAATTTTCAAATTTCCAAATCTTCAAATTTTCAAATTTTCATTTCCGTACCTTTGCCACATGACACACGTAGACAACACCGCCAACCAGGAGACCGTGCGCAATGTGTTCACAAAATACCTGGAAAACAACGGGCACAGGAAAACCCCTGAGCGCTACGCGATCCTGCAGGAAATTTATGACAGCGCCGAACATTTTGACATAGAGAACCTCTACATCAAGATGAAGAACAAGAATTATCGGGTTAGCCGGGCAACGCTGTACAATACCATTGAACTTTTGCTCGACTGCGGATTGGTGCGCAAACACCAGTTTGGCCAAAACCAGGCGCATTATGAAAAGTCGTATTTTGACAAGCAGCATGACCACATCATCCTCACCGATACCGGCGAGGTAGTTGAGTTCTGTGACCCGCGCATCCACACCATCAAAAAAACCATCGAGGAGATTTTTGGGATTGAAATCCACAATCACTCGCTTTATTTTTACGGAACAAGAAAAATTAATAATGAATAATTAATAATTAATAATTGAGGAGCCGCAAACCAGGCAACTGCTGTTATATGACCCATTCAAAATTCAAAATTCAAAATTTATAATTTCTTGGTGGGCGTTGCCTTTCACACCGGCCAGCGCACCTGCTGGCCCTTCGCTAAAACAGTCCACCGGACTGTTTCTTAACGCTCAGTCCTGGCCCGGGCTATCCGCTACAATTAATAATTAATAATTCGGTATAATCAACCCATTACTCAAAACTCACAACCAACAACCAACAACCAACAACTACCAATGGCTGACTTACTGCTCGGGCTCCAATGGGGCGACGAAGGAAAAGGAAAAATCGTCGATGTGCTCACCTCGCGCTATGACATCATCGCGCGCTTCCAGGGCGGGCCAAATGCGGGGCACACCCTCGAATTTGACGGTATCAAACACGTACTGCGCACCATTCCTTCAGGAATCTTTCATGAAAATACCATCAACATAATCGGCAACGGCGTGGTCATTGATCCGGTCGTGTTCCAAAAAGAGCTTGAAGGGCTTGAAAGATTCAGCATAGACCTCCGCAAAAGATTGATTATCTCTCGCAAGGCCCACCTGATACTGCCCACGCACCGTCTTTTGGACGCCGCCTCCGAGACCGCCAAAGGCAAGGCCAAGATCGGTTCCACGCTCAAGGGCATCGGGCCCACTTACATGGACAAGACCGGCCGCAACGGGCTTCGAGTGGGCGACATCGAACTTGCCGATTTTGCCGACCGTTATCGCGCGCTGGCCAGCAAGCACGAGGCCATGATCGCCTTTTACGATGTGAAAATGCAGTACAACCTTGAGGAACTGGAAAGAGAATTCTTTGCTTCGGTCGAGGCCCTAAAACAACTCGAATTCATTGACAGCGAGCAATACCTTTTCGAGGCGCAGCAACAGGGCAAAACCATCCTTTGCGAGGGCGCTCAGGGTTCGCTGCTAGACGTCGACTTTGGCACATATCCGTTTGTAACATCGTCAAACACAACCGCCGCCGGCGCCTGCACCGGCCTTGGCATTGCGCCCAACAAAATAGATCAGGTTTACGGCATCTTCAAGGCTTACGCCACACGTGTGGGTAGTGGCCCCTTCCCCACTGAACTCTTTGACAAGGACGGCGAAACCATGGCACGGGTGGGCAATGAATTTGGTTCGGTCACCGGACGTCAAAGGCGGTGCGGCTGGCTGGACCTGGTTGCACTCAAATACGCTATCCGAATTAATGGCGTGACAAGGCTAATGATGATGAAGGGCGATGTGCTTTCAGGATTCGAAACCTTAAAGGTGTGTACAGCTTACAATTACCAGGGTAGGGAAATACAGCACCTTCCCTACAATATCGAGCCGGGCAACGTGCAGCCGGTATACCGCGAATTTAAAGGCTGGCAAGCGGATCTGACCGGGATGACCTCATATTCGGAACTTCCGGACGAACTGAGGCAGTATGTGGATTTTATAGAAAAGGAAGCGGGCGTTCCCGTTGAAATCGTTTCGGTAGGCCCCGACCGCAAACAAACCATAACCAAATAGATATGAAGATAACCAAACTGTTTACCGCGTTTTTTGAAAGTGAGAAGGCCGCAGGTCTATTGCTGGTGATTGTAACGGTCATATCCATATCCTTGGCCAACTCGGCGTGGGCCGGGAGTTATGTGGGGTTCTGGGAACAGCCCATCGGCTCACACAGCCTGACCCACTGGATCAATGACGGTCTTATGGCCATCTTTTTCCTGATGATCGGGCTTGAATTGGAACGCGAGATATACATTGGTGAACTTTCTGACCTTCGCAGCGCTTCACTTCCCATTTTTGGCGCCCTTGGCGGAATGCTCATACCCGCAGCGATTTATCTGGCCCTCAATTGGGGAACTGACACCCAGGACGGTGCAGGGATCCCGATGGCTACCGACATTGCCTTTGCGGTGGGAATTCTTTCAATTCTGGGCAGCCGCGTACCGGTGGCACTAAAGGTGTTTTTGACCGCGCTGGCAGTGATTGATGACCTGGGCGCGATCATAGTTATAGCCGTTTTTTATACCAAATCATTGTCATTGTGGTACCTGTTCGCGGCACTTGCCGTTTGGGGCGTGCTCTTTATCCTGAACAGGCTAAAGGTGTACAACCTCATACCCTACCTGATCGGTGGCGTGATCATGTGGTATTGCATGCTCAACTCCGGTGTCCACGCCACTATCACCGGCGTCATCCTGGCTTTCGTGATCCCGTTTGGCGACGGAGGCGAAAACTCAATCTCATACAAACTGCAGGAATTTTTGCACAAACCTGTCGCCTTTTTCATCCTTCCGGTCTTTGCTCTGGCCAATACAGCCATAACAATTGCAGATGGCTGGCAATCCGGGTTGTTGGCCACGGCCAGTTTGGGTATCATGATCGGGTTGGTTATTGGCAAACCCATTGGAATTCTGGCTTTTACCATGGCGGGTTGCAAACTGGGATTGTGCGCGCTTCCGCAGGGTGTGAGATGGATCAACGTCGTGGGTATAGGGCTTCTGGGCGGAATAGGGTTTACGATGTCAATCTTTATAACCCTTCTGGCCTTTGATGATGCCTTCATCATCAATGAAGCCAAGATGTCAATCCTGATTGCCTCGATGATTGCCGGAACATTGGGCTTCGGCCTTTTAAGGGCGACCTTAAAACCTCCGGTCTTACCTGATCCCGTACAGGAACGACTCTGAGGGCGCCAGCCTGACCGGCAGTGTTCCCACTCCGTCTTTTACCCGCAAGATGGCCCGGCTCTTTCCGTAGATCCCATCGGCTACCGGATAATCGCCGTCACGAAGTTGCCACGCGCCAATAAGCCTGGCGGGGATGGTGAGGGTAAATTCCGATGATTTGTCAGGGTCGATGTTGCACACTCCAATTACGCGGTCATTTCCGTGCCAGCGGGCGAATGAGTAAACCCGCTTACCGTAGTTTGCCGTATTTTGGCTGTTTGGCGTCTGGATATCAAAAAAATCGCCCATTAGCGCCTTGCTTTGGCGGGTAAAATTGAGCAAACGTTTGTAAAAATCACGCAACTCGCGCTCTTTTGCCGAAAGTTGGCCGCCGTCAAAAGCACCGTCGTTCATCCAGCGCTGGTGCGCGGGAACGCCCACATAGTCAAAGATCGAGGTACGCGTGGGTTTTCCAAAACCGCCATCCTGCTCGCCCCGTTCGCCAACTTCCTGGCCAAAATAGACCATGGTGGGTGATGTGGTGAGCGCCGCCGAAATCACCATAAGCGGTTTGCCCCGGTGCCCATCACCCGCAAAATCGTCGCTTGCCAGGCGCTGCTCATCGTGGTTATCCAAGAAGTGGAGCATATGCCCCGAAATGTCGGCCAGGGATTGCTGAATTTGCGATATGTCATCGGCCACGGCCTTGCCTTTAATGATTTCCTTGAGTTTGTCATAAAGCCCCACCTTGTCATAGAGGTAATCCATTTTGCCCAACTTGATGTAATTGCGGTACTCGGCCGGATTATACACCTCGGCCAGCAGAAATGCATCCGGGTTTTTGGTTTTGATGGCCGAGTTCAGGTAACTCCAAAACTCAACCGGAACCATTTCGGCCATGTCGTATCGGAACCCGTCAACCCCCTTGTCAATCCAATAAAGGGTAATATCGCGGAATTTTTTCCAGGAATCCGGCACGTCCTTGCCCTGCCAAAACGCATAGTGCGACTTGTAATCTTCGCGGTCAAAACCTGCGGGAAGGTCAGGGAAGTCCCTGGTTCCGTCAGGCCTCACGCCGTAATTGATCTTGACGGTCTCATACCAGTCATTGATATCGGGTTTGGCAAGACGCGAGCCGTTTCCGGTCCACTTTGCGGGGTTTTCGTCAAATTTACCGTCAATCAACGGGTGCTTTTCGCCTCCGAGAGGTTTATAATCAGGCGTGGTGGGAACTTCAAACTTTTTGCCCGGTATATAATAAAAGTTGTTGTCCCTGTGGTAAGCAACCATTTTGTTGTCATCGGCACCAAAATCACGAACCCCGGCAGGATTGGTCTTTCCTTCATAACGCCGTGCGACATGATTCGGAACAATGTCGATGATGAGTTTCAGTCCATTTTTGTGTGTCCGTGCAATCAGGCTTTCAAATTCGGCAAGCCTTTTCGCGGGGTTGGTGGCCAGGTCCGGATTCACGTTGTAGTAATCTTTTACCGCATAGGGCGAACCTGCCCGTCCCTTGACCACTTCAGGATCGTCGTTGGAAATTCCAATAGAGGTGTAATCCCCCACAAGCGCATGGTGCGGAACACCGGTGTACCAGATATGGGTGGCCCCAAGCGCTTTAATTTCAGACAGCGCCTTGTCAGTGAAATCGTCAAACTTCCCCACGCCATTTTCCTCGATCGTGCCCCAGGGTTTATTGGTGGTGTTCTTGTTTCCAAAAAGACGTGTAAATACCTGGTAAACCACCTTTTTGCCGTGCTGCCGTTCGCTTTTTTGGACTATGGAAATCCGGGCCGTTTCAGGTTGTTGTGACCATGCAGCGGCGCTGATCAGAGTTATGGCGAGCAGTGATGTGAGTTTCATGTCTATAAATTTTTCGGCAAAAGCAAATATAGTCAATTGCCGTTGTGGTACTAATTTATTCTTAATGATACCCCGCACTGGCCTGATTTTCCTAAATTTGGCAAAAATTCCAGATTGAAATACTTCGTTCTTTTGGCGTTGGCCCTGCTGGCCTTTTCCGCCGGATTTGCACAGGCCGGCCCGCCAAAAAAAATCATTGTCGAGTATTCTGATTTTGCTGATCGGAACGAAACCGAAATGCCCGGTGCCGCATTGCTCACGGGCAATGTCCGCATCCGGCACGAGGGCGTTTTGCTCACCTGTAACAAGGCTTATTTTTACGGTGATGAAAATTACGTCAAGGCCTTTGGCGATGTGCAAATGGTCCAGGGCGATACGCTTTTCATGAACAGCCGGTATGCCGAATACAACGGCAATGTGAAGCAGGCTTTCGCGACGGGGAATGTCAGGATGCGATCGCCCGAGATGACGCTGGTGACCGACACCATCCACTTTGACCGAAATATCCAGCAGGCATGGTATGACACTTATGGCACCATTACCGATAAGGACAATGTGCTCAGGAGTAAATCCGGTCGGTACTATGCCAATGAAAAAAAGTACCGGTTCCTGACGGCGGTCACCATCACCAACCCCAAATATGTGATTAAATCAAATCACCTTGATTATTACACCAATTCAGGGCATACGTACCTGTTTGGGCCCTCGACCATTACCAGTGAGGCAAATTATATTTACACCGAGAAGGGCTTTTACGACACCAAGAAAAATTTTTCGCACTTTTTAAAACGCTCCTACATCCGCTACAAAGACCGGCTGATCGAGGGCGACAGCCTTTATTATGACCGAAACCGCGAATTCGCATCGGCGACGAACAACGTGAAAATTACAGATTCCATCAACCGAGGCCTGGTGCGCGGGCATTACGCCGAGGTTTACAGAAACAAGGATTCGATGTATGTGACCAAACGGGCCGTCGCGGTTAATTTTGTGGAGAACGACTCGGTCTATATACACGGCAAGAAACTGATGGTGACCGGAAAACCTGAAAACCGGATTATCCGCGCCTTTAACAACGTGCGGTTTTACAAGACCGATTTGAGCGGCAAATGCGACTCGATACATTCGAGCCAGAAAAACGGCATTACGCAACTCATCGGGCGGCCAATCATGTGGAATTTTGACAACCAGCTTACGGGCGATGTCATGCACCTGATTTCCAATGTAAAGACTGAAAAACTCGACTCGCTCAAGGTGCTTAACAATGCCTTCATGGTCGCAAAGGACACCATGGGCACGGGATATAACCAGGTCAAGGGCCAGAACCTGTACGGCAAATTCCGCGACAACAAACTCTACGAGGTGGATGTGGTCAAGAATACCGAAGTGGTATACTACATGCGAAACGATGAACAGGAACTCATCGGAATCAATAAAACCGACTCGAGCAACATAAGCCTGACCCTCGAGGGCAACAACATTGACACGATTACCTTTTTCAAGACTGTTGACGGCGATATTTACCCGGAAAAGGATTTACCCGAAAACGCGCGAAAACTGCGGGGCTTTGTTTGGCGCGGAGATGAGCGGATCAAAAGCAAGGACGACATTTTCCCGCCCGAGGAAAACGCGATTCACGAGGCTGTCATCAAAGAAGCCGCCGCAAATCCCGACGATGGGAAACCGCTTGAACCCCGACGGGAAACACTTGAATATGACCAAAATACATCAGCCAAATAATGTCACTGCAGGACGATTTTTTGCGATTTCAGGCACAAACTTCCCCGCACCCTCTGGGAATGGAGGTGTCGCATGCCAGCGGAAGTTATGTTTACGACACCTCGGGCAAGGCTTATCTTGATTTTGTGGCAGGAGTTTCGGCCAGTTCGCTGGGGCATTGCCATCCAAAGATCAACAAGGCCGTGGCCCGGCAAATGGAGCGGTATTCACACGTAATGGTTTATGGCGAATACGCCCAGGGCCCCGCGGTTGAATACTGCAAATTATTGGCAAGCCTGATGCCACCGTCCCTGAATAAGACTTATCTTGTGAATTCCGGAACCGAGGCCACTGAGGGCGCATTGAAACTGGCTCGCCGCATAACGGGCCGAAGCCAACTGATTTCCTGCCACAAAGCCTACCACGGCAATACCATGGGCTCAATGAGCGTTATGGGATTTGAAGAGCGCAAACAAATTTTCAGGCCGTTGGTTCCCGATGTTGACTTTATTGAATACAACAATGAGGCTGACCTGGAGAGAATTACGGAAAGAACGGCCGGAATCATATTGGAGACCATTCAGGGTGGCGCGGGATTCATCGAGCCCGAAAATAATTTTTTGAATAAGGTCCGCAAGCGTTGCGATGAGACCGGCACCATGATGATCCTGGACGAGATCCAACCCGGATTTGGACGCACGGGCAAATTGTTTGGATTTGAAAATTATAATGTTGTGCCCGACATCGTCGTCATGGGAAAAGGCATGGGCGGGGGAATGCCTGTTGGGGCGTTTACGGCTTCGGCACATAAAATGGATCTTTTGAGCCATGACCCTAAACTCGGACATATTACCACATTTGGCGGCCACCCTGTCATTGCGGCAGCCTGCCTGGCCACTTTGAAAGAAATTTCGGAGTCCGGGCTGATGGGAGCGGCGTTGGAAAAGGAAAAATTGTTCAGGTCGCTTTTGGTACATCCTTTGATAACCGGGGTGCGCGGCCGCGGGCTCATGCTTGCCGCAATGGTTCCAACCGCCGAAGTAGCCAACCGGATTATCCTGGGATGCCATGAGCGAGGCCTGATACTGTTTTGGCTGCTTTTTGAAAGTTGCGCAGTGCGGATCACTCCACCGCTAACTGTGACGGAAAAGGAAATAAGGCAAGGATGTGAGATAATGTTGGAGGTGATGGATGAAATTTTAGCTGAGAGCGCTGTAAATCAGCACAATGCCAATTTGCCGAAGCAAGGTTGTTAATTAAATTGTTCACAACAATCCGGCTCCTTTCTGCATGCAGGAAGCAACCTTACTACTTTTAGTAAGGATAATTTAAAGATCAAATTATGCAACTGAGCAACGAAGAAGAAGAATATAACTTATCCCTTTCGAAGTTCGAATCAATGTTAAAGACCAATAAGGTGCTGTTTTTTGATTCGGAGGAATTCGAGGAAATCATATTGCATTATCTGGATTCGGGAAAGTCTTCGCTGGCCAAAAAGGCGCTTAAGCTTGCCCTTGACCAACACCCAAAATCAACGGGCCTGAAACTTGTTCAGGTAGAGATGCTGGTTTATGACGACAAGTTGGACCAGGCCGAAAAACTCCTCAATGAGCTCTATGCCATTGAGCCCCACAACGAGGAGATCTACATCCAGAAGGCAAACATCTTCTCAAAGCGCGACAATCACGAGAAAGCCGTTGAGTTGCTTGAAACCGCCCTGCAATATACCGATGACTACGCCGATGTATACAACCTGATAGGGATGGAATACCTTTTCATGGACAATCTTGAACTGGCCAAGGAAAACTTCATCAAATGCCTGGAAGAGGACGTCGAGGACCAGGCCGCGCTTTACAACGTGGTATATTGCTTTGAGTTCTTGGACCAAAACCAGGACGCCATTGAATATCTAAAGAAATACATCGACAAAAACCCTTACAGCGAAATTGCGTGGCACCAATCCGGCAGGCTTTACTACGGCATCAAGGATTATGAAAATGCCGTCAGGGCTTTTGAATACGCGACTTATATTGACGAGGAGTTTCTGGGGGCCTTTATGGAAAAAGGCAAGGCACTTGAAAAACTGAGGCGATATGAAGAAGCCATTGAAAGTTATGCGCGCACCATTGAGCTTGACGATCCCACTTCCTACGCCCTTTTGCGGATTGGGAAATGTTATGAAAAATTGGGCAACAAAACCCTTGCGCTGAAATTTTTCAACAAAACGGTACACGAAGATCCGCTTTTGGACAAGGGTTGGATCGCGATCACTGATTTTTACGTCCGCCAAAAAAACTACCAAAAGGCACTGTTTTACGCGAACAAAGCGCTTTCTATCGATAATGAGAACCATCACTACTGGAAGCGCTACGCCACCATCAACAAGGCATTGAACCTTTTTGAGGAGGCCGAAGTGGGCTACCGCAAAGCCGTTGAATTTGGCGATTATTCACTGGACACCTGGCTGTACTGGGTTGATACGCTCCAGTTTTTAGGCGAATTTGAAAGTGCGGTTCAAACACTTTTACAGGCCTGTGAGTATTTTCCTGAAGAAGCTCTGGTTGAATACCGGCTTGCCGGGCTTTACCTGATGTTGCAGGAAATTGAAAAGGGCGTGTTCCACCTGAGCAATGCCTTGCGACTGAATTTTGAGCAAAAAACCGTCCTGGACGAACTCTTTCCCGCCATCAGCAACACCCGCACGGTTAAAAGCTGTATTTCCAAATTCGGGAAAAATAAGTCATAGCACTTAACAACGGCGGCTTTTATATTCAAGCATGGAACTTTACGGGCTGGTTGGCCGCAATATATCCTACTCATTTTCGCGCGATTATTTTTCGCGGATGTTTTCCAGGCTGCATTTAAACGCGGCGTATGAAAATTTTGACCTCGACGATATTTCTCGCCTGCCTGAGGTGCTGTCGCGCCCGAATCTGCGTGGCTTTAACGTAACAATTCCCTTTAAAGAAAGCATCATCCCGTTTTTAGATTCTCTTTCGGCTGAAGCCAGGGCAGTTGGCGCGATCAATACGGTAAAAGTGCTTGCAAACGGCCGATTGGAAGGTTACAACACTGATTGGATCGGCTTTCGCGACACGTTAATCCCCCTGCTCACTCCAGCGCACCGCCAGGCCCTGATCCTGGGGACGGGCGGCGCGTCAAAGGCGGTAAAATATGCGCTGGATTTTTTGAAGATCGATTCGCAGTGCGTTTCACGAAAGGGCCACCTTTGCTACGAAAACCTGATTCGCGATAATTTTGACGATGAACTTATCATCGTAAACTGTACGCCACTGGGAACGTTCCCCAATACCGAGCAGTCCCCCCCGCTACCGGCCGGATTTTTTCGCAAGGCCGATATCGCATTTGACTTGGTCTACAATCCACCAGTCACTCGATTTTTGGAAACCGCCGCTGCCGCTGGCGCCAGTACCATCAACGGCCTGCCGATGCTGCAGGTCCAGGCGCAAAAGGCTTGGGAAATCTGGCAGCAGGATCCTGCCGGTGGCCACGCGCGCTGATTTCGACTGAATTTCTTTGTTTATTTGGTGCCCTTTACTACCTTTCGGAGTAAAATCAAGATAACTTAAAACTGTTTTGACGATGTCAGAAGATAAACACGATAACCTGCATGATGCAGATGGAAGTGAAAACACGCAGAACCCTGTCCCGCAGACCCACCAGGCCGAAGAGCAGGAAACCTTTGACCAGGCCGCATCGACCTCGCCCATAATTCCCGGGGACCACGCCGACGACCAGCCCGTTGACGAGCCCAAAGCTGACATCGTAGACCCGCTTGATGAATTGGTTGCAAGGGAGGGTAGTGAAAATGACCATGTCCCCGACGATCTAATTGCAGAAGGACTGTCTGAAAATCACGCCGGCCCCGACCTGCTGAACACCGCCGCCGACTCGCAATCACAAGAGGCCGCCAAAATATTGGCCGAAGAGAAAAACATAGACCAGGTTGCCGAAACCGTCCAGTCAATTGAGTCGGAACCCGCGCAAATCACAAATGAGATGCCCGATGAGGCCATGGAGGCAATCTCGCAAAGCAATGCCGAGGAGAGCGAAGATGAATCGCTGAAAGAGCGGCACGAACTCCCGATGCGCAATTACGATGAACTCCCGATGGATGAACTCGTATCGGAACTTGAAAAAATTACCCAGACCGGGAGCGTCATGGCCGTCAAGGACCATGTCGAGGAAATCAAGCGAAGCTTTTTGTCCAAGTATCACCACCTGATGGAGGAAAAACGCGCCGAACATGTTGCCGAGCACGATGGCGACGGCGAGGACTTTCACTATCACCTGCCCGCAAAAACAAGATTTGACCAGCTGTACCATCAATACCGCGACCGCAAAAATGCGCATTTTAAAAATCTGCAGTCCAATCTCAAAGCTAATCTGGATAACAGGCTGGCGATTGTCGAAGAGCTCAAAAACCTGATTAACCCGCAGGAAAACATCAAGGATACGCTCAAACATTTTAATGAGCTGCGCGAGCGCTGGAAGAATGCGGGCCCGATTCCAAAGGATAAATACAACCATGTGTGGAATAATTACCATTTCCACGTGGAGAATTTTTACGACTACCTTCACCTTGACCGCGAGGCGCGAGACCTTGATTTTAAACACAACCTGGAACAGAAGCAAAAAATCATAGCCCGCGTGCGTGAGCTCGTCGAGATGCCTGACATCAACAAGGCGTTCCGCGAACTGCAGGATTTGCACCGGATGTGGAAAGAAGAGATCGGGCCTGTGTCGCGTGAACATCGCGAGGAAATCTGGAACCAGTTCAGTGACCTTACCCGCCAGATGCACGACAAACGCGAGGCACTTTTTGAAAAACTGCGCAGCGGTGAGAATGAAAACCTCGCCAAAAAAAATGACATCATTGCCCGTATTGAGGAACTGGCCACTCAAAAGATGACGACGCACAGCGGATGGCTTCAGCAAATTGAAAAGGTTGAAGCGCTCCGAAAGGAGTTTTTCGAAACCGGAAAAGTCCCCGCCGATGTCAACGAATCTACCTGGGCCTCATTCAAAAACGCCGTGCGCAACTTCAATGCGCTCAAAAATTCGTTTTATAAGGATATCAAAAAAGACCAGAACGAAAACCTGAACCGCAAGAACGCGCTGATCGCAAAAGCCCGTGAACTGCAGGACTCTACTGATTACGCTGCCACAACGCCCATCATGAAGCAAATCCAGGAAGAGTGGAAGCAGATTGGCCATGTTCCGCGCAAATACTCTGACAAACTTTGGAAGGATTTCAAAGCCGCCTGCAACCACTACTTCGAACAGATGAAGGAAAACCGCAAGGAGGAGAACAGCGAGGAAATGGAAGCTTTTGAAAAGAAAAAAAATTACCTGGACACCATCAAGTCATTTGAGCTAACAGGCGACCACAAAACTGATCTGGACGCTATCAAAGCGCATATTGAACAGTGGAAATCATTTGGCCGGGTTCCGCAGGGCCGGCGGCATATTGAAGGTAAATTCAACAAAATCCTGGACGGATTGTTTGAAAAACTTAGCATGAGCAAGAAAGAATCTGACATGATTCGCTTTTCAAACCGGGTAGGCCAGCTGGCCGAAAGCAATGATACGCGCAAGATCGACAACGAGAAAATCTTCCTGATGCGTAAAATTGACGAGGTTCAGGCCGAAATTTTCCAGCTTGAGAACAATATCCAGTTTTTCGCCCATGCCAGGAAAGACAACCCGATGGTGGCCGAAGTCCGCAGGAACATCGAAAAGCACAAGGACGAACTGGCCGTGCTCAAGGAGAAGCTGAAGCAAGTCAGGAATTTGGGAAGTTAGGGGCTGGTGGCTGGTTGTCGGTTGTCGCTTGTTAGTTAGCTGCGGTTACAGTTATTGTCTCCTGGTTTTTGATATTCTTTACCTTAGAGCGAGGCATATAGTCACATAACTGAAGGCTGACAGCTTAACTGACTGCTTATAGCTTTTTCGCTTCCTCCCAAAAAACATCCATCTCCGCCAGTGTCATTTCGGAAAGTGGTTTACCGAGTTCACCCGCCCGGGATTCAAGGTGCTGGAAGCGTTTGATGAATTTCTTGTTGGTGCGCTCAAGCGCGTCTTCGGGGTTGACATCAAGAAACCTTGCGTAATTGATGATCGAGAAAAGCACATCGCCAAGTTCGTTTTCAATCTTGTCGCGGTTGCCTGATTGGACCTCGTGCCGAAGTTCGGCCAGTTCCTCCTGAACCTTCTCCCAAACCTGCTCCGGCTGCTCCCAATCAAAACCAACACCCCGCGCCTTGTCCTGGATGCGGCTGGCCTTGACCAATGCGGGCAGGCTGTTGGGCACGCCTTCCAAAACCGACTTCTTGCCTTCCTTTAATTTGAGTTTTTCCCAATTCTGTTTGACCTCTTCTTCATCTTTAACCTCAACATCGCCGTAAATGTGCGGGTGGCGATGAATCAGTTTATCGCAAATCTGGTTGGCGACATCACCGATGTCAAATGCACCGCGTTCGCTGCCGATCTTGGAGTAAAAAACGATGTGAAGCAACAAATCGCCAAGTTCCTTTCCCACCTCGGCCAGGTTGTCGTCCAGGATGGCGTCGCCAAGTTCATAAGTTTCTTCAATGGTCAGGTGGCGCAGTGTCTGCATCGTCTGTTTGCGGTCCCACGGGCACTTCTCCCTGAGATCATCCATAATATCCAACAATCGGCCAAAGGCCTCGAGTTGTTGTGCGCGTTTTTCCATCGTCTAAAATTAAAAAATCCCGCCGGAAAGCGGGATAATTGGTTTACTTCTCCTGGGCGGGCGCCTCGGCTTCCTGAGCTTTGGCGGGCGCTTCTTTTGAGACCATACCCTTGGCCTGCAGCATATTGTACCAGTTGAGCACTTTTTTGATGTCGGACGGATAGACGCGCTCCTCATCATACTCGGGAAGCACCTCCCGGAAATAGGCGGTCAATTTTGCCGTATCCTCCTTGTGCGACATTGCCGGACCATTGTCTTCCTTCACTGCGATATTGCGCATCACCTCGGCTAAAGGTTTCTCCTCATTGTGGGTGTACATTGAAATTTCTGAAAGCAGGCTCACGTTGTTCCGAAGCCCGACCGTTATTTTTTTGCCGTCAAGCAATGATTCGGCAACAAAACCCGAACGGGTCTGCACTTTGAGCATGTAAAGTCCCGGCTTTCCGGAAATGGCCAATATTTTGTCTAAGTTCATATAATGATGTTTTTTTATCTTCCTTTTTTGGCGACAAACTTCATCCGGTAATCCGGACGCGTTTTGCCTTCCATAATGTTCTGCAGTTTCTTTTGGATAAGGCGTTTTTTGAGCGATGATATCCTGTCGGTAAACAGAATACCCTCAATATGGTCATACTCATGCTGGATGACGCGTGCTATCAGGCCGTCAAAAACTTCCCGGCGCGGGTTAAAATCCTCATCCACATACTCAATGGTGATCCGCTCATGCCTGAACACGTCTTCCCGTACCTCGGGTATTGACAGGCAACCTTCGTTAAAACCCCACTCCTCGCCTTCCTCGGCAACGATGTTCGCATTGATGAAAGTGCGTTTAAAGCCCCGCAACTGCTCGCGCTCCTCCGTGCTCAGTTCATCGTCTTCGGCAAAGGGCTTGGTATCCACGATAAATACCCTGATGGGCAGGCCAACCTGTGGTGCCGCGAGCCCCACGCCATACGCATTGTACATGGTTTCATACATATCGGCAATTACCTGTTTAAGATGCGGGTAGTCGGGCGAAACCTCAACGCCTTTCTTGCGCAGTACCGGATCGCCGTAACCAATTATGGGTAAAATCATGTTTTGAATAAAGAGTGTCGGCAAAAATAAATAAAAAAATACTTTGAGGGACGGCCAGCCGGGAATTGGCATTAAATTATAATTTGATGCTAAAAAGAGTTGCCGGGCTTGAGCGGGGTTTAATTGATGACTACCTTTGATAGGTCAACAATGGTAAGTAAAATCACACAATTCACGCAAAGCCTGAACTTCGCCAACGCGATCAAGGTAACCGTGGCGGCTTGCATTCCGGTTATTGTGGGCGCGCTGCTCGGACATTTTGAAACGGGCTTTACCATTGCGCTCGGAGCCCTTCTGACTTTCCCGAGCGATGTCTCAGGACATATCAGGCATAAGATTGTTGGAATTATAATTGCCGCCACCATCGTGGCCGGAACCGCATTTGTGATCAACCTGGCCCTGGCCACCCCTTTTATATTTTACCCCGTACTTGCCGCGACTTTGTTTTTGCTGTCGATGATCTCGGCCTACGGGCAGCGCGCCACCATGGTTTCGTTTTCAGGGTTGTTGTCAGTTTCGCTGGCCTTCGCGCAGGTGATGGATTTATCACAATTAGTGCTGCATTGTCTTTTGATGCTTGCCGGCGGTGCGTTCTACCTGCTTATCTCAATGATTTTCCACTTTGCGAGGCCGCATCGTTATACTGAACTCCAGCTGGCCGATTGCATGCGCCTTACCGCCCGCTATCTCAAATTGCGCGGCGATTTGTGGAAACCCGGTGCCGACCGCCTCAAGATTACTGAAAAACAGCTTGCCTTACAGGTAGAACTCAACACCATTCATGAAAATATTCGCGAAACGGTAATCCGCGGCCGCAGTTCGGAAGGTACCTCCGGCCGCAACCGTCGCATGCTCATCATTTTCATTTCGCTGGTCGAAGTCCTCGAACTGGCCTTGGCGAACGCTTTTGACCACGAAGCGCTGCATCGGCAATTTGACCAGAGCAATGTACTTACGGTGTACCAGCGGCTGGCCTACAACCTGGGATCGACCCTGAAAAAACTCGGCGCCGCGGCCCTGGCAAACAAACGGTTTGAACTCAGGCACAACCTTCGGGAAGACCTCGCGGCCTATCAGCGCGCAATCGAACTTTACGCGCAGTCGGGCCGCCCCGATGTGGATCAGGGTGTGATCATACTGCGGACGATGCTGCATTACGCCGAAAAGCAGGTTGAAAAAATCATCCTCATTGCCCGTTCCTACTCGCGCGAAGCCCTTAAGCACGATGTTCGCGGCGCCGACCGTGACCTTGAAAAATTCCTAACCCCACAACATTATTTTCTGAGCATCTTTATTGAGAACCTAAGCTTGAAAAGTTCAGTTTTTCGTCATTCGCTCAGGCTGACCGCCACCATCATCGCCGGATTTGTGATTGGCAACATGCTCTCGCTGCAAAACGTGTATTGGATCCTGCTGACCATAGTGGTAATCATGCGGCCCGGCTACGGCCTCACCAAGGAGAGGTCATATC
>JAEZGB010000045.1 GCA_023437485.1 Bacteroidota bacterium
GTATTTCGCAGTTATAGCTTCTATTCTTTTCTTAATTGCAGTTTTTGTACAAACCAGAAAACATCAAAAACAAATTACAAGGCATTAGCAGTAAAGCCCACACTCGCTAAATTCCATTGCTTCTGTGAGGATGCCAGCTGCTATTTTCTACGAATTCCGCAAAACCGCATTTACTTTTCCCTCAGAATGTAGCAAATGCAAACGGTTTTGTTTTATTTTAGTTTTGCAGAAAAGTCTCAGCTAATCAATACGCAACCGTCCGGTTGCCGTGACGTTGGCTGTAAGCGTAGAAATTACCGAGCATGGAACTACATCCGGCAATAACTTTTTTAGGAGGTCTTGTTGTTATCCTTCTCGGGGCCGAACTTGTTTTGCGTGGGGCAACCCGGTTTGCGATCATGCTCGGTGTTAACCCTATCATAATTGGCCTTACAATAGTTTCAGTAGGCACAAGCATGCCTGAACTTGCAGTTGGCATCACTGCAGTTTCGGATGGCGTTGGTCCGCTTGCTGTAGGTAATATTGCCGGAACAAACATTGTAAACATACTTTTTATCCTGGGTTTAAGCGCAGTAATCAAGCCGCTGCCTTTACAGTTAATGAGCATCAAGCTTGATGTCCCGGTAATGATTTTTTCAGCCTTGGCATTAGTAGTGATGGCAGCCGATGGAATCCTCACCCGATCTGAAGGCTTAATTCTTGTTCTTGGATCTATAGCTTATCTTATCAAAATCATTCAAATTAGCAAGCGTGAAACTGCTAAAACAAAAAAGGAATTTGAAAAAAGCTTGAATACAAAGGTGATTAAAAATGGAGTTTCGCAACGTGTAATCTACTTTGTAATACTGCTTGTTGGCATTGGATTATCCATTCTTGGTGCAAATTTATTAGTAGCAGGTGCAGTCAATATTGCACTTTCACTTGGCATTTCCGATGCAATCGTTGGACTGACAATTGTTGCCATCGGCACTTCGGCGCCTGAGCTGGCAACTACCATTGTAAGCACTTTTAAAAATGAACGAGATATTGCGGTGGGAAACCTTATTGGCAGCAGCAGTACAAACATCCTTGTTATACTTGGCCTCACCTGCATTGCCGCACCCAATGGCATTGCCATAGACAAGGAAGTGTTGTGGTTTGACCTACCGCTGGCAGCGGCTGTTGCGATTGCCTGTTATCCTGTTTTTCGGAGCGATCGCATGGTATCGCGAAAGGAAGGAATCGTTTTCGTTACGGTTTATCTATTCTATCTAGGCACTCTTATTTTCCTGCGTACTTGACAAGGACAATGGGCGATTTGCCTTGCTCAACCACTCACAAACTCGAAAAATTTCGTTTCTTACAAACTCAATTACTATTATTACGCTGAGAGTTTGCGGGTACGTAAACAAATAGCCATGGAAAACGAAATATTATTTAAAGAAAGACAAAAATTTCAACAACGATGGATATGGTTTATCCTATTGGGAATTAACGCACTTTTTCTGTTTGGGGTTTTCAGGCAAATAATCGGCGGACAGCAATTTGGCAATAACCCTATGGGCGATGTGGGACTTTTAATTGGAACGGGGCTTTCTATTGCTTTGACACTTTTATTTGCAAACTTTCATCTTGACACAACAATAAAAAGGGACGGAATTTATGTTCGGTTCTTCCCATTCCACATAAAATTCAGATATTACCCTTGGGACAGTTTGACAAAATCATTCGTCCGGCAATATTCGCCCTTGACGGAATACGGTGGCTGGGGCATCCGACTGGGACTCTTTGGAAAAGGAACAGCATATAATGTCTCGGGGGACAAAGGTTTACAACTTGAATTTTCTAACAAAAAAAAGCTGCTTATCGGAACAAACAAACCAGAAGAACTTACAGAAATCCTCAACGAAATTGGCCAGCTAAAACAATGAAAAACAAAGGCTACAACCGGCTAACATTGGTAAAATCTTCATTGCTTGGGTTGTCCTTGTTGAACCTATCCACCTTATTTTAGTGCCACAGTTCCAAAATTCCTCAACCAGTACAATAAAAATTTTAAATCGCAATAATTCTTAATTCGCTCATTATGAAAAAAATCATCACGGGACTCGCAATGATTGCGATACTTTCAGGCTGCAATAAAACTGAAACGGGAAATAATTTGGCGAATGCATTTCCCGAATTTACGCCCTCAAAGAATGATTATCTAAAAAATCTGACATTCGCCGATTCAATTGAGGGTAGTTTCGAATACAACCATTCGTCAAATTTAATTTTCAGCTCCGAAAAAAATTTCGCGGTAATCTATTTATACCTGAAGCCAAACCTGAAATTAAATGGCGATGAATTCAAAAAATTAAAAAATCAATTAAAGTCGGCAGAATCCAACATCTCCAATTTGAAGGTTTATGACGAATTAAAGTACATTTTAGTCCAGAACGGAAAGGAAATCCGAAATTTCACAATACCAATCACCAAATAAAGTCCCGGCACACAGTGTAAATCACACGAAGAACCAGCCCATATCCATGACCAGACCCCTCAATTACACATGCGCCATTGTCCTCTTTAGTTGGCTGATTCAATCCTGCGCAACGATGGGCTCCAAAACTGATCAAACCATTCGCGAGATCACGGCGATGGAAGACAACTGGATGAGGTCCCTTTCGGCCCGGGATTCGGCTGCGATATCCGCGATCCTGTTGCCTGACTTTACCCTGAGCGGTGGCAGCATGGCGAGGGAAACGCGCCAACAATATCTACAGACCTCGGCTATGCCAGAGCGTTATCTGGAGCCGATCACACTGGAAGACCGGGCTTTTCAAATATTTCCCCGCACCGTTATTTCAAGCGGGATCGCCACATATAAAGGCAAATACAAAAACCATATCTTTGACTTAAAAGTCCGATATACAAATATTTATGTGAAACAGAGGCAATGGAAGGTAGCCTCCGCACACCTCAGCACCCTCGACTAATTGCGTGACTGCGCAATTTGGTACATGTTTCAATGTCCAAAAAATTTGTGCCGATGGATTACAACAGGCTGGCCATAAAACTCTTCGATCATCATGCGCGGGAGTACCAGGAAAAATATTTTGACGTAACCCTTTACCGGGAAAGCCTCGACTTTTTGACCCGAAAAATGGGGGATCGTGACCGGGTTTTTGAAGCGGGCGCCGGGCCGGGCAATCTTGCCAGTTACCTATTGCGCGCCAAACCCTCATTGCGCTACCTGGCCACCGACCTCTCGCCGCAAATGCTGGACCTGGCCCGTGACAACAATCCAGGCCTTGAAACCGCCAACCTTGACTGCAGACTGATCACCACTTTGAACCAATCCTTCGAATGTGTGATTTCAGGCTTCTGCATCCCGTATCTCAACCTGCACGAAACCCGCCGATTCATCCGCGACGCGCACTCGGTCCTAACTCGCAACGGACTTTTATTTCTGAGTTGGACCGGCGAGGACCACGACCGGGCCGAGCTGCAGTATTCAAGTTCGGGAATGCGGCTTTTTATCCACTATCACTCCTGCGAAACCATCGCCTCCATACTCCATGGCCTTTTTGAGACCATTCATGAAAAAAGTTATCTCTCCTACAACAATATCGATACTGATCAGATCATCATCGCCCGTAAAAAGTCTTGAGCGGGACTGGCGGGTGAACAAAATTTGACTACATTCGAATCAGGTTTCACCCTGCCAATTCCCCCGTCAAATGTTTATCCATCACGGCAAAAAACGCAACTCCAGGCACAATCTCCAAATCGCCTCGCTGCTGTCTTTTGTCGCGGGAATCGTCAACGTCGCCGGTTTTCTTGCCGTGGCCAGGCTCACCACCAATGTTACGGGACATTTCGCGTTTTTTGTGGACGAAGTTTTCCGGCTTGAACTTTGGCAGGGACTGGTCTATTTTGGCTATATTCTGGCTTTTTTACTAGGGTCTTTCAGTTCCAATTTTTTGGTCGATATGCTTTCCCGGCGCAGCGCCCGCTTCGTTTTCATCTTCCCAACACTCATTGAAAGCGTTTTGTTGGCGGCAATTGCGTTACTCGGCTCTGATTGGGGAACTGACATTATCGCCTGCGGACTGCTTTTTGCCATGGGGATGCAGAATTCGCTGGTGACGCGAATTTCACACGCCATCGTCCGGACCACGCACCTCACCGGCCTGTTTACCGATCTTGGCATTGAACTATCGCAGCTCTTCTTTTACCGCGATCCCGAAAACCGCGCAAGATTGTTGTGGCCCATCAGGCTTAGGCTAACCATCATCAGCTTTTTCTTTATCGGCGGGATTGCGGGCGGAATCGCTTATTCGATGTGGGCGATGAATGCACTCTTGCTGGCTTCGGGTACCTTGCTGATGGGAATCGCCTTTGACCTGTACCGTGTGCCGTTGCGGCGATGGATGCGCAAAAGGGCCCGGGTTTAACGTTTTCGGAATAAAAACCGCAACATTCCGCGGCCGGAAATCAGGATCTTTACCTGCAGAAATCCATACGATGAAATGCCGTACTTCTTTCGAACCGAACCTATTTTTCGATATAAAAAACATATAAGCGGCTGACCGGAAACCAATTGATCAAAACGCTGTTCAAAACTATGCCCCGCAGTCAAAATCAGCCGTCTTCAATTTGCTTATTTTTGCATAGCTGCCAGCAAAAGGCATCGCCATTGTGCCAACCAACGGCCACGAACCAACCGTCAGACTATCATGAACGAAATCATTTGCCCGAACTGCAAAAAGGCCTTCAAGATTGACCAGGCAGGATTTGCCGATATTGTAAAGCAGGTGCGCGACCACCAATTTGACGAGGAACTCCGCGCCCGCCTGGAGCTTGCCGAAAATGACAAGCAGAACGCAGTCAAACTTGCCGAGGCCAACCTGCGCAACGCCCTTCAAGCCGAGCTGGCCAACAAGGAACGCCAGATTATTGAACTCAAGGCCAAGAATGATTGCGACCTTGCCGAACAGCTCGCCAAAAAGGAGGCCGAGATCGCACAAATGAAAACCCGAATTGAAAAGGCGGAGGTTGAAAAAAAACTCTCGATCGCCGAGGCCGTTCAAAAAGTGGAAAAGGAAAGGGATCAACTCTCCTTCGAGGTCAGGACCAGGGAATCGGAAAAGCAACTTCTCGAGAAAACGCTTACCGAAAAATACCTCGCCGAGCTAAAATCCAAAGACGATATCATCCGCATAAAGGACGAGGAAATCGCGTTCCGAAAGGACATGAAGCTCAAACTTTCAACCAAGATGATCGGCGAAACCCTGGAACAGCATTGCGAAACCGAGTTCAACAAACTTCGCGCGACAGCCTTCCAACAAGCCTATTTTGAAAAGGATAACGATGTCCGGACCGGAAGCAAGGGCGACTACATTTTTCGCGAAACCGATCCGGCCGGCAACGAGGTGGTTTCCATCATGTTCGAAATGAAAAATGAGGGCGACCTGACCGCGACCAAGAAGAGAAATGAAGACTTCCTTCGCGAACTTGACAAGGACCGCAATGACAAAAAATGCGAATATGCCGTATTGGTCTCGCTGTTGGAACCCGAAAACGAGCTCTACAACTGCGGAATCGTTGACATGTCCCACAAATATCCAAAAATGTACGTGGTTCGTCCGCAGTTTTTCATTCCGATCATCACGCTGCTTCGCAATGCTGCCATGAATTCGATGCAGTACAAGGCCGAGCTGAGCCAGATCCGCAACCAGAACATCGACATCACCAATTTCGAGGAAAAAATCAACAAATTCCGCGACGGATTTTCAAAAAATTACCTGTCGGCATCAACGCATTTTCAACGCGCGATTGAAGAAATTGACAAGTCAATTGCGAGGATGCAAAAGGTAAAGGAAGAACTCACAACCAGCCAAAATCAATTGAGGCTTGCAAATCAAAAAGCCGAAGACCTCACCATCAAAAGGCTTGTGCACGGCAACCCGACCATGAAGTCCAAATTTGACGACCTCAACAATTTAAAACCCTGATTCAAGGCCAGTAGGGATTAGGCGATTAGCAAATTTTTCGTTAGTTTTAACACTCGGTTTCCTTATGCAACCCAATAACGATTAATGCCACTCCTGATGAAGACAATCCTGGTCCCTACTGACTTCTCCCCTACCGCCGACTTTGCAATCCGGTATGCCTATGAACTGGCCGGCCTTTATGAAGGCTCAATAATTTTGTACCACACTTTCATACCGTTCGAGAGCGGATTTTATTCGCCCGAGCAAAGGCGGAAGGACAATCTTGAAACCGAAAACAACCTTGTAAGAAGGCTCACGACAATCAGGGAAACGATTTCAACCGAAGGCAAAAACATCCCAATTGACATTCAGGTAGACCGGGGCCCATCAAGTGTGAGGCTCCTGGAATTTTGCAAAAAGAAAAACATTGACCTGATTGTCATGGGGACCACAGGCGCAACCGGTCTAAAGGAGGTTGTCATCGGGAGTTTCACGGCCGATATTATGACCTCGGCGCCTTGCCCGGTGTTGGCAATTCCCAATGGTTATCAATTCAGGATGCCCCAAACCATCACCTATGCTTCTGATTACCTCTCCAATGAAATCCCGGCAATTCGCTACCTCCTGGCCTTAAATGAATTTTTCAAAGCAAAAATCAATTTCCTGCACATCGATGACACCGATGTCGCACCCGCAGAATCCGAAAGACAATTTGAGGGATTCCGGCAAGCGGTCGAATCAAACTTTCCCGGACTGTCCTTGTCGTTCAGGCACATTGCGGCCGAGGATATCGCCCTGGAGATCGTAAAGACTGCGATAAACGAAAATATTGACCTGCTCGCCATGTCGCCCGTGAGGCGCGAAGGATTCTGGGACTGCCTGATGAAGAGGAGCGTTACCAAAACCATTGCACACCAAATACCAATCCCGCTGCTCGCGATACCGGACTTAAGCTAAATACGTCCGGCGAAATAACTTTTGATTTCCATGCATAAATAACGACTTCCGGCTCCTTTTTGGGTGACCGTCTGCAAATTTGCGGCCCAAATACTTCCAAAACATGAACCGGGTTTTCTCAAATACGGTAGAATAAAACACGTGTGTGTTAATTATTTAAGTTGTTAAAATATTGTTATATATTTAAAGCCGTCAAAACAATCCAACTTAAATCCGTGGTCAACATGCTAAAAACTACCCACATCCTCAATTGTCTGTTTCTGTTGTTCTGGTCCGTAACATCGGCCCAGAGTGCCACAAATTCTTACGATCAGGTTCCACAGGCTTTCCGTTCGCATCCCGAGCTGGGCAAGACCTCTCATTCAGACTATCTCAACGCTCCGCAATATGAGCTGATCCAGGAGCGCACCCGCTTCTCGCGAACGTTTGTGAACACCAACAAAACCCAAACTACGGTACATTCCTCCCGCCCGATGCATTATCAAGCCTCCGATGGTCTTTGGCATACCCTGGATTACAGCATTGCTTCGTTAAACGGGAAACTTTCCTATCCGGCGCAACAACCCTTTATTGAAATTGACGGGAAAAATATCTCAGTTTCGGCCAGTGGCCAGAAAATCAACTTTAAATCCCAGGGAAGTTTGGCCTTCCTATCCGCCGACACAAATGCTGACAGCAAAATGACCGCCGCCCAGCCCGTCCAGACTTCAGGAAATTCGGTGCGCTTTGAAAATGTTTTGCCGGGGATTCACAAGGATCTTGTCTTTTTTGACAGCGCGTTCAAATACACTTATCAAGTGTTGTCGGCGGCTGTAATCCCGCAAAATTTTGAGAAACTCGCGGTAGATGATATCGTTGAACTTCCTTCAGGATTTTCGATCCGGCTCGATCCTGCCAACCGCATTGTGATTTTTGACGGCCGTGGAAACGAGGTGATGACTTTTCATCAGCCGGCACTTTCTGACAGCCGGCAAGGAGTGCGGGGCATGCGCCAAGGCTCTCTGGAAGGAAAGTATGAATTGAGCCGGTTGAATGGCAACAAGTACCAAATCAGGATACTGGTTGATGGCCAATGGCTGCAATCGCCTGATCGGGTTTTCCCCTTGTTTATTGACCCTGTGGTGACCGCCTCAAATCTCGACGTGGTCAACTCGTGTTTCCTGCCTGCGTATCAGCAAGCGGCTCTTACCGTTAACGTTCCCGCCGGACAATCAGTGCTCACCTCAAACCTTAGTTATGATTTTATCGCCGTGGCCGGGTCCGGAAGCTGGAAAGCCGATCAGCGCAGCTTTGTCGCGGGGCCCAATGGCCAAACACCAATCCAGAACGGAGTAGGCAACACCGACGGACTGATGACTTATAATATCACCAACAGCGAAATCGGGAATACAGTTTCAACCGGAGAGGTTACCTTCACGTTTAATTTTGGCCGCAATTGGGGCGGATCGGGCTGCAACGCCACGTATAATTTTGTCAACCGCCGCGAAGTTGTCGTCACCTATGGCACAATAGATTATGGCGACGGGCCGCTGCTCATCAACGAGTATTCGGCTTCCAACAGGAACTTTAACGATGGTTTTGGCCGCAATGAGGATTGGATCGAACTCTACAACGCCAGCCCCGACAGCTATTTTAACCTGGCAGGTTATTACCTCAGCGATGACGCGGACAATCCCACAAAATGGCAATTTGACGCAGGGGTAATCCCGCCCAACAGCCGCGTGCTTGTATTTTGCTCGGAGCGCGATATCTCGTCGGGAATGGTATTTCATACCAGTTTTGACCTTGACCAGCTTAAACCGGACCAGGTGGTTTTGGCCGATCCATCGGGCAATATCGTGGAAGCACTTGAAATGCACACCACCCAAACCAACCATTCCTACGGGCGCACCGCCGACGGGGCCGGCACCTGGGCCATTTTTACATCTCCCACACCCGGAGGGGCCAATACCGGAGGATTTACAAGTTATACTTCAAAACCCGTTTTCAGCATTCCGGCCGGGAAGTACCCCGGGGCCATCTCAGTGTCGCTCACGGCAAATCCAGGGGAACAAATCCGCTATACCCTGAACGGCGCCACTCCAACGGCCAGTTCACCACTTTACACCGGCCCCATCAATATTTCGCAATCAACGGTAGTCCGGGCAAGGGCATTTTCCACCTCAGCGACAATATTACCCGGGTTTATTGAGACAAATTCGTATTTCATCAATGAAAATTCAACATTGCCCGTATTGTCAATCTCCGGCGACGCCAACCTGCTGCAACTGCTAAACGGGAATTCAGGGCTGGAACCTTTGGGTTATGTCGAATACTTTGAAAGCGACGGAACCATGATCGATGAAAACATGGGTGACTTTGACCGTCATGGGAACGATTCATGGGCTTACGCACAGCGCGGCATTGACTTTATTTCTCGCGATGACCACGGTTACAAACGCCGAATGGAGCACCAATTTTTCCCTACCACAAACCGTTCTGAGTTCCGAAGACTGATTTTTAAGGCAGCCGGAAGCGACAATTACCCGCACCAGAGCGGAGGCGCGCACATCCGGGATGCCTTTGTCCAAACCCTTTCACAGGTATCTGACCTTGATCTGGACGAGCGCAGCGCACGGTTTGTATCGATGTTTGTCAACGGTCAGTATTGGGGCGTGTACGATATCCGCGAAAAGGTTGATGACAATCAATACACTGATTACTATTACAACCAGGATTACACCTTCCGCGACAGCGACATTTATCTGCAATACATCAAGACCTGGGGTTCCACCGAACCTGAATTTGGAAACCAGCCCGCCGAAGACGACTGGCAGGACCTGCTTGACTATGTTCAGGACAATGACATGGCCGTTGAAGAACACTACAATTATGTTGACAGCCAACTCAATATTGACAGCCTGATTGATTATTTTGTGATCAACAGTTACATGGTCAACAAAGACTGGCTAAACTACAATACCTCCTGGTGGCGCGGAACTGACCCTGACGGTGGCGCAAGAAAGTGGCGTTACTCACTCTGGGACATGGACGGGGTTTTGGGCCACTACATCAATTTTACCGGAATACCGGATATTTCGGCCAATGCCGAACCCTGCCAGGTTGAAGAAATCCAGGTGGGTGTCGGGCACACCCAAACCATCAAGAAACTGATTGATGAAAGCCCCATAGTGCGCCAGCGGTACGTAACGCGATACGCCGACCTATTGAACACCCATCTCTCCTGTGAGCGCGT
>JAEZGB010000188.1 GCA_023437485.1 Bacteroidota bacterium
ACATTGCGGTCAACGCGCAACTCCGGTTGCTGGTTTAGCATGATGTCCGGGTTATCGATGCCGCTGCCGCTATAAACCTCCGTCCTGCGATGTGCCGAGAATTTGGGCACTGATTTTACACTGTCAATCTTTTTTTCAAAGAGCGATGAGGTTATCTTATAATCCTCGGATGTGATGCTGTTCGAGTAAACGATCATCTCGTTTGTCGACGCGTTCTTTTGAATATAAAAAAACTCCAGCAGGTCGCTTTTCTTGGGTACCGCGCCAATACTGTCCTTCAGCATTTCATACTGGTCCAGGAAACTGTACACTTCCTGTTTTTGCATTTTCTCAGCCACATTTCCAATTACCTGGGTCACATGGAACTTGAACTGCTCTTCATTATTTTTAAAGGACGAATTGAACCAGTAAACCTGAACAAGAATAATTCCTATTAAAGAAAGGCTCATCAGTAATACCAACAAGCGGAAAAACAACCTATTCATCTACACAAAATTATGATTTTAACATTTGGGGTATTAATGCATTAACCAAACATTAACAGCCAATGCGTATTTTATAAATTCTTCAGTTTTTTAAGAATTTTTGCGCATTGCCGGCGTGTTTCTTCCAGATCGGTATTGCTGACGATGTAATCGCTCAACGCCTGCTTTCGGGCATCGTCCCATTGGTGCGCCATCCGTGCCTCTACCTGTTCGCGGGAAACACCATCGCGTGCCATGACCCTTGAGATCCGGGTTTCTACGGGCGCAGTGACCAGGATAATTTTGTCGCAATCCAGATAGGTCCCCGATTCAAAAAGAATGGCCGCTTCCCGGATGACAAACTTTTCCGAACCATGAAAAGTTTTCCAATTTTCAAAATCGAGCCGGACCGCCGGATGGATAATGGCGTTGAGCTTGCCAAGTTTTTCAGGATTATTAAAGACCAGGGATGCAAGTAATTGGCGGTCAACCTTTCCCTCCACAAGAACCAGGCTTCCAAATGCAGCTTCCACCTGTTTGATGATTTCAGGCTGCTCAAGCACTTTTCGCCCCGCCTGGTCGGCATAATAAACGGCAATGCCCTCCTGCTCGAAAAACCTGGCGACAGTAGATTTTCCGCTTCCAATACCGCCTGTAAGCCCGATTATTTTCATTTTTGCGATTTTTTAAAAAACAGTTCCGGAAAAACTTTGCGGGGTTCGCGTTTCTGGAGGCCTATCTTAACAAAAGATTCCAGATAACCCACCCCGTAGCCATAGAATTGATTCCACACCGCCAAAACCGACAACGCTCCTATCCCGATGCTTTTGGTGCGCATTGATGCCAACAGGAAAACCAGCGAGAAATAAAGAATGTAGCCGGCAACAAAAACGTAGATCCCGCTAACCGCCAGCAAAACTGCAATCGGGATACCCATAATAAAAACCGACGGGAACAGGTAACTCCATTTTCGGAACTGCGGATGCCAGGCGTCCAGAATAGGTCTGGCTTTTCCGAATTTGCGTACCTGCAGGGCAAATTTTTCCCAGTCGATGCGACGTTTGTGGTAAACCAACGCACCGGGCAACAACCTTGATTTAAATCCCAATTTCCAAAGCCTGATGGCCAGGTCGGGATCTTCGCCGGGATGGATATCGCCAAATCCGCCCGAAGCCTCGAATGCCTTGCGGGAAATTCCCATATTGAAACTGCGCGGCTGGAACCGGTCAAGTTGCTCTGAACCGCCCCGAATGCCTCCGGTTGTCAGGAACGAGGTCATCGCAAAGTTTATTGCCTTCTGGATATCGGAAAAGGAATCGAGCGCGCCATCGGGCCCGCCAAAAAAATCAACCGGGGAATGCGTTAATTCGTCCTCCACGGTTTTTAGATAATTGGGCGGAAGGATGCAATCGGAATCGAAAATCAAAAAATATTCCCCCAAAGCCATTCGCATTCCAACATTGCGCGAATCACCCGGCCCGCTGTTTTCCTTATACAGATACCGGATGTTAAGGCCACTGAATTGGCTCACCACGTCCTCGCACCTTATTGTCGAACCGTCTTCGATTACGATTACTTCAAATTGTGGCGGATCTGCTTGTTGGGAAAGGCTATCCAGCAGTTCCCGGATTTCCTGAGGCCGGTTATAGACAGGGACAATTACGGAATATTTCATTGATCAAAGATAGCTTAAATAAAAACCGTTCAAATACGTCGGGGATGTATAAAAAAACCGCCCTTGCGAGGCGGTTTTCAGTAAAATTCAGAGAGGATTACTCCTTGATGATCTTGATTGTTTTTTCGGCATTGCCTGAAAATACCCTGACCATGTATGCACCCCTTGGCAAAGCGCTCAGGTCAAGTTGACCCTCGGTTGAGCCAATGTTGGCCTGCATTACACGTTGTCCCATCAGGTTGAATACCTGGGCCGAAGCCAATTCATTGGTCGCAGAAAGGTTCAGGATTTCTTTAACCGGGTTCGGGTAGTAGGCAAACGCCCCCCCTGCGAAGGCAGCGGTGGTCAAGGATGCGTCATACGCCGAAATTTGGAAGTTGCCTTCGGTACTGTCAGAGAATTCGAAGCTGTAATTCCAAACACTTACATAAAGTACTTCGCCCGGGGTACGGCCCGACAGGCTGACCAGCGAAAACAATTCGTCGCCTCCATCGTCATTGCACGCAATTTGGGTCAATGAACCGCACTCACCTGAATATACTGCCATCACACTGTCAAAAAACGATGATCCGCCAAGTGAATTGGTTTCAAGGGTGATGCTTCCTGATTCAGGAACGACAACGCTGTACCAAACATTCGAGGCCACATTACTTTGGCATGTAGGCAGGGTATTTCCTGTTGTCGCACCAAGGTTGGTCGTGGCCAGGGCTCCGGCTGCAAAGTCAGCACCGGGGGTCAGGACAATCGCACCATCGCACTCGTCATTCTCAGGTGCGGGAGCAGGAAGTACGGTCAGGACACCACTGTTATAGGTAGTGCCATCCCAGAAATTGCCGTTTGTACCGTCGGTTCCGCCGTATACAAAACCACCATCGTTAAGCCTGAAGCGAGTCGCAAAATAATAGGTACCCGGATCAAGGTTCTGGCCAATTGTTGCCATGTACTCATCGTTATTGGAAACTGACGCGAATTCATTCCACACGCCTTGAGTCCAGGCATCGGGCGTCCATGTTGACGGATCGGTATTGTCGGCGCTGACGCCAACCCACATTTGGATTCCTTCGGCCTGGCCGGTAAGCCCTGGCTCCACATCGGTCAGCCCGCCTTCGTACACCTGGCCGTAAACCGTAACTGAACCACCCTCGGTGATGGTTTCGGCGGCCGGGTATTGCAGGTTCACGTAGTCAGGGGTTTCATCTGATACAACGCCACAGATAACGCTGCGCACCCTGAACTCAGTTTCATGCTCGCATTGGTCGTTATTATGACTGAAGAATCGAACCTGACCGGTCAGGGTAGAAACCCACGTAAGCGGCGAATCTCCCGCTCCGTAGCTGGTATTGCCCTCGAGCGGGGCAATTGTCACAAAGTCAGTGGTGCCGCTTATAAATGTGTAAGTTTCACCCTCTACCACGTTCACAACCGAATATTCGCCGCTGTAGGCGATATCGGTAATTTCATTGATGGTCACTCCATCACAGGTTTCGGGCGTATAGCCTTCTTCCCCAAAAGGATACTGTCCGTTTGGCGCGCTAAGGCAGTACCCCGGCGCTGATTCGGTAGTAAAGCTCCAAACCGGGCAGCCGGTAGCCTCGCCGCCGGCATTGGCTGGAACCGCGCTCCAATAAAATGTGGTTTCATAATCCTCGAGCAGGAATGTCACCGATGTTTCTTCCCAGGTGCCCAGCAGTTGCAAATTATCGGGATCTACACCCGCGTAAATATTGTAAATGGTAGCCGGATCACCGGTTGTTGGCGCATCCCATGAAAAAGTATACTCGCCCACCGGAATATTGGTTGCGGCATCAACCGGGACAGGGTTTGAAGCACATCCGGGAACCTCGACAACCCCGGTCATTGACACATCATCGACATACCAGTCATCACCGTTGTCGTTGGTGTTCACGAAAGCAACATAAATTTGTTGCCCGATGTACGCGCTCATGTCAATCATTTTGGGCCCAAAAGTCATTGGAACATCAGCCTCAGATTGCACCAATACATCGGTGAATGAAGCAATATCGGTTTGCGAAGTGGTTGAAACCTTGATTGCATAGGTATTGCTGTATTCAAAGGTATACGTCTGCCGCTGATAAAACAACAGGCTTGGTGCTTCGGCGGTTACGGTGAACTGCGGTGTTACCAGCCAGTCCTCCTTTGGCGTTCCCGGCGCAGTGGAGTCCCATCGCACGAATGCCGAGGCTTGACCAGTGTTGGAATCCCCGGTAGACCTCTGCCAGTTTTGGGCAGTGCCTGCCCCGTTGGTTCCTATGAAGGTAGTCCATCCAGAGGGCGGAAACTCCGTGCCCTCAAATCCTTCGGGGAATTGCGCGTAGCCTTTTGTGATAAAAAGAGTCAAACACGCAACCAGAATTGTAATTTTCTTCATGAATTTGAATTTTTTGGTTTCAGTCGCTAAATATACGCAAAAAAAAAGCCCGCCAAAATAGCGGGCAAAAACCGTATAGCTGATTATTTCATAAAGGCTTCCATGACCTGCTGACTTACTCCCATATTGGAAAATCCGCCGTCATTATACAAATTTTGGAGCGTTACCCGTTTGGTAAGGTCTGAGAACATTGCGACGGTATAGTTGGCGCAATCCATTGCCGTAGCATTGCCCAGTGGCGACATATTGTCGGCATAGGAGATAAAACCGTCAAAGCCCTTCACGCCCTGTCCGGCCGTGGTTGGAGTCGGCGATTGTGAAATTGTATTCACGCGGACTTTCTTGTCTTTGCCAAAAAAATAACCAAAACTTCTGGCAATTGATTCCAGATAAGCCTTGTTGTCGGCCATATCATTATAGTCCGGGAAGACACGCTGTGCCGCCATATAGGTAAGTGCCACAATGCTTCCCCACTCATTCATGGCGTCTTTTTGATAGAGCACTTGCATGACCTTGTGGAATGAAACGGCCGAAACGTCCCAACCTTTGTGGGTGTATTCATAATTCTGGTTGGTGTAGTGGTTGCCTTTGCGCACGTTCACCGACATCCCGATGGAATGTAAAACAAAGTCAAGCTTCCCTCCCAGGACCTCCATGGACTCGGTGACCAGTTTTTCAAGGTCCTGAACTGATGTGGCGTCGGCAGGGATAATTTTGGAACCGGTTTTCTCGGCAAGCTGGTTGATGGTTCCCATCCGCATGGCAATGGGCGCGTTGGTAAGGACAAAGGTGCCGCCTTCTTCATGGACGCGCTCGGCGGTTTTCCAGGCAATTGAATTTTCGTCCAGGGCGCCAAATATAATGCCCCTTTTCCCTTTGAGTAGATTGTACATATTATTGATGTTGATTAGCCTGGACAAATATAGCTGATT
>JAEZGB010000079.1 GCA_023437485.1 Bacteroidota bacterium
TTTCCCTATATCAATTCACTCAAGGGGATGACGGGCCACTGCCTGGCCGGTGCCGGGAGCATCGAATGCGTCGCATCGGTGTTGCAGGTTGCCGGCGGGTATGTCTTTGGGAATATCAATTGTGAAGATCTGAACCCGGAAATATCGGCACTTATCGATCAATCCAAAGTCCCTTTGAAAACCATCGATACCCATATTGATTATCTTGCCAAGGCGAGTTTTGGCTTTGGCGATGTCAATTCCTGCGTAATCTTAAAAAAGTACAGATGAAAAAAGACGAAATGTTGTCGCAACTGCGTGAAATCGTGCGGCCGTATTCCAAAAATCCCGAAGCGCTCGACGCAATGTCCGAAAACACGGGCTTTATCACTGACCTTAAGATCAATTCGGCCAATTTGGTCGATGTAGTGTTGGACATCGAGGAAGCATTTGATATTACCATTGACAACGAATCGATGGAAAAAATGCTCGATGTGCGCTGCGCGATGGACATTATTGCACGCAAGCTCGATGATAGGCCATGACATCGTAGATCTGCGCGCAGCAAAAATGGAATCTGATCCCTTGCGCGGGGGCTGGGCAAAAAAAGTGCTGTCGGAGCCAGAACAGGCATGGGCGGCAAAATCTGATGATCCGGCGACGTTGTGCTGGAGATTGTGGGCCGCAAAAGAAGCCGCCTACAAAGCTCATATTCGGTGCGGGGGCAAACCCGGGCTCTATCCGTACCGCATTTTTTGCGATCCGGAAAATCAAACCGCACTCATCGAGAGGCAGCGCTATTTTTTGAAATGGGAGGCATCCGATGCCAAAATAATGGCTTTTGCCGCCGGGAGCAGTGATATTTTAGCGCAGATTATCGCAGTTCCACCGTCCAAAATCATCAAAATAAATGATCTGCCTTACGCAAAGTGCCCCACCGGATGGAAGCCCGCATCAGTTTCACATCACGGGATCTATCATGAGGCGGTCACTCTTGAAGATGAAGCCTGGTTTTTAATTTCAGGAACGCCAGACCAATGACGTAAGCCTCTTCTGACACCGTTGGCGCGTCGGAATAGGGAATTTTGAGCCCGGTGGCAATTTCGGCAATGGAAAACGCACCATCGGAATCTTTCCATTTGCGGTACATTATTTCAATGTCCAGCGCTTCGTTTTTGAGCCTTCCGCATGCCATCTTCTCCAATGATTCATTGATCATATCTACCAGGATGTGGATCCGGTGGCCCACCAAAATCGAATTGCCCAGAAAGTCGACAAAAGCCTCAACGGCCTGTTGCTCGGTCATTTTGGGAAGCGTGCTCTTGACCAAAAATTCATTTGAAAAGCCGTTGTCGTGCAGAAATTTGTACTGCAACAACGCAGCTTCAAAATTATCGCCAACCAGCAATTGCCCGTTCACCAGGGAAAAAGCCGAAAGCGAATAAATAACATCCTTGTTGGGGTCACCGCCCGATTTCTCGCCATGGAGTGAAGTATAACGCGAAGGTTTCCTTTCAAATTTGGCCAGATAGGACTTCCAGAATTCCGGATATTCGCGGTTGATATTTTTTAACCAGTCAAGCATCATGAAAATTGAGTTAACCTGAATTTGTCCTTGATAAGTTCTTCCAGGTCCTTCATGGGTTGGATTGCGATCTTGAGCTTTTCGCGATCGGCCTTGGGAAGTTCTGCGATATTGATGTACTGCCCTGAAGTATCGTTTCGCAGCCCGTCCTCGGTGCGTATATGTGTCAGGGTAAGGAACGCCTCTGCACAGGCCTGGTAAGTGTCAGAATGTCTCGGATCGGCCACCGAAAGCTGCCTGAAGCGGTGGTAAGTATTGTTGATCCCGCGTATTCCCTGGCTTAAGGTCAGCAACCGCGCGCCATCAACAAGCGGAAGGACCGCACGGTTCTTGATGTCAAAACGGTCCCGGTATTCGCCCTCTTCCTCGAGGTTGAATTTTTTGAAAAAACCAAGTGCAGGCGGTTTGCGAAGCGCATCGTTGCCCAGGTAGTCAAAAAACAACGAATCGCGTTTGGGGATATTGCCAAATATGGCCTCGGTAATGGCTTCTTCAAGCGCCGAATCGCCAAAAACAATCTCATAATCAAAGAAAATACTTGCAATTTCATTGCTTTCCCGGGGCGAGGCCATCCAGGTGGCGTACTGCTTTGACCAATCGGAAATTGATTTGCACCACAGCATATTGGAGGCCAAATGCCCGTTGGGGCAGGGCGCGTAACCCACTTCGGCCAGTGTGCCGACCACTTTTTTGGCCAGCCGGAGAAAATAATTCTTCACATCGCGGTACTTTTCCGGCGCGACGTCTTCAAAAACCAGAATGCTGTCCTGGTCTGTTAACAAAAGTTGCTCCTTGCGGCCCTGGCTGCCAATACTGAGCCAGGCAAATCGGGCAGGGGGCGAGCCCAGGTCAAGGATGGCAAGTTCGACCGCACGGCGCAAAATGGCGAAATTGATTTCTCCGGCGATACTGAAAACATGGGTAAGGGGAATATCCTTGGTGACCGAGGTCTGGATGATGGAACCCAATTTGGAGCGCACCGATTTCAGGTCCAATGCAGTTTTGGACTTCTTGATCTCCTTGATCAAAACCCCGGGATTACTGGCCTGTGCCGCAATGATATCGCGTTGTGACACAATGCCTTTTATCAAGGTTTTTTCGCTGCCGTCAACAGTCACGCACAAATGGGTGATCGAGTGTTTGAGCATGAGCAATTGAGCCTCGGCCAACGAAACGTTTTCAGGCACGGTCACTACGGGTGAGCTCATGATCTGGCGGGCCGGCGACTCAAGCGGGAAGCGGCCGGTGGCAATCTTGGTCCGAAGGTCAGTATCGGTCACGATACCCACCGGGAAATCGGCTTGGGTGATGATGGCGCAATCGGCAAGATGATCGGTCATTTTCTGGGCCACGACGCGGATGGGGTCATCGGGGAGCGCCCTGACCGGCGACTTATTGAAATCCAGTGATTGAAAAAACTGCAGTTCCTGTTGCGGATCGCCAGAGATAAAATTTTCGGACAGCAGCTTGCCGCGGTTGTGGTCATCGGGATTGCGTGTGTTGGTGGCAAAACTCTCGAGCAGGAATTCCAGGATGTTGTTGTTTCCCGCGACAAAAGGCCGGAATACCGAGATGGGCACCGCATACACAAGGCTTTCTTCGCGGGCCTTTGCCGTCATCATATAATTGTTTTTGGCAAAGAACGGCCGAAGTCCGAAGATATCGCCGGGACCGCATTTGTTGAGCATGGTTTCCTCGGCATCCGAAATAACCATAAGGTTCACCGCGCCGGTGGCCACAACATAAAAACTGTCGTGAAGCGCATCGTTGACCTGAAAGAGCGTTTGGTGCTTTTCCAGGGTCAGGACACGAACATTGGAAGCAATCTCCGCAAGTTCATCAATTTTGAGATGGTGGAACGGCGGGAACTGTTTGAGGAATTCGGCGATTATCGCTGCAATGGCATTCATAGATTGTATAGTGGTAAAAATACCGCTTAAATTGAGCATCCGCAACGGGGACTGATAAGTTGTTGAAAAATCGAAGACTGTGTAAAGACAACCCCATTATTCATTATTCTATTTTACATAATATAAATTATAGTTAGTTTAAGGAAGATGTTGATATACCGAGGAAAATCGCATTTCATCGACTATTTGTACCGAAAAATCGTTTGACGAATTATATAATTCCCATTTTAGAAACTCAAAATTGGGAAAAAATGACCTGAAGAAACCTGAAAACACCGGCAATTAGGTAAAAAGTTTCAAACTATTCATACAAAAAAATCTGTTAAATACAGTATCGTCTTACAATTAGCCTTAAAAAATGCATTTCAACGATAAAATGTTGAATTTTAACATTATAGAATTCCCACTTTTTAATTTGGAACTAATAGATTTGCAAAGTCGACAATCGATGAAAAGCCCTAAAGAGTCGATGAACGGCAATTTTAAACACACTGCAATATAAACCTACATGAGAAGATTATTTGCCCTTATGCTGATGGCCGGCGTGTTTCACCTGAATGCGCAAACGGCTAACGTGACCTACAACGCCTCGACGGCGACAATTGCCAACCCAGAGCGCGGATTCTACAAACACACCGAAACCCATTCACCTTCCTACGCGCCACTGAGCCAATCGGTTTTGAACGGGTATCGTCAAAATGAGAACATTACCCTGATCTTGCGGGTATTCTATCTGGAGGATTTTATTTCTTCGCCCATCTCAAGCGCCTATCTGACCAATATGCAGCAGGATTTCGCGAAGATCCGCAACGCCGGCCTCAAGTGCATTGTTCGCTTTGCGTATTCCGATGACGATGACAGCGGATTGCCCCAGGATGCCAACAAAGCGCAGGTACTGGCACACATCAATCAACTTAAACCTATTTTGGAATCCAATATAGACGTCATTCCGGTAGCGCAGGCGGGCTTTATCGGTGCCTGGGGCGAATGGTATTACACCACGCACTTTGGACAGAGCCCGACTCCCACTGACTACCAGAACCGCAAGGAAGTGGTAATGGCCCTACTTGGCGCGCTGCCAAACCGCATGGTCCAGATCAGGACACCGAAACTAAAGATGAACACGATGAGCAGCACTGCGGCGATATCAGCATCGCAGGCCTTCAGCAACTCCGCACTGGCGCGCCTTGGCCATCACAATGATTGCTTCCTGGCCAGTTCATCTGATTACGGTACCTACTCCAATACCAGCGTTGAATATCCGTACCTGGAACAGGAAACCAAATATCTGCCTATGGGCGGGGAAACCTGCGCTGTCAATGCCCCGCGTTCGCAGTGTCAGACCGCTTTGCAGGAAATGGTGAAATTTCACTGGTCATACCTGAACCTGGATTACCATCCCGGGGTGATTGACGGGTTTGAGAGCCTTGACTGTTTTGACGAAATCCAAAACAGGCTGGGTTACCGCTTCGAGCTCAAAAGCGGGACCTATCCCACTACAGCCAATCCAGGAGGTACGATGCCCATCAGCTTTGATATCAAGAATACAGGTTTTGCTTCGCCCTATAACCAGCGTACGGCTTACATAGTCCTACGCAATACGGTAACTGATCAGGAATATTCAATTCCGATGACTGCCGATCCAAGGCTTTGGCAGGGCGGCGCCGAGCTAACCATTTCAGAGGCTTTGACCATCCCCGCCAACGTTGTGCCGGGAAGCTACAAGCTGTATTTGAACATGCCCGATGCTGATTCGGATCTGGCGGGCAGGCCCGAGTATTCCATCCGGCTTGCCAACAACAATACCTGGTTGGCGTCAAAAGGCTACAATGACCTTTTGCACACGGTAAACATTACTGCCGCGCTTTCCAATAATGATTTTGATGCTACTTCGCCGGAATTCGTGGTTTATCCGGTCCCTACCAACAACGAGCTTACCATGCAGTTTGACGGAATTGAAGATTTTGAAGTGACCGTCCACAACACCCTGGGTCAATTGATCAAATTGCCCGTACGTTATGAAGGCGCCAATAAAGGCTTGCTCAATACGCAAAGCCTGAGCAACGGAATCTACTTTGTTTCAATCGAGCGCGGAAACCAAAAAGAGACCAAAAAAATCATCGTCAGGCACTAAGATCGGTTTTAAATTATCAGTTGTTAGTCGTCGGTAATTATCGGATGACTGACAACTTTTTAATTTGCATCTTGCAGAACTTATTATTGAAAACTAATCGCTGACAGTGCCGAAACTACTTTTTCTTTTTTCCCAAATGATGCTTCACGCCCAACTGGATGTTGTTTGAATAGAATTTGGATTGGACGTAAATTTCAAACGATGCGGTCACTGACGTGAAATCCATGATACGGAACGAGGTCTTTCCTGTATAGCGCTGGAATTCGCCGGTATAATCGTCAAGGAAGTACCCTCCCTCTACCCTTGCGTTAAAGTTATCTTCATCAAGGCCGTATTTCCAGCCCAGTCCGCCGCCGCCGTAGAGCCTGCTGTCAATCAGCCAATACGGATATCCGCTGGAAAGGTTGAGCAAGGTGTACCCCATCGAGGCCTGTGAAAGCGACCCTTCAATAAACGGCAGCAATCGGGATTTTTTGGGTTTGCCGTTGTCCCAGGCAACTTTTGCCGTTGCCGAGCCATGGTAACTCTCCCCGGATGACAGCCCCGTATCTGAACGGCTTGCGGTATAATGATTTCCTTCCAATGACAAGCTTGCGTTTATAAGGTCAAACAGATAGTAGTCCTGATAAATGTTGAGCTGCATCCTGTAAATGTCCTTGGTGTGCGCGGGTCCGGTTTCGGCTGGGAAAATCCTGAACTCCACCGATTTGTAACCGTTTTTTGAAATGTTCGCGCCCAACCCCAGATGATAGAACATCCGGCTCTGATCGCTGTATTCCACGCGCGCCCGCCCCCAGTACTGGAGCTTCTCATAATTGACGGGATTGTTGAACTGGTATTGCACACCGCCAATGGCATGGGTGATATTGTCGGGATCATCCACTACCCGATTGATATCATACATCGTGCTGTAGGTGACCCCAAAACCGTGCAGGTTCTTCTTTTTGTCATAACGGTTATAAGACAGCACATTTTTAAAGGCCGAGGGATTGTCGCGGTTGGTTTCGGCACCACTGTTCAGCGCAATGAAGTCCCCGGTTCCCAAACGATGCGATTTTTGCAACGAGGCGCTCACATCCGGAAGGAAAAGACCCGGCAGGTTGGCCAGCAAGTCCTGTTGGAGCGGCGTATCCACATAAATAACGTCGCGATTGAGCATCTCCCGAAGCCCGGCCTTTTCAGGCGATTCAGGCATTGAATCAGCCAGCGCCCAGGCCTCGCGGAACCTGCCTTTCTCATGCAGAAGCCCCACCATCGCAGCCTTGGATTTATAATCACCCGGATTGGCGGCAATGTGCTCGGCAAAGGTTCGTTCAATCTCAGCCATGTTGCCCGATTCGATCAGCCAATACATTTTGGACGAATACTCAATTCCCCGGGCAAACTGGGACCATTGGTAGGCTTTTTCAAATTCCCTGGCATCGGCGAGCAGCCAGGTAACATCGCCGGCAATTGATTCATAGGCAGATTTGGGCTCGATAAGCAATACTTCCCGCAGCGCCGCCTCCCGGTCATAGGCCAACAGATGTTCGATATAACGCGCGTTGGCTCTGTCCGATTTGTCAATTTGCCTGATCTGGTCCAACACCTGCCGGATTTGCTGTTGGTTTTCGGGCGAATCAAAATGCGCGACATAATAATATAATAGCTCCCTGTCTCCGGGCGATGCCTTCACCAATGCCATATGCCAGCGTTCGCGGTCAGCTTCAGTCGGGAATTCGGCAACGCGGTTTAATTCCAGGGCATACATCAGGTTTTCCTTCTGCGGATATCGGGCTACATGTTCTTCAAATATTTTCCAGACTTCGGCGCCTTTATCATCCCAAACCTTGATTAGCGCATAACGGTTCCAAATTTCAGGATCGATTTTGGGCAAAGCCATTTTTTTCCTGAGCGAATCCAGCTCGGCCTGAAGGTTCTCGGCCCAGTCATCGTTCCAATTGCCACCCTTTCTGTAGAGCTCCACGGCGGTCTCATAATCGCGCAATTTGCTGCGTACCTGGGCCACCACCTGGGCTGTCTGTTCAACATCTTTTGGGCTTTTGTAAAAGAGGTCACGCACGGTAATCTCCGGTTTATGCGTGTAAATCATGTACAGATACCCGTCCATGAAAGGTGTTTTTGAAAAGACCGAGGTTTCGCGGTTGAGCATCGTCTCTATCCTTGGTGCATTGCGGGCGCTGCCGTACAAAAACCAGTATTGCCTGTCGGTAATCGATTCTTCCCGATTGGTTTCGGAAACAGTATACTTGCCCTCCGATGCCTCATGGGTAAAACGCGATGCGCGCCAGTCATTGGTCAGGGTCCCGCCTTTGTGCGCATTTACAAATCTCATTTGCGGGAACATGGTGGTTATTTCCTTGAGGTAATCGTCAAATTCGGTGAGCATCCCGAAATTCTTGCCCTTGGTTTTGCGCCAACCCAGGCCCCGTAGGTTCCGCAGGTCAAAATCGCCGGCACTTTTTGTATACGGGCTTTCAATCTGATAAACATCATCAGGGTGCACAAAGTGGGTCCAGATACCGGTGTAGAGGTACATGGCCTGTTGTGAGAACTTTTTGTCGTTGGCCAGGTAAAAACCATCCGAAATGCGCGGATAATCAAAGAAATCTTTGTGATAGGGATCAAAGTCAAATTCGCGGTCGCCGCCTTCATGCCTTTCACCAAGATAGAGGCTGCACATGAATTTTAAGGATGGCATCCCTTTTTTGAGCAGCCGCACCCCGTCCTTGTCAATAATATTGCTTGGCGGAACATAGGATGTGGGCAGCGGCCCAAAGTTGCTGATCTCCCATTTTTTTTGCACCGCCTTCATTGAGGTTTCAATAAAATCCGCGTTTTTCCACAGCTCTTTTCTAAGTGACACGTGGTTGTAGCCGTGAAGGGCCAGTTCATGCCCCGTTTGCCGGACATTGTGTACCAGCCAATCGCTCACAGGCATCACGCGGCGTTTGTTCCGCAGCTTGTTCTCTTCCCACTGATCAAAAATAAACGGAGGATTTACCTTGTTTTTATAGTCGAAGGCGATCATGGCGGCATACTCCATCTTGTACTTCTTGGCCAGCGCGATCATATCAGGCCACCACACATCCTTTACAAAATCAGTAACGGTAAGGTTCATTTCAGAGGCTACCGGTTCTGATTTGATATTGTACAGCGGCGAGGGGAAATCATCCAGGAACATGGTCGACGCATTCACGATGGGGTACGGCACGCCCTCAAGCCCTTTCAGCATTCCGGCAAAAAGGAAACCGCGCTCGATCTTTTCAAAAATTACCGTGGTATTGAACAGCACCACTTTGCCCCTGCCGATACTGTTCTCAACCACCAACGGATAGTTTTTGTTACTGGTAGCGGTGGCCAGGATGGTAACGTGCTTGTCAAAATTGCTCCGGTCATAACCAAAGTGGATCACGGGATCGTTGTACGGAACGTTCTGGAGCCCCGGAATTACGGGAGCCGTGAACAGATAACCCGCCGATTTTACATCGGTGATAAATTCCGAATCAGTCTTGAAGCCCAACAAATAACCAATCCGGCGGTCTTCGGCTGCAAATGGGAGAAACAGCGTCCCGCCCGAAGCGACAAAGTCGGTCAGCCTCTGAATTGCCTGCCGGGACATCATTTTAGTGTCCATAACGCACAGCACGCGCGTAGTGGGCAACGGAGTTCCGGTGAATTTGCGAACGTCGGAGGCCTTGAAGGGCAATTTTGCGTAATCGCACATTTTTTTCAGGTGGTCCCGATATTCGATGCTGGGTTTGTAGGTAAAATCAACAAGGTATTCCACAATGGGCTGGTCTGATTCCAAGAACGGCCCATAGCGCCGCAAGTCAGATGCGCTGTTGAATTCGTCCTTGAAAATACTGAACTGGTCGGCGTCAAGATTGTCCAGCCTTCCGCACCCGGAAAAGTTTACGGTGAGGAAAATCAGCATTAAACCCAGAAATAATTTTGTTGTTCGCATGTCAAAAAATTAGGTCATCGATCCTGCTTTGCCCCGGCTCGTTGATTATTTCATAGACCTTGAGCCTGTCGCGGTCGTAAAACAGTTCCACCCTCCTGCCGCGATTTCTGAGCATTGCAAGTTGGTCCATCAGCAGCGGCGAAATATCGCCCTCCTCCCCTTGTTGTTCGCTTCCGCCTTCAAAAACAAACAGCAGAATGCTTTTTGGAATCACATGCTGCGGGTTTTTCTTGAAAAATTTTGGGTTATGGATATTGCTGAAGTAAATCGAGTCCTGTGCAGGATAATCATACAGGAAATCAGAATAATTCATGAAGAAATGCTTGTCAGTGCTCATCACCTGCGTAAAATTATCGTTGACCACCGCGTAGGAATAGGGGAAATACGTGGTGCTGATTTTGTCATACGCATCCAGTATGAGCTTGGGGCTTTTGGCCGAAGGGGTAAGCTGCCCGGCCGCGTCCTTTTGCAAATAAATCGCCCCGCCCACCAATGCAAAGGCCATCGCGATTGAGACCGGCATGTTCCAGCGCTCCAACCGGGAACCGATTGGCTTGCCCAGCCGCACCACCGATGCTAGAGCGATTCCGATCACCACCGGCATAAAAACCGAAAGTGCCTGGTTCAGAAGATCGCTGTCAACCCAAGCGCTTGGTATGTTTCCAATTTGGATCAGGGCATTAAAGTAGAGCAACATCGCCATCGACGCCCCCCATTTTTCTCTGAAAAAGAAGATGTAAACAAGCAACAGCGCCATGACTGCCCAACTCCCCAGTTGGTAAATGGTGATAAGCTGGTTAAACGGCACCAGCAATTGCGGAACGTATGTGTACGCACTTACCGAAAGCAGGCTCGAGTGCATAAAGATGAGCAGATCAATTTCCAGCCAGGCGCAAACCGAGGCGTAAATGCCCAGCACTATTGCGGAAGCCGCCACGTATGCCAGCAAACCCAGCCAAAAATAGGGAAGCGATTTTTTCCTTGTAAAGACAATGGCCAGGAGCATGAATGGCGGAAACAGTATGTACAGCGTAAATACATCGATCAGGCCAATGGCGATAAAGGCGGCAAAAATGGCAAAAAAGTAATTCTGTTTGCGAAACTTCATCAGGCCTGGCCTCAGGAGATAGACCATGGTGGGAAAACCAAGTGTCATGGCCAGGAAAATAGGCTTGCTCTGCAGGAAAAAATAAATATTTATCGGAGTTAGTGTAAAAGCCAGCGCAAATAACATGGCGGCCGCAATTGACGCGATCACCGCCGAAAAGGTTAGTTTGCGCACCACCCAAAAAATGATCACCGATAATAGTACCGACTCAAGGATGCCTACTGATTCCAGCGCCATTTCAGGGCTTACTCCGGCAATTTTTCCATAAAAATTTGTGTAGGCCAGCGCGCCGTTGATGCGCACCTCGTTCATAAACCAAATCTGCCGGTCAAAGTCCATAACCTTTTGAAGGTCAGACAACCACATTGACGAGAGTGCATACTGATCAAATCGGAGGAAGTAGAACCGGCTGGCGAAAGCCGCCCCGGCAAGTATCCCAATCAGGATAAAAAGAAAATAGCGCGTGATGCCCTGGTCACGCTTTCGGCGGAAACCCAGCCAATGCAGCAAAGATTTGCGGTTTTCAATACGTTTGACCACCGCCTGGAGATGCTTCCTCACGGTAGTGTCGGCAAATGAGCGAAAGTTTTTTAGGCGCCTGAACCCAATGATATCTACTGCGATGACAAGCGAAAGCAGGGCAAGGCAATTGAGCAGGTCATACGCATCGAGTTGTACCGTTATAAATAGCAATATGCCAATGATGGCGCCATATCGGAACCAATGGTGCACAATGAATTCCAGGAAGTTGTTGGAATCAGATTTGTTGACGAACTTCCTGTTAAGATAGTATAGAAACATCAGCAACAGGCAAAGCCGCACAAAACCGGTCACTATGGAACTGGTTAGCAACATCATTTTTTAGGGTACTCGGGAATGGTCTGCAAATCAATCTTCCCGATAAAATATTCAAATTTAAGGGGCTTGATACGCTTTACCACCTGTTCATACAGCGCAGCGGTATCGGCGTACTCAATAAGGATTACGGGCAGGTTATACTTGTCGCGGACCTCGAGAAGCCTGGTCACGTACTGGTCAAAACCAGCCTGGTCGCGCAATTTGTATTTTTTGTCCTTAAAGGTGTAATCGGTTGCTATTGATTCGATGATGACCGCATCGACATAAGGAGCGGTTTCAGGAACAAGTTCAAGCCCGGCGTTTTGCAGGAATACCTGATCAGGGTAGGCATCATACACCTGCTTGAGGAATTTTACCAGTGTTCCCCGCTGTGAGGGCTGGGCACCAAAAGTAGTGTAATGGTCCACATTGTCCAGGAAAAAGCCGTCGTAGCCCATCTCGATTTTTGAAGTGATGATGCCCATTAGCACATCCCTGGTCCTGGCATTGTCCAGATCCAGATAATAGCTGTTCCAAATCTCGTTTTTACCCACGGTCACATCCTTTAATTTTTGGTAATGTGGCGCATTGGCATTGACTTCACCCACGCTGATGTATGCAAGTACCTTCCCATTTTGCGACTTGATCCTGCGCAATTCATAGATATTGTAAAACTGCGATTCCAGGATTACGTAATTGTAGCCTTTTATGGCCGACGGGTCCAGTCGCCCATAACATACCAGTACCGAACTTTTTGGCGAAATCATTGGAGTGACCGACGCCGCGATTACTGAAGGCAAAAGAAACAGGAACATTTTAATAAGCCGCATAGTAGTAATAATCAAGATTGTTGAAAAAGTTCAGGTTTGCCTTTAGCGTAAGATACATAAAAAGTGCCGCGCCGCAAAGCATTCCCACAACACTGTATTCATAGCTCCAAAGCCGGCTGAGCGCAAGCCCAATGACCAGGTTGGCAAGGCAGGCCACTACGATGGCGCGAAGCGGTTTGGCCGGCTGCCCCAAAGTAAACAGGTACAGGGTATTGAGCATTCC
>JAEZGB010000146.1 GCA_023437485.1 Bacteroidota bacterium
GATATCGTGAACCTGCTCAATGAGAAAACGCAATTCATGAAATCAAATGGCGAGGCGCGCCGGGCATTGGCCGAGAATTCGATATCGGTTAACCGCGAAAAGGTGGCCGAAGGTTTTGTGGTCAATGCCGATTCGCTGATCGGGGGTAAATTTGTGTTGCTGCAGCGCGGGAAAAAGAATTACTTTATAGTGCGCGCGTCCTAGAGCGCCATCAGGTTGCACCCGCGAATGTCGGCGTGGTCAAAACGCCCTAAGACCTCGAAAGTCCCATCGGCATAACAACGCCCCAAATCCTGCGTTGCAATAAACGGGCATGAATTGATGTTGGCCAGGTCAATGATATTCAGGCCACCGGTCCGTCCGTAATCAATCGGGGAGAGCGCATCTTCGGGATCGCGAGCCATCACGCTCATCCAAGGCGGGCATTCGAATTTTCCCCCGCCCAGCGAATAGGCCTGTGACAAGAGTTCGGTCATGCCATATTCCGAATGTATTTGCGAAACCCCGAAGCCTTTTTTCAATACATCATGCAGCTCTTCGCGTATCATTTCGCGGCGCTTTCCCTTCATTCCGCCGGTTTCCATGATGATGGTACTGGCAAGGTTAAAATGGCGTTTTTCGGCTAAATCCAGCAGCGCGTAGGTGACACCAAGCAGCAACACGTTTTGGCCCTGATTGTCCAGTTGAATGAGTTTATCGGCAAGGTTGTCCAGATCGTGAAGGTAAAATCCGCTGTCAGGATTGTTTGAATTCCTGATCATGTCTTCGGCCATAAAAACCAATGACGACCCCTCGCGTTCGAGGTAGGACGGCAGCAGGGCCAATACGCAGTACTGCTCAATATCTCCGTAGAAACGTGAAAAGCCGCGCCTGAAACTCTCGCGATAGATGTGAATATCAGTTACCAGATGCCGGCTCGTTGCCATGCCGGTGGTGCCGCTGCTGGTAAAGATCGCTTCCGGTTGCTGTTCCCCGAGTAGCAGGTCTTCGCTTTTGAAAAATTCGATGGGCAAATAGGGTATCCTCTCAACTGACTTTACCTTTGCCGGATCAATATTCAAATGGTCGCAAAATTTCCGGTACACCAGATTATTGGCATGGTGCAACCTGAACGCCTTTAGCGCCGCCTTACCGAACTGCTTTTTATCGGCAATTGAAAATATGGTTGTTATTGGTGTCAAGGTATAAAAAAAGCCCCGCGAACAGGGCTTTTAAATTGTTATGTTCAAGATTAGCGAACAACCAACTTGCGGGTGGCAGTCTTGCCGTCTTCAGTAACTTTTACAACATAAACTCCGCCATTTAGGCTGCTTACATTCACTGGCTGCTCATTTACAACTGTTTTCAAGACAACTTTTCCAAGCACGTCATAGATGACAACGGTTTTGGTATTGTTGTTTGAAGTGGTGATGTACAAATTCCCGTTCACTACCGGGTTAGGGTAAAGAGATAGGCCGGAGATGTCATTTTTGGCAACACGGAGCGAATACTGTCCGAAAGGAACAACTGTAGAGAATGCAGCAGCGTCCTGACAAGTTCCAAGACCATTCAATGCGCCATTTGGCGTTCCTGAATTGTCAACGCCGCCAAAAGTCCAATTGTTAACGTTGAACGTTGCACCGTCGGGGCCGGTTCCATTGTTGCGTTTTGCCCAAGAGTCCAAATACTCCCAAGCGGTAGCAGATCCGTCTACACCTTCTTCGCCATATTGATCAATCACCGCCATGGTTGTAGCATTGATGATGCGAACGCGATCGTCGCCATTGATGTTCATGGTTGTAGGCGATGTACCGGTAACAAAGACATCAGTTGAAGGGATATCCGCAAACTCCGCAGCGAATACAGGACCGACAGTAGCCGGGTCACCATAAACTACATAGACAAATGAATTTGTACGGGTTCCCAATGTCGCAAGATTCAGGGTATTGCCCCAGGTTGTAGCGGCATTCGTTTGGTTTTCCAACGAGTAGTCGGCAAAATTAACGGTGCCATTTGCATAGATTTCGAGGGCCTTTGGGTGTCCTCCGGAACAATCACCATCCATGATTCCTGTGATGATTGGCTGCGCGAAAGTCATCCCGGAAAGTGAAAGGCACATTAAAGCGTAGAGTTTTTTCATGTCAGAAATTTAAATTTAAAGCAAATGTAGGAACTTAATCCATTTTAAACAGCAAACCTAATATAAAAAAATAGTTAAGCCTGTGCCGAAAAATTCTTCAGAATTACTATTTTACTATCAGCTTGCGGGTTGCAGTGGCTTCGTGCTCGCGGATCTTGATGATGTAAACACCCGGTGGCAATGCGGAAACATTCAATTCCCGGGAATTCACCACGGCGTGCAATACCACCTTACCCAAAACGTCGAAGATTGTTATGTCCTTCTCAAGTGTTGACTTTGAGTTAATGTAAATCTTGCCGTTGCTCACCGGGTTTGGATAGAAGGAAAGTCCGTCAGGCTGGGCTGCAGATTTCCCGTCCTGGGCCCAAACTGCCCCGGTCATGAATGTAAACAGTAAGAAAACAAGGTATTTTTTTATCATCGCCCGGTGTTTACAGTGTAAAATTACGAACTGTTTTGCAAAGATAAAGCCAAAAAACAACGCCTTTTATAAAAAAGGGCGTTAAGAATGTATATTATTGCGTTACAACATTATAGATCTTTAAGCCAACTTCCATTGGTAAACGGTGCCGGGTTTGCACCGCTGGCCGATAAGTTTACCGTAATCATCGAATCAATATCAGTGGTATCACCGGAAATCCCGTTTTTGGAAAGTGCGGTGATAAAGGCGATGTTGGCGTTGTTGATTTTGAGGCTTCCGTCCTGAAATTGGTTGAGTTGGTTGCGCAAATCGACGCCGTAGCCTACTGCAGTTGCCATTACGTTACTAATTGTGCCTGCAGTTCCCTCCTTGAAGTTAAATGCGGCTTTGGTTGCATTACCCGATCCCGTGATGGTAACGTTGCTCACGGTTGGATTGGAGCGAGGGATATTGTTGAATTCAACCGGCAGGTTTGAACATTCGAATGCAAAATCGCCATTTGAAGGCTGGATTATCCAAAGATTGTTCAGATTACCGATATATCCTCGGTCCCAATCAAAACTGTCATCTTCGCAGCCAAAAGCAGCCAGGTTGGTTCCGCTAACGCGTCCGCCAAAGAATTCGAACCCGTCATCGGCACCTTTGTACGCCTGAAGGTTTTCGAGCACTGTACCCGATCCCACGCCAAAAAATGAAAATGCATTGTACTCGCCCGTTCCGCCTGTAATGGCAGCGCCGGCATATTCCACACGAACATATTTCAGCGAGCCTGAGCTGTCAGCATCATCATTACCGCCGTAGATAAGGCCGCCTGCTTCGGCGATTTCGGTTCCGCCTGCGACATTAATTTTCGCACGGCCGTTCATAATGATGCCTCCCCAGGCGCCTATGGTTGCCGATTCGGCGGTGAAAACGATGGGTTGTGTGGAAGTTCCGTTTGCAATGATCTTGGCGCCCTGCTCGATTTGCAGGTAGTTGTTGCCCAAGGCCTGGTCGGCGGTTGAAACCACAAACGTGGTTCCTTCCTGAATGGTCATGGTAGCGCCGCTTTTTACCACCACGACACCGCGCAGGTTGTAATTCCCGGCCGGTACATTTAGGTCGGAAGTAATGTTGCCCTGAAGGACGGATCCCTCGAGGTTTGGAACATTTGAACCGCCGTCGTTTTCATCGGAAGAACAACTTGCTGCAAGCACCGCAACGGTGAGAATGATCGTTTTCAAGAAATTTTTTTTCATTGAGTTGTTTGGGTTTTTGGTTTAGGGCAAAGCTATGGACGGGGTTTTTTGAGGCGGTTAACGGCGGGTTATGATATCGTTATTTAGGTTGTTCGATTGTCAACTTAACGTTATAGCAAAGTGCCGCAAGCGTTAAATTTTAGGCCGTTTTAGGTTCTTTGCGGGTTTCCCGTATTTGACACTTCAAAGGTTTCTAACCCGAGGCGTCAGCCGAACTGTATGGAGCGCAGCGGAATAAAACCTTTGAGGTCGTATCTATTACCTGTTTTTTGGCGGATTGCGTGGGGAATAGCATTAAAAAGTATAGCTGAATTCCAACCCAACATTCACCCCCTGACTCAACCTGCTGTTCACATTGCTAAACTGCTCCGGAAACGCCACCGTTTGCGTCGGATCCTGCGTTGCCAAAAATTCGCTGTCCAATAAATTTCGTACGCTGAGGTTAAGCTGATACTTTTTATTGAAAGTGTTCCGCCAGGTGAAATCCAGTTGATGAATGGGTTTTTGAATGATATCCGATGCACCGTCGCCACCCACGGCATAGATTCGGTCGGAGAAGGTGTTGTAAACAAAGGAAACCTTGCTTTCGGTGCGATCGTTTTTGATCAGGTCATAAGAGATATCAGTGTTCAGGATAAAATCCGAAGCGCCTTGCAGCGATCGCGAGGTCGAAGTCAACCTGGGGAATTTTTCGGCATCGGCTTCCTCCTTACTCTTCATCAAAATGGTATTAAGCCCCATTGACGTACGTTTTGCAAATTCCGAATCGCCCAGAAGATCAAACCCAAAATTAGCCTCGAGTTCCACTCCGAATAGCTGAGCCTGGTCGAAATTCGCGTAATAGGTCAAAAACCCCGTCGAAGTTCCCAGGATCAGCCGCGGGATCGGGTTTTGGATGACCTTGCCAAAAGCGGTGATGCCAAACATCGATGACGGATTTGGGAAAATTTCGTACTTGAGGTCGACATTATAGTTCTGGGTGTTTTTGATGTCAGGATTACCCACGGTGAAATTTCCGTCGCCATCCTGATACCTAAACGGCAGGATTTCGCGAACGCGCGGCTTGGTGGAGGTCTTCGACGCGGTGAAGCGCAGGTTGGCCCGGTCGCTCAGCAGGTATTTCGCGTTGAGCACGGGATTGATGTCAAACGGCGTGTATTCCTTGACGGCATACGGATTGGTGATCTGAACGGTTTCAAGGCGATACTTGGTCTGGCGGAAGAGGTATTCGGCACGGACG
>JAEZGB010000195.1 GCA_023437485.1 Bacteroidota bacterium
GGGCTGGACAATACCTTCAAAATCATCCCGAATTCGATTGAACCGGCGGGCTTTGTCTCTTCGGCCGAAGAACCTGATCCGCACACCGTACTTTATTTCGGCACATTGATCCGCAAAAAAGGATTATTGGAGCTTCCTGCCATCTTTAATTTAGTGATTGAAAAGAATCCGGAAGCAAAATTGGTGTTGGCGGGCCGGGATTCGGCTGATATTGCAACGGGGTCCCCTTCAACCTGGGAAATGATGCAGCCGATGTTTTCGGCGCGGGCCAAAACCCGGGTTTCGTATTTGGGCCCTGTTGACTATAACCTGGTACCGGAACTGATAAGTAAAGCTGCGGTATGCGTTTTCCCTACCTTTGCCGAAGCATTCCCGCTCTCCTGGCTGGAAGCCATGGCGATGGAAAAGGCAATCGTGGCTTCCGGGATTGGGTGGGCCCCAGAGATGATACAGGACGGGGTCTCGGGATTTTTGGCGCATCCGACAGATCACGCCGAATTTGCCGCAAAAATTGCAAGTTTGCTTTCCGATGCCAGCTTGCGCGAAACTCTCGGAAAAAATGCCCGCCAAAGGGTGGTCGAAAATTTTGACAACCGGATCATCGCGCAACAATCGGTTGATTATTACTCAACATTGCTATGAGATTACAGGAACACCTTACGCCCAACGGCGACAGTATTTTGTATACCGGAAGCCCTGACCTGGCCATGTTGGACCGGCTGGCCGAGGGGCCCGGCGACATCTGGCACAGTGGCCCGGACCAGGGCTGGCGTGACGCTTTTCCTGAAATTGCCTACCAGACAACCGTCTTTTTTTGGTATGTGAAAGATTTTACTCAATTGGACACTTATATGAGTTGGCGAATGAACCCCGATTCATTTGCGGTTCGGCGCCATGTGTGGGATCAATTGGGCGGATTTGACCACGTTTACCATAACCGGAATATGGCCGCGCTTGATTTTGCCTTCAATGCGTTAAGGTATCAGGGGGCGGCTGTAATGCACGTACACGGGCTATTTGAGCCCGCGCACGCCAGGCCAATTTTCAGCGCCAGGGACCGCTATGTGTTTTTCGCCCGGAATTTCAAGCGGCAGCATGCGCTGTTCATGCTTTGGCGCAAAGGCCTGTGGAATCCTGCCGAATGGAATGCGTTTCTATCATCGTTAAAAACCAAAAGGCGCACCGTTCAACCGGTAGTGTCACCGCGTGAATTGCAGCCCATGAAGGAAGCCCCGGCGGTCAGCTACATTATCCCAACCATGTCAAGGCAAAATTATACCCTGGCACTATTGCGGGACCTTTCGGGGCAAACCTACCTCCCGGCCCAAGTGGTGGTTGTCGATGCAACACCGGCAGATCAGCGGGACCTTTCACTGTACAATCCTGCCGATTATCCGTTTGAACTTAACGTAATCTGGCAAACCACAAAAGGAAGTTGCCGCGCGCGCAATGAGGCCATTGCCATTTGTCATGGCGACTATATTGCTTTTGGCGATGACGACATCCGGATTCCGCCCAATTTTATCGAGAACCACATCCGCTTTTTGCAAACCTATGGAGCCCAGGCGGCCAATGGTCTTGACGTGCGGGCTGATCACCATACTGACGGGCTTGATAAACTCAAGGCCAGATTACAGGCTCTTGAGCCCTGGAAAAAACCTGCCGGGGCGGCACAGCTTATGAGCAATTCCAACGCTTTTGTTAGCCGCGCCGCTGTAAACAGAGTAGGGGGCAATGACATCAATTACGATGGAGGCTATGGCGAAGACAATGATTTTGGCCTGTCAATAGCCAGGACGGGAGTGTTGTTTTTACAGAATCCCTATTCGGCGAACCTGCACCTGAAACCGCCCGCGGGTGGTTATCGCGTTTGGGGCAGCCAGGCAAAAAAAACCGGCCGGCAGCGCAAGGCGCAGCCCTGGGAACTCGATACGCCCGTTAAAAGAATCCGGCCCGTTCCAAGCCCGACGCTGATGTATTACTACCACAAACATTTTGGCCCGGAGCTGGTAAGGGAATACCGCCACAAGTATTTTTTTACTTTCCTGTTCAAGAATAGCTGGAAATCGTTTATACCAAGGCTTTTGAAGCTTCCTTATCGGCAACTTCAATTCAACAGGTCAATTTTTTACGCCAAAAAACTCATGGATCTTGGCCCGAGACTAAAATGACACCCAAATTCGCGCTTATCGTTTGTACTTATATGCGGCCTGGTCCATTGGCACAGCTGCTGGAATCGGTTCGGGCGCAGCGGAGCTACCCGGATCAAATCGTAATTATTGACGGTTCACGGGATCAGCTAACCGGTAAGATGTTGCAACAACAGCACTTCGCCAATCTTGAATATTATTTGGTGAGTGATGCAGACCGTGGGCTTACCCGCCAGCGCAATTTCGGGATTCGGAAATTGGCTTCAGATATTGAAATTGTTTGTTTTTTGGACGATGACATCGTACTCGAACCCGGTTATTTTGAAAATTTGCTCCAGACCTATAATCTATTTCCCGAAGCCCTGGGTGTTGGGGGATACATTTTGGACGAGGCGCAATGGATTCCTGCCGGTGGCGATGAACCAACAGCTATTGACTTCTTTGTTTTTGATGGATGGAAACGACCTGAACCATTGCGATTTAGGCTTCGGCGGCGCTTCGGGTTGGACAGCGATGTGGCACCAGGATTTTCGCCGGAATTTTCGCACGGTCGCAGTATAGGGTTTTTACCGCCGTCGGGCAAAATCTATCCCGTCAACCAACTCATGGGTGGCGTGTCCTCATTCCGCAAAAGCGTTTTTGACCAGTTTTCCTTTTCGACTTTTTTTGAAGGCTACGGGCTTTATGAGGACGCCGACTTTACCTTGCGCGTTTCCAAAGCCGGGCCGCTTTACGTCAACACGGCCGCGTGGCTAAGGCATTATCACGACCCTTTGGGCAGGCCAAACCAATTCCGGTACGGCAAAATGGTGGTGCGAAACGGTTTCTATGTCTGGCGCGTTGCCCATGGGTCGCCATCTTTTAAATCCCGGCTAAAGTGGCACGCGATTACACTTTTACTAACCGGGATTCGCCTGGCAAATGCGGTCACGGGGCCGGCGCGGTTCCAGGCGCTGACTGAAACGGCCGGAAGATTTTCAGGCTGGGCCTCGGTACTGATTGATCCGCCTTATCCCAAACAGGAAGCGCCACCAAGCACATAATTGCGCAATGAGTTGCGGGAAATTTTTCGATTCTCGTTATTTGCAACCATGAAGCGCATTTTGTCGGGTCACCGCAAAGTATATTTGTTTATTGTCATATCGTCCGTTATGGTGATGGCAATGGTGGCGAACCTTCCTTTCAGAATCAAGCCTTTCGGCGATCTCACCTTTCATGAGGAATCGCGTGACCTGGCCTTTTTTCTTAAGGGCGAGCTAAGCGCGGCAAGCGTCCAGATCACCAAGGCGCCGGGACCGGTACTTTTTTATACCCCCGCGTATTTCCTGGCACCATCCCCTGCCAGTGACACCAGGTTGTGGATCAATGGCGTGATCATGACCACGGTCTTGCTCACGGTTTCCATGATGCTGCTTTTCCGGGCAGCCGTAACAATTTTCTCCCGGAAAATTGCATTGCTCACCATTGCACTTTTTTTGATTTTTCCCATACACGCCTATTACTCGCTGGGAATTGTGGGCGAAGTGCCGGCGTTCTTTTCCCTTGCCCTGGCTATTTACGGCTGGGCAAAATGTTTGGAGAATCCGGGCCGCAAAAGGGGATATTGGTTAATTGGTCTTGGTTTGCTGCTATTGATGCTCAACAGGCCCAACTCTGTATTCATACTTTTGACCATTCCGCTGATTCTCATCTACGCATATTTCAAGGCAAAACCTTTTTTTTACCGGCATGTGAGAAGCCTGGCGGTGCTTTTTGTGCTGGTGATTGCCCTGGGTATGGGAATGCTGAAACTGGCCAAGAATATTTCTGGTAGCCAACACTCAGATTCGCAGGAAAACCTGCTGTACTACGTGTTGCACGAGGGCCGTTTCCAATTTAGGGAAGAACCACTGGACTGGCGGTTTTGGGATGGCGATAACCGCCCTGACAGCCGCGATCATGCCAATTGGAAAAAAAGCCACGCCCAGCTCCACCAGATCATGAAAGATTCCAACCGGGCTTACAAGGATGTTTACCGCGAATGGCTCATTGCCGACGCAATTGAGCATCCTTGGTACTTTACCCGTCAATTTTTTGTCAAGATTATTTTTGGGCACGTTTACATCATCAACAGCCTTACACCGCAAAAATTTGCCATCGGCCCGTTTCAGGGCCCCGCGGCCTATTATGCCCTGCATGTAGTTATCAACCTGGTCAACCTTGCCATCATGGTGGGCTCGGTGCTCTTTCTCTTTAGGGAACGGAACCATTTGCGGGTTTGGCTGCTTTGGAGCGCGATCCTTTCGCTGATTGTCTTTCACGCGCTCTCCTATATGGAACCGCGGTACCTGTTCCCGTCAAAAGCTGCGCTGTATATGCTTGCCGCCGCCGGATTGGCGCGGGTGCCCATCATCGGAACTATGCTGACGCGGGCTGATCGATTTTTTTACCCAGAAAACCATACCTTATGGCAAACCCAGGACCGGTAATCGGCATTATAGTTCCCTGTTATAACGAGCAGGAAGTCCTTGATCAAAGTTGTGCCAAACTTATGGGGTTGCTCGCTGACCTGCGTTCAAGGAACATTGTGGGCCAGGGCAGTTTTATCGCTTTTGTTGACGATGGCAGCCGTGACCAAACCTGGAAGATGATTGAAATGCTTTGCGCGCATCCTGAAGTCCGGGGGCTGAAGCTGGCCGCGAATGCAGGCCATCAAAAAGCGCTTTTGGCAGGGCTGATAACATTTTTGGATGAGGCCGATGCATTGATCAGCATCGATGCGGATTTGCAGGATGACCCGCAGGTGGTTGAGCCGATGATCCACAAGTTCAATCAGGGCGCCGATGTTGTATTTGGTGTTCGCCGCGACCGCAAGGGTGACAGTTGGTTCAAGCGCAACACGGCCCTGGGGTTTTATCATGCCATGCGAAAGATGGGCGTCAACCTGGTTCATAACCACGCCGACTTCAGGCTGATGGGCCGACGTTCGCTCCTGGGCCTGAGCCAGTTTAATGAAGTGAACCTGTTCCTGCGCGGGATCGTGCCTTCAATAGGGTTCGTTCAGGACGTGGTATATTACGACCGGCTCAATCGCGAGGCAGGAGTGTCAAAATATCCGCTAAGAAAAATGATTTCATTTGCCTGGAACGGCGTAACGTCATTCAGTACCCTCCCGCTAAAATTCGTGACCGTTACAGGTTTTGTGATTTTTGTACTTTGCCTGGCGATGAGTGTTTATTCGCTGGTGGCACTTTTTCTTGACCGGACCATCCCGGGTTGGGTTTCAACGGTTTTACCGATGTATTTTCTGGGCGGAATCCAATTGCTCTGCGTCGGGATTCTGGGAGAATATATTGGCAAGATCTATTCGGAAGTAAAATCCCGGCCGCGTTATATTATTGAAAAAAGAATTGACTGATGCAGGCTGAATACGAACTCCATTACCACGACGTTGAGTCCCGCCATTGGTGGTTCAGGTCCCGGCGCGCTTTCATATTGCAGCTTTTAAGAAAGGTCCCGCGAACGGCAAAGGTCCTGGATATCGGGTGCTCCTCCGGAATCATGATGCTTGACCTGGCGCGTTGCGGCTTTGATAAAGCCAACCTTTTTGGCATCGACATCAGTAGCCAGGCCATCGCCAACGCCCAATCAAACGGGCTGAAGCAAACTTATGTGATGGATGCCCAATCGGTAAAAATGGACCAGAAATTTGACATCATCATTGCTTCTGACTGCCTTGAACACCTGGCCGATGATCATCAGGCACTGGCCAACTGGCGGGAGTTGCTGGCTCCCGGTGGAACGCTGTATGTGTTTGTCCCTGCGTTTCAGTCGCTTTGGAGCCATCACGATGAGGTGAACATGCACTTCCGCCGCTATACAAGGAAAGAGCTCGTGGCCAAAGCCCGCGGTGCCGGCCTTTCAATTTCCACCTCCGGCTTCTGGAATGTGTTGTTGTTTATACCCGTATGGCTTTATCGCCGGGTTTCACGGCTTCGGGAAAATCCTAAAGGCGATATCGGCCAGCCTGCCAAATGGGTTAACAATGCCCTGACCTCACTGCTCAAAATTGAACACCCTCTGCTCAGGATTTTTCGGTTTCCATTTGGGGTCAGCACTTATATTATTGCAAACCGATGAACGAAACCCAGCGCATGATCGTGATTTCATCGGCAGCGATTGTCCGGAAGCCCGACGGCTATTATTCCTACGGCCCATATGTGAATGAACTTCGCGTATGGGCAAGGCATTGCGGCCAGATCGGTTTTGTGTGCCCGGTCCAGGTTGGCGGCGAAGGCCTTTTGGAAAAACTGGACTTTCCCATCAACCGGCTAAATGCGGTAAAATCATTTGACGTACAAACGGCCCGAGGGATATTGACAGGCTTACTATATCTGCCGGCCACACTGATTACAATTTACAGGGCAATGCGCTGGTCAACTCACATCCATTTGCGCTGCCCGGGAAATATCAGCCTTTTGGGCTGCATGGTCGCAATCTTATTCAGGCGAAAGCTGAAAACCGGAAAATACGCGGGCAATTGGGACCCAAAATCGGCGCAGCCCTTAAGTTACCGCGTGCAAAAGTTTCTGCTCAACAGCCCGTGGCTGCTCACCCGGATGCAGGTGCTGGTATATGGCAAATGGCCCGGAATTTCCAGGAACATCCGGCCATCCTTTACGGCAACCTATTCGGAATCTGATAAAATCGACACCCCGCCCAGGCCTTTGACCGGGCCAATCAGGATGGTCTTTGCCGGAACTCTTTCAGAAAACAAACGGCCTTTGTACGCCTTGGAGCTTCTTCGGGAATTGCGCGCAATGGCGGTGGA
>JAEZGB010000056.1 GCA_023437485.1 Bacteroidota bacterium
GGTCTGGGTTACCGCGGCCACCATTGCGGTGGTTGCCTCCATCGAAACGCTTTTGTGCATTGAAGCCGCCGACAGGATGGACCGGCAAAAGCGGTATACCAATACCAATGTGGAACTTAAAGCGCAGGGAGTAGGCAACATGCTCAGCTCACTTTTGGGCGGATTGCCCATGACATCGGTAGTGGTGCGCACATCGGCCAATGCAAATGCCGGTGCCAAGTCCAAGATGTCGACCATTATCCACGGCAGTATGTTGCTGGTGAGTGTCATTTCGATCCCGATGCTACTTAATAAGATCCCTCTTGCCACTCTTGCTGCCATCCTCTTGATGGTAGGCTACAAGCTGGCCAAACCCGCAACCTTCAAGCATTTTTGGCGCAAAGGTAAATACCAGTTCGTGCCGTTTATCGCCACCCTTACCGCAGTGGTGTTTACTGATTTGCTCAAGGGCGTGGCACTGGGAATCGTGATCAGCGTGATCTTTATTTTGAGAGGCAATCTTAAGCGGGCCTACTCTTTCCGCCGGGAGCAATATGCCGATGGCGATGTGATCCACATTGACCTGGCGCAGGAAGTTTCGTTCCTGAACAAGGCGGCCATCAAATTGACGCTGTCGGAAATCCCTGAAAATTCAAGGGTTGTGATCAACGCCTCGGACACCGTGTACATAGCGCATGATATCCTGGATTTGATCAAGGAATTCAAGCAAACCCGTGCACGCGACGAAAATATCCGGGTAAAACTTCGCGGATTTAAAAAAGCGTATGATTTGGAAGACAGCGGTGAGGCCGAAAAGCACGTTTTTGTTGAGCATCCTCACGAAACCGAGGCCGTTGCAAGGCAGCGCCGCGAAAGTGAGTATGTAAAATAGTGTTAAATTAGTAAATTGAAATAACGTTTAAAATGGACGATTTTTATACAAAGATTCTTGAAAACAATAAAAAGTGGGTAGAGCGGTCACTAGCCGAAGACCCCAACTATTTTGAACATCTCGCCAAGGGCCAGAAACCGCCATTGCTCTGGATTGGCTGTTCGGACAGTCGCGTACCCGCCAATGAGATCATTGGTGCCAAGCCAGGCGAGGTGTTCGTTCATCGTAACATTGCCAATATGGTCATCCACTCCGACATGAACATGCTGAGCGTACTGGATTATTCGGTGAATGTGTTGCAGGTTAAACACGTGATTGTTTGTGGACATTACGGATGCGGCGGGGTAAAGGCGGCCATGGGGAACAGTTCAATTGGGATTATTGATAACTGGATCAGGCATATTAAGGACACATACCGTCATCACAAATCTTATTTAGATTCGATCATCGACGAGGATAAACGCTTCAATGCCTTTGTAGAACTCAATGTGAAAGAGCAGGTTTTTGACCTGGCCAAAACCTCAATTGTACAAGGTGCATGGAAAAATGGGCAGGAATTGACCCTCCACGGATGGGTCTACGGGCTCAATTCAGGATTTGTCACTGATCTCAATGTCAATATATCTTCAGAGCAGGACCTGGACAAGGTTTACCAGCTTAAATTTTAATTAAAAGCCGCCTTCGGGCGGTTTTTTTAATCGTTTTCCCTTGAAAGGTTTTCATTGAAAGCCGATGGCAACAGGCTGGGAATAAACTTGATCAGGATAGGAAGCAACAGGCTACCACCCGGCAAAAGAAATATGGTGAGCGAGGGAATGGTTTTGCAGATGTCCACCAACTGGTTTTTGACTTTCTTTTTCTCGCGCGGATCCAGGTCGCGGGTTGTGGATTGTGCCAACAGGACCATCAGCTGCTTGTTTTTGCCAATTTCGGTGGCCAGCCGCGTACGGTTGCGCTTGATCAGTGTCACCACATTTTGTGTCAGGTGATCATAAAAATGCCGAACCGGGTTTGAATAATTGAAATACGGGATCTCCTGCCGGTATTTCAGGATAAAAGCGTCGGTCTGCCTTATGGATGCCGCGACAAAATAATCGGGAACCCCCAGGATTTCGGCTATCTTATACAAAAAGAATTCTTCCTGCGCCTCAACCTTGCCATCGCTCCAAAGCGCCATTCCTGCCAGGTCAATGAGGTAAAATTTTTCAAGATCGGTGGTAAAGATGTCCAGTTTGAGATGTTCAGGATCGGTATGGGCCACTGCCTGAAATTTGCTGTACCTCACCGACGCCTCAAAGAGTTTGATCAGCAAGTCATCATGCAGGGACTTGGAAGTTTTGGTTTTAAGGGCCAGCGCCACCACGCTAACCAGAGATTCCTCCATCTGCTTGAGGTATTTCTCAGGAATGCTGCCACGATTTAAATATTGCGCAAAAGCGAGCACATCGGTAAACAAAAGCGCGTTTGTCAGGATGTGCGAAAAATTCTTGCTCAGGAGGTTGTGGTTGGTCTTGATCCGGCTGTCCATAATGTCCTCCAGGGCCAGCGACGGACTTGACGGGAATACCATGCGCAACAAATTAAAGCCGCCCGGGCTCATTTCATTGTAAAAAGCGATTGCCGTTTTTACGAATTGCGCCTGGTGGAAATCAGGTACCAGCCGGCGGTAAAGGCCAAACAAAGTGTTCAGCAGTGCGACCTTGGCCAATTCATCGACCATCCAGCCCTTTGTCATCAGGGGCTTATGGGCTTTAACAGACACTACGTGCCCGTAAATAAAACCAGTTTCCCGAACGCCCAGGTAAAAGTCCAAATCTGTGGCAGCAGTTTCCACGCCGCGCTGTTCTGAAAAGAACTTATCTATCCAGCCACTTGCTGAAGGGTTGATCATGACCTTTTATAAGGCGCAAATCTACGCAATTAGCGGATGATTGCCGAACATGCCATGCGGCCGCCCGCGTCACCGGTGGGTTGCGTTTTAAAGTCATCGGCTTTTTCGTGAACAATCAGGCTTTTGCCCAAAATGTCCTTCTTTGGGTCGCCACAGCCAATGCACCACTCATCGGTAGTCATGGAAACGGTGCCGTTGCCATTGCTATCCACGTTAAAATTGCCGATGTCGCCCTTGTGGTAGGAAGCCGAACCCCATTTCCCGTGGTTTTCATGCGTGGGGTTCCAGTGTCCGCCTGCCGACGAACCATCAGGAGCCGAACAATCAGCTTTTTCATGGATATGGATTGCGTGCGTGCCAGGGGTAAGGCCTTGCAGATTGGCATTGAAAATCACCTTTCCGTCACGCTCCACAAAAGATGCAGTGCCGGTGGTCTGGCTTCCGCTTTTGGATTCAAAGGTTAGTTCCAGGCGCTTCTCATCAGTGTTCTTGGTTTTGCAACTCATCACTAGTGCAAATGTAACCGCAAAGGCCGCTATAATTTTTTTCATCAGTTGTAGTGTTTACGTAAAGATAACCAAATTAAGCAGATTTCCAAAACAGCCCGGCCACAGAATAAGGCAGGAAAACACCGTCGTATATATGAGTATCACCGTTGCTAAACTTCGTACGCAACATCTTGTTAAATTCTGTAACAAATCCAAAAAGTTCTATAACAAAATGTTTTTTTTGTCACTATAAATTTGATAATCTGTTAAATAGCAATCAACAATTTAAAATCGACAATATTATGATCGAGTCAAAAAAATGTACTTCAATCTTCGCGGCCATGGCACTTTCGCTGGTTTTGGGCCTTTCGTCATGCAAAGACAACAGCAATGATCCAAAGGAAATAGCCGAAGATGAAAACGAAGTAAAATTTGATCAAAACGAATCACGTGAAGATGATTCTGAATTTCTGGTTGACGCCGCCGAACTCGATCTAATGGAAATTGAACTCGGGAAGGCTGCACAATCCAAAGCCGTGAATGCAGAGGTGAAAAAGTTTGCCGACATGATGGTTGCCGGACATTCAAAATCTTCCAATGAGCTGAAGGCCACCGCCCAACGGCTCAAGATTTCGGTACCTGAAACCCTGACCCAGGAGGGGCAGGAAAAGTTGAAAACCCTGAATGAAAAATCCGGTAAGGACTTTGACCAAAAGTATATGGAAATGATGGTTGACGCCCATCAGGAAGCCGTCGATGAGTTTGAAGAAGCTTCAACACAGGCCAATGATACCGAACTCCGGTCCTGGGCCACGGGCAAATTGCCTGACCTTCGCGCACATCTTGAGCAAGCCAAAAAACTACGTGATCAATTAAAATAACTAATAATAACTAATTAACTAAAAACTGGAAATCATGGGAAATTTGTTGTACACAATCGCTGTCATCCTGGTAATCATCTGGGCCATTAGCTTCCTGGGAGGCTATGCCACCGGGAACCTGATTCACATTCTGCTGGTAATCGCAATTGTCGTAGTGCTGTTGCGCGTAATTCAGGGACGCAAGCCAATAGACTAAGCATTTTATTCGATAATCAAAGGGCCATTCAAAAGATGGCCCTTTTTTAGTGTTTGGGCGTGCCGGTGCCCGTTATGTGCCTGCTTTATTCGTGCCTTTGGGGGCACCGTCGCGCTGTACACTCTATCTTTTTTGCGGCTTCACCGGCAAAAAAGGATGCCGTTACCATCGCTCACGCAAAGGTGAAACCGTCAGTCGGCAGTCGTCAGTTGTCAGTCGTCAGTCACTGTTGAGTGATGTTTCAGGCCTAATCCTTAATAACAATAATGATTCTCGGTGATGAGTTTGCTGGCTATCATCTCCCGAAGCGCATTGACATTTGGCAGAACATCGTACTTGGTAAATCGCCGAAGCCCCACCATCATCATCTTTTGTTCATCGCCCTCGGCAAAACTTCCGATGCCTTCTTTTCCTTTCCGGTACACCATGTCCACTGCGTTGTACAGGTAAAGCTGTGCCATGGCAATTTGCTCCCTGGCATTGTCGGCTCCAATATTTTTGGCCAGTTTTTCGGCCCTTAACAACGCCGATTCGGCCATGTAAATTTCAATCAGGATATCGGCGGCGGCCAACAGCAGCTCCTGGTGTGACTCCAGGTCGGGCCCAAATTTTTGCACGGCGGCCCCGGCTACCATCAAAAAGGCCTTTTTGAGTTTGCCTACCATGCTTTTTTCCATTGAAAGCAATTCGCTGTGGTCCGGCAAATCAAAATCAGGGATTCCCATCAATTCCTCCTGCACCTTCATGGCCGGATTCAATAAATCAACATGCCCCTTCATCGCCTTTTTGATCAACATGCCCACGCAAAGCATCCGGTTGATTTCATTGGTTCCTTCATAAATGCGCGAGATCCGGGCATCGCGCCAGGCACTTTCCATCGGCGTATCTTCGCTAAAGCCCATTCCTCCATAAATCTGGATACCTTCATCCGAACAATTCTGGATGTCCTCACTTACCGCCACTTTCAGTATCGAGCACTCTATCGCGAATTCCTCAACGCCCTTTAATTCGGCTTCCTGATGAGAGGCGCCATCGGCCTCGCGGGCTTTGATCCTGTCCTCAATGCTTTTGGTTGCGCGGTAGGTTGCGCTTTCACCGGCAAAACACGAAGCGGCCATCTCGGCAAGCTTGCTTCGAATAGCGCCAAAACTCGAAATCGGCATATCAAACTGCACCCTTTCGTTGGCATATTTCACCGAGTTTGAAATGACCCTGCGCTGCGCGTCAAGACAGGCCCCCGCAAGTTTGATCCGGCCCACGTTGAGCGCGTTCATGGCAATCTTAAAGCCTTCGCCGCGTTCGCCAAGCATATTTTCAACCGGCACTTTCGTTTCATTAAAGAATACCTGCCGGGTAGAAGAGGCCCTGATCCCAAGCTTGTGTTCCTCCTCGTTCATTGAGATGCCGTTCTCCGGGTCATTTTCCACAATAAAACCCGTGATGTATTTATCGTCGCCGATACGGGCAAAGACAATGAACAGGCTGCAGAACCCGGCGTTGGAGATCCACATTTTTTGCCCGGTAATCCTGTAGTGTGTCCCGTCTTCACTCAAAACCGCTTTGGTTTTGCCTGAATTTGCATCGGAACCCGCTCCAGGTTCGGTAAGGCAATAGGCGCCAAACCATTCCCCCGAAGCAAGTTTGGGAACGTACTTCATCTTTTGTTCTTCGGTACCGTACAATGTTATCGGCATTGTCCCGATACCCGTGTGCGCGCCAAAAGCGGTCGAAAAGGATCCCGTTGCACCGGAAATATAGTCACAAACCAGCATCGTCGACACGAATCCCATGCCCAGCCCGCCGTACTGCTCCGGGACGGCCACGCCCAGCAGGCCAAGTTCACCGGCCTTTTTCATGCATTCCACAGTAAAGCCGTAATCCTTGTTTTCAAACCGGTCTTTGTTGGGCCAAACCTCACGATCGATGAAATCTCGAACCGTGTCGCGCATCATGATCTGCTCTTCGCTAAAATCCTCGGGCGTGAATACGTCTTCGCATGACGTTTCACGGATGATGAACTGGCCACCGCGGGTGATGTCTTGTGTAGTTTTCATAGTTTGTTGAGATAAAGAAGAAAGAAGCAAGAGAAAAGACTAAGGTTCCAACTTAGTTATGAAGCCTGAGATCATCTTTTGCAATTCAATCAGTTTGTTTTCAAGTATATCAGTTAGATTCCAATCAATGTATTCATGTCTGTGGGCAATTAGTAGTTGAGTTTGCAATTCAAAACAAGAACCCAAACTGCAATTTAAAAACTGAACAAAGTGTTTGTTGCCACGGTTGGATCCTTCCGCTATATTTGAAGGAACGCCGTGCCGCCCGGTTCATTTGACTTATCAATCCATAAGTTTCATGCTTTGGAAAAAGTTTAGTGATTTGATGGACTTCGGCTGTAAGGTCCATCGCGTACATCCAAATCTTGAGGTTTTTAAAATTGTGTTGCATGGCGTTTATATAATTTTATTTGTCCAGTGAAGCATCTCTTCTTCATTCAGCGTAGCGGTCTTGTTTCTTGGAGCGCAGCTGTCTTGCTTCCTGCAGCGCAGCGGTCTTTCTTCTTGCAACGCAGCGGTCTTTCTTCTTTCAAGCAGCGATCTTTCTTCATTCAGCGCAGCGGTCTTGCTTCCTGCAGCGTAGCGGTCTTTCTTCTTGCAGCGCAGCGATCTTTCTTCATTCAGCGCAGCGGTCTTGCTTCCTGCAGCGTAGCGGTCTTGCTTCCTGCAGCGTAGCGGTCTTTCCTCTACAATACCTCATATATCCCCGCCGCTCCCTGTCCTGTCCCCACACACATTGTCACCATGCCATACTTTAGGCCGCGCAGTTTCATTTCGTCAAATAGTTGTACCGATAGTTTGGCGCCGGTACAGCCCAAGGGGTGGCCGAGTGCGATCGCGCCGCCGTTGACGTTAATGATGCCCGGATCAAGGCCCAGCTCACGGATTACGGCCAGTGACTGTGATGCGAAAGCCTCGTTGAGTTCGATAAGCTGGATGTCTTCCTGTTTCATTCCGGCTTGTTTCAGGGCTTTTGGAATGGCCTTTACCGGCCCGATTCCCATGATGCGCGGTTCAACACCGGCCGAGGCGTAGCTTACCAGCCTGGCGATAGGGGTGAGGCTGAGTTCCTTGACCATCTCTTCGCTCATGATCATCACGAACGCCGCGCCATCGCTCATTTGCGACGAGTTCCCCGCGGTGACACTGCCGTCCGCGGCAAAAACAGGCTTTAACTTGGCAAGAGCTTCAAGCGAGGTGTCGGCGCGCGGGCCTTCATCTTTGGTCACCGTGTACTTTTTTGTAGCCTTTTTGCCGTTCTCGCCCAAATAGGTCTGTTCGATGTCGATCGGTACGATCTGTTTGTCAAACTTGCCGTCCTGTTGCGCCTTCAAAGCCTTTTGATGCGATTCATAGGCGAATTTGTCCTGGTCTTCGCGGGAGACGTTGAACTCCTTGGCTACCGCTTCGGCAGTGAGGCCCATGCCCCAGTAATAATCTTCGTTGCCTTCCTTGGCGAGCGCATAGTCGGGAACGGGCTTGTAACCGCCCATCGGGATAAAACTCATGCTCTCGGCACCGCCGGCAATAATGCAGCTCGCCATGCCGGACTGGATCTTTGCCGTGGCCATGCCAATGGTCTCAATCCCCGAGGCGCAATACCGGTTTACGGTCACACCCGGAACATCGTGTATCTTCAATCCCATCAATGAGATAAGCCGCGCCATGTTAAGTCCCTGTTCAGCTTCGGGCATCGCGTTGCCCACCATGACATCGTCAATGCGCGACTTGTCAAAATCAGGCAATGAGGCCATCATGTGCTGTATGGTTTCCGCCGCGAGTTCGTCGGGCCGCTTGAACCTGAACACCCCTTTTGGCGCTTTACCAACCGCGGTACGGAATCCGGAAACGATGTATGCTGTTTTCATAATATATGTTTAAATTTTTAGAAGAAAGATCGCTGCGCTGCAAGATGCAAGACCGCTTTGCTGAAAGAGGCAAAACAGGAAAATGTGGTTCGTTTTTTCTTTTTTCTTTTTTCTTTTTTCTTTCCTCTTTCTTCTTTCCTCTTCTTCTAATTTCTCAACGGTTTTCCCTTCGTCAACATAAACTGTATCCTTTCCAGGGTTTTGCGTTCGGTGCAAAGCGACAGGAATGCCTCGCGCTCGAGGTCGAGCAGGTATTGTTCCGATACCAACGTAGGTTCCGATAAATCGCCGCCAGCCATGACATAGGCGAGCTTGTTGGCGATCTTCTTATCGTGTTCCGATATGAATTTTCCGGCCTCCATCGAATCGGTTCCCACCAAGAACATTCCCAGGGCCTGTTTGCCCAGAACCTTGACATCCTTGCGGCGGACGGGTTGGGTATAACCGGCCTCGGCCATCACGAGCGCATGTTTTTTTGCCTCAGCGATTTGCCGGTCGCGGTTCACCACGACAATGTCCTTGCCTTTTTGCAGGATTCCCAAATCATAGGCTTCGTAAGCCGATGTCGAGACCTTAGCCATGCCGATGGTAAGGAAGTATTCCTGCAGCACGTTGAGTTCCACGTCGTTTTTGCGGAAGGTATCGGATGCGCGAAGCGCCATTTCCTTGCTTCCGCCGCCGCCCGGGATTACCCCGACGCCAAACTCGACCAATCCTATGTAACTCTCGGCCGCGGCCACAACCTTATCGGCATGCATGCTCATCTCGCATCCGCCGCCCAGGGTCATCCCGTGCGGGGCTACAACAACTGGAATGGCCGAATAGCGCACCCGCATCATCGTATCCTGAAACAGTTTGATGGCCATGTTGAGTTCATCGTATTCCTGTTCGACGGCCATCATGAAGATCATCCCGATATTTGCACCAACAGAGAAATTTGCACCCTGGTTCCCAATCACAAGTCCGCCAAAATCCTTCTCGGCCAATTCAATTGCCTTATTGATCCCTTGCAGCACGCCGCCGCCAATGGTGTTCATTTTTGACCTGAACTCAAGGTTTAATATTCCGTCGCCAAGATCCTGGATAACAGCATCTGAGTTGCCCCAAACCTTTTTGCTTTCGCGAATATTTTCCAGGATGATGAACGAGTCCTGTCCGGGAATCTTCTTATGTGTCGCCGATTCAGGATCGTAGTAATATTTTAGGCCGTCCCGGATTTGATAAAACGATGCGTCAGGCTTTTCGGCAAGTTTCAAGACCCAGCCGGCGGGCTCCTTGCCATCGGCGCGGATGAGTTCGATTCCCTTGGCAATCCCGACGGAATCCCAAATCTCAAACGGGCCGTTCTCCCACCCAAACCCGGCCTTCATCGCGTCGTCAATCTTGTAAAGTTCGTTGGAAATTTCGGGGACGCGGTTGGCCACGTAGGCAAACATCCCCGCAAAATTTTTCCGGTAAAATTCTCCTGCCTTGTCCTTGCCCGTAATCAGGACTTTGAAGCGGTCAATGGGTTTGTCGATGGATTTGGTGAGCTCGAGCGTTGCAAACTGTGCCTTTTTTTGCGGGCGGTACTGCATCGTCTCCAGGTCCAGCGC
>JAEZGB010000003.1 GCA_023437485.1 Bacteroidota bacterium
AACTCCTCAAGCAGATAAGCCCGCAAGGGGCCGGATGGGACGGAACCTTAAACGGTCAGCCGCTTCCGTCAACTGATTACTGGTTTACGGTATTCTATCCCGAAGGCGGGGTGACCAAGGAGTTCAAAGCCCATTTCTCATTAAAACGATAAACATGAACCTCAAAAAGAAGTATCTTTTTTTACTACTGCTATTATCTCAAATGTCTTTTTCTCAGGAGGGGATCGCGGTCTATTCAGATTACCTTACTGACAATTATTATCTGATTCACCCGTCAATGGCCGGTGCGGCGAACTGCGCTAAATTGCGTCTCACCGGGAGGCAGCAATGGTTTGGCCAGGACAATGCTCCAGCACTGCAAACCTTAAGCTTCAACGGAAGTGTTGGAGAACGATCAGGGGCCGGGGTGATTCTGTTTAACGACCGAAATGGATATCACTCGCAAAAGGGTGTCAAACTTACTTATGCGCATCACATCCGCTTTTCAAGAGATGACATTGATTTGAACCAACTTTCATTTGGTATGAGTGCCGGTTTTGTTCAGAGTTTGCTTGATGAAACCGAATTTATCCAATCGGGCGACTATGATCCGAATGTGGACGGAACCATTACCCAAAAGGATTCGTATTTCAATGTTGATATTGGAGCTTCCTACAACTATCTTGATTTCTACGCGCACTTTACGGTAAAAAATGCTCTTGCCAATAAGCGCGATATTTATTCGGAAATTGAGAGCGACAATTTGCGTAAGTTCCTCCTTAGTGCGGGCTATACCTTTGGCGATACCGAAACCATTCAATGGGAACCTTCGATCATGCTGCAGATGGTTAGCCAGACCGAAGAAAAATCGGTGGATATCAACCTTAAAGCTTACAAGGACCTTGACTTTGGTAGGCTTTGGGGTGGTCTTTCCTACAGAAGAAGCCTGGATGGGGCGCAGTACGTTGACGGTAACAGTATCGAAGATCAGAAACTGCAATACATTACTCCGATCATTGGGCTGAATTACAAAAACTTCATGATCGCTTATACTTATTCATCACTGCTTGGAGATGTCAAGTTTGACAATGGTGGTTTTCACCAGATCACCTTGGGCATGAACCTGTTTTGCAGCCGCGATCGTTATGATTGTAAATGTCCTGCGATTAACTAAATACTTGTCCCGGAAACGGGACTTTTTTTTATGACAATATTACCTGTTCACGGAAAGTATCCACAAATTCCAGATGATTGCTTTATAGCGCCTAATGCCACCATTGTAGGCGATGTTACACTGGGCGCGTCTTGCAGTGTTTGGTTCAACGCGGTGCTCAGGGGCGATGTTCATTTTATCAGGATCGGCGATAAGGTCAATATTCAGGATGGCGCAGTATTGCATTGCACCTATCAAAAACATCCGCTGATTATTGGCAGCAATGTCTCCATCGGTCACAACGCGATCGTGCACGGATGTACCATCGAAGACAATGTCCTAATTGGTATGGGAGCAATCGTGATGGACAATTGCGTTGTTAACAGTCACTCAATAGTCGCGGCGGGTTCGGTGGTCACGCAGGGCACAATTATCGAATCAGGGACGATTTACGCAGGTGTTCCCGCACGCAAAGTGAAAGACCTTGATCAGTCGGCCTTTTCCGGCGAAATTGGGCGCATTTCCGAAAATTATGTAATGTATTCCGGGTGGTTTAAAGACGATCAGAAATCTTTATAGATCACTGGGAAATCACCCACCAGGGATTGCAGGACATCGAGTTTTCCGTTAGTGTAAAAAATGCACTTGCCATCTCCTGTTAATTTTAGGTTCCCTGATTCAGTAAGGGTTTTTTGAGTATGCCTTGCCACGGCTTCCCCGGAGTCGATTATAGCGATGTGGGCGGGCAGGATTTTCCTTATGGTTGGCAATAGATAAGGGTAATGCGTGCAGCCCAAAACCAGGTAATCAATATTTTCCTTTACCATTGGTGTCAGGTATTGGCGCAAAAGCACCTCGGCCTGAGGCGAATCGGCCAGTCCGTCTTCTACCAATTGAACCAACCCTTTTCCTACCTGCTCAATGATTTTGGTTTCGCCAAAGTGATCGACCGCGCGGTGGAACAGTTCACTGCTCAGGGTTCCTTTGGTCGCCAGGACACCAATTGCGTGGGTGTTCGTTTGCAGCGCCGCAGGTTTGATGGCCGGCTCGATACCAATAAAGGGGACCTTATATTCATTGCGAAGTTCACGTATGGCGTTGGTCGTTGCCGTATTGCAGGCCACAACGATAATCTTGCAGCCCATTGCCAGAAGAAGTTTAGTATTCTTTCGGCTTAGGTTAAGGATTTCCCCGTATGATTTCTCGCCATAGGGAGCGTTTCGGCTGTCCGCCAGATAAACGGTGTCTTCATGCGGCAGAAGCCGGTGAATTTCGCGCCAGATGGAGGTTCCGCCAACGCCAGAATCAAAAATACCGATGGGCCGGTTTTGGGTCATATACAAATGTAAAAAAAATGCCCCGCGATTGCGGGGCACTATTCCGGGATTTCTTGTTAAAACCCGAGATCTTTTTTAACATCGGCAGTGATGTCCGGACCGTCAGCCATTAGCAATTCGGCCGAATTGAAAATGTACTGGTATCCTTTTGCCTTCCCTACCTTTTGGATTGAAGCCCGAACCCTGTCAATAATTGGCTTGGTCAGGTCCTGCTCTTTTTTCTGCAATTCCTTTTGTGCGTTGTCGCGGAAATCAACGATTCTTTTTTGCATATCCTGTACCTCACGAGAACGCTCTTCATTGACCTTGTCACCTACCGTGGTAGCTTCCTGCTCGTATTTTTTGATCTTGTTCTGGTACTCATCAACCATCGTCTTATAATCGGTATCATAAGTTCCGCTCAACTTTTCCAATTGCTTTTGCGCATCAAGCATTGCGGGCATCTTTGACATCAATTCCTGGACGTCAACGTGAGCCGACTTGGCTTGCGCGACAACTGCCTGTGAAGTTCCGATCAGGGCGATGGCAACGATTAGTAAAGTTTTGAATTGTTTCCTCATCATCTTAAAAAATTAGTTATTTTATTTATTCTTCGTTTTTGGGTTCTGAATTTGTTCCCTCCTTATTTTCTTCGCGCGCCTTCTTTGCGGCCTCACGATCGGCCAGGATCTTGGCGCGGCGTTCGTCGGCTGCTTTTTTGCGCTCGTCAAGGATCCGCTGGCGTTCTGCGGCCTTTTCGGCCCTGGTGTCAACCACAGTCGAATCAGTGGCTGTTTGACCTTCTTTCTTTTCGACATCGCCTTCCTTGCCTGCTTCAGCAGGAGGAGCCGTGCCGTTCTTCTTGGCTTCTTTCTCGGCCTGAAGCTGCTTGCGCTTTTCCTCGGCGAGGCGTTTTTTCTCTTCCTGGGCAGCTTTTCGGTCGGCAATCAATTTCTCACGCGCGGCCCGGCGTTCGTCCAAAATCTTCTGCCTTTCGGCCATGGCAGGGTTTTCATCCTGCATATCTTCCAGCGCTTCTTTCTTCTCTTCCTCCTTTAGTTGTTTTTTGCTAAGTTGATCGCGTTTTGAGGCGCGTGTCAGGGCGCGGATCACCTGATCGCTGATATCGTGGCGCTTGGCCGCAAAAAGCATCGTAAGGTCAGATGATTTGTCAAAAATGAAGTCATATTTACGGGCTTCGGATATATCCTGGACAGCAGTAAAAACCTGGTCCTGGATGGGCTTTACCAAAACGGCCTTCTGAACCATCAGGTCGCCGTTTGGCCCAAACCGCTTTTGCTGGTAATCTGAAAGTTCGGTTTCCTGAAAGCGAATTTCCTCTTCACGTTCTTCAATCAATTCCTTTGTAAGCAGGACCCGCTCGGTTTTTAGCGCTTCCTTGAGCCTCAGGATTTCATTTTTTTTGGTTTCGGTCTCCTGCTTCCACTTTTGCGCCTTTTGCTCCAGTTGGTTACGGGCTTCAGTATAATCGGGTACATTCTGCAGGATATAATCCATATCGATGTAACCGATTTTTATCCCCCGTGTTTGGGAATGAGCCGTGAAGCTGACGGCGATAAGCAGGAAAAAAAGAAGTTTTTTCATAATCCGACGTGCTTTAGAAAATATCGTGCCATTAAAACTGCTGACCAATGATAAAATGCGTTTCCCATCCGTTGGGCTTCACGAGGCCGGGAATAGGCAGGGGATCGAATCCGTAACCGAAGTCAATTCCCAGCAGTCCGAACGCCGGCATGAAGACACGCAATCCAAAGCCCGCGGAACGCTGCAATTGGAACGGGTTGTACTCGCGGAACGAATCATAAGCGGTCCCACCTTCCAGGAACGTAAGTGCGTAAATTGACGCCGCGGCTTTCATGGTAAGCGGATAACGCAATTCCAGTGAGAATTTATTGTATACCGTGGCACCATTTTGATTTCCTCGAAGGTCAACCGGAGTCAGTGATTGGTTGGGATAACCCCGGAGGCCGATCACCTCGCGCCCGTCAAGTGCAAAGTTTGCCAGGCCGTCTCCACCCACAAAGAACCGCTCAAAAGGAACAAGCCCGCGATCCTGGTTATAGGCGCCCAAAAACCCAAATTCACCCAATGAACGGAGGACCAATTTACCATAAATTTTTGTAAACCAGTCGGCTTTGAATTTAATTTTGTAGTACTCTAGCCAGTTGAATTTTTTCTGATCTACCTTGGATTGGTCAACATCGGCTTGTGTATAATCATCCACCCTGACGTATCCGGTGGTCGAAACCCCGTTCACCATCATGGTCGTGGTCTTGATGTAATCGCCCGGCGCGATGTATACGCCATCAATCCCAAAAAAGTCAACTTCAGGATTTCCGTTATAGCGCTGCTTGTACTCGGCCTGGTCACCCAGGTTGGCATAGTCGATCTTATTAAAGAGTGAATACGGGGGTGTCAACTTGGCCGAAACGCTGAATTCGGAACCGTAAGTGGGAAAAATCGGGTTTACCCCTTTGTTGTTGCGGCTCAGTCCAATGGTGTAGGCAAAGTTGCGCGAGGATCCGTTACCGAAGGTAAACAATCCCGTATTGTAATTTTGCAGATCGTAATACTGGAAACTCAATGCGTTGGAGAACACGAATGAATCATCAGGCGCGGTTAGCCTCTTGGCCAATCCCGCCGAAAGACTGATGATGTTAAAGCTTCGCGTGCGGTCAACATTATTGGTCGCGAAGTTGTTTAGGTACTGCTTACTGTAAGAGAGCGATGTCGAGAACTGTACCGGTTTGCGGCCGCCAAGCCACGGCTCTGAAAAGCTGACGCTGTAGGTCTGGAAAAACTGGCTCCCCTGGAGTCGAAGCGATACTTTTTGACCGTCGCCCATCGGGAGCGGCGTATAGGCATCCTTATTAAACAGGTTTCGCATCGAGAAGTTGTTAAAGGACAGCCCGAGCGTTCCTATGAACCCGCCTCCGCCGTATCCGCCCTGCAGTTCAATTTGGCTGGAGCCTTTCTCCACAAGGTTGTATTCGATATCAACGGTACCTGCCGCAGCGTCAACATTCTTGAATTTTGGGTTGATGGCCTCAGGGTCAAAGAATCCCATTTGACCAATCTCGCGCACGGTGCGCACCAGGTCTTCCTTGCTGTATTTTTGCCCGGGTTTGGTGCGAAGTTCGCGGTATATGATCTCATCGTGGGTTTTGTCGTTGCCAACAACAGTAATCTTGTTAAAGTAGGCAACCGGCCCTTCGACAATCCGGATCTCAAAATCAATCGTGTCATTTGCGGTGCTTACTTCGACTGCATTGACATTTGAAAACAGATATCCGTTGTTCTGGTAAAGGTTGGTGATGTCCTCGCCATCGGGTTTGGTTTTGTCGGCGATTCGTTTTTCCAGAAGCACGCCATTGTAAACCTCACCTTTCTTGATGCCCAAAACGCGTGAGAGCATCTCATCGGAATATACCGAATTCCCCAGGAACTTGATGTCGCCGAAATAATATTTACGACCTTCCTCAAGCGCTATTTTGATATTAATCTTGTCCTTTTCGCGGTTGTAAGTCACCGTATCTGATACAATCCGCGCATCGCGATATCCTTTTTCCTTATATCGGTCAATGATGTTAACCAGGTCCTGCTTGTATTTGTCCCTGATAAATTTTGACGCTTTAAATATCCTGAAAAAGTTTTGCTGCTTGGTGTTCTTCATGAACTTGCGCAACCGGGCATCGGTAAATTTTTCATTGCCCGAGAAGTCAATCGAGCCAACTTTGACCTTATCGCCGCGATCGATCTGCACCACCATTTTGACAAAATTGCCCGATGTGGTGTCAGGGATGGTGTTGATGTTGGCCTTGGCATTGTAAAATCCGTCCTTGCGGAATTTGTTCTCAATGTAATTCTTGCTGGTGGTTATCAGGTTTTCATTGACCACCTTGCCCTTTGCCAGCCCGGTTTCCTTGGTCAGCGACTCAATCTTGCCTTTTTTGACGCCGGTGAATTTTACTTCGCTGAGCTTCGGAAGTTCGTGGATGTTGAGTTCTAGCCAGACACTGTCATTGGAAGTCCTGGTGACATAAAAATCGATGTCGCTGAACAGCCCAAGCTTGCCGAGTTTCTTGATCGCGTTGGCAATCTGCTCGCCCGGAATGGTAACGCGCTGGCCTTTTTCAAGCCCGGTAAAGGTTACCACGGTCTGTTTATTGAAACTTATTTTGCCTGTGACTTCGACATCGGCGAGAATATAGCTGGTTCCCTGGTCAAATGGTACCCTTTCCTGGGCTATGGATTGAAAGATATTCCCAAAGATCAACAGACCGAGGAATATTCTTAATGGATTGATTGGCACTAAGAATTTATTTAATTTGTTCACTTGTTTTTCCAAATCTGCGCTCGCGCTTCTGATAATCGGCGATGGCCATAAGCAGGTGTTCTTCCTTGAAATCAGGCCACAGCACATCAGTAAAGTACAACTCCGCATACGCAATTTGCCACAGCAGGAAATTGCTTATCCTGCACTCACCGCTGGTCCTGATCAACAGGTCAACGTCGGGCAAATTTTGCGTGTAAAGATGCTGATTAATAAATGATTCGTCAATATCGTCTATTGAAATTATATTATTTTTAACTTTGTGCGAAATTTCTTTCACGGCACAGATAATTTCTTCCCGTGATCCGTAGCTAAGCGCAATGGTCAATGTCATTCGGGAATTGTCTTTGGTGCGCTCCATCACTTCGCGGAGTTCCTTTTGCACCGCGGGCGCGAGCCGTTCAAAATTGCCGATCGTACAAAGCCTGATGTTGTTCTCATGCAGCGACTTCATTTCCTTGCGCAGCGAACTGACCAGCAATTTCATCAATGTTTCCACTTCAGTTTTTGGCCTGTTCCAGTTCTCGGTTGAAAACGCGTAGAGCGTAAGGTTTTGGATTCCGAGCCTCGCCGATGCCTCCACGGCTTCGCGTACCGCTTTACTCCCGTGTTCGTGGCCAAATACGCGCATCATTCCTTTAAGCTTTGCCCATCGGCCATTGCCATCCATGATAATGGCAATGTGTTTGGGCAGGCGGGTTTGGTCAATAGTATCTTTCAGTCCCATTTATTCAGCGCAAAAACAAGGTTTTTCAGTAAAGGCGTAGGTGAGTGTAAACCCGGTGAAAACATACCAATCCTTGCTGTCGGTATTCCCGAAGCGCAATGGGGCGAGGTTGTTATTTTTTGGATTGCTGCCGTCCAGGTTGTCGGTAAAAGAGTAGCGGGCGCCCACTTCAAACCCAAGGACCAGCTTGGGGAGGATGTTGGTCTTGACGCCAACAATCATCGGGATGGCGAACGAAGTATCGGTGTAGTCCTTTTCAGTGGCGCCGTTCACCACAAAAAGTTCGTCATAGACCAAAAGCGAAAAACCGGTATAAACATAAGGAGTGAACTGCCATTGCAATTCGTGGAGGTCAAAATCAAAAAAGTTGAATTCAAGCCCCGCCGAAATTTCCTTTATATCGTTTTCAAAATCAAAATCGCGCAATTGGCGCCCCGGCACCTTCGAATCCTCGTCGCGAGCCGTAATCTTGGACTGTTTGTAGGAAAACCTGAAAGTGTGCCGGGTGCTTCGGTTCCACTTATAAATGATTCCAAAGGCGGGTTCATTTGGGCTCACGTAGGAGTCGGGGCCTACGTCGCCAATGTAATTGCTCCCTCCGGCAAAGACACCCAGTTCATTGATCTGGGCCGTGGCCGGCAGAGCCATCAACACAACAAATATATAAGTCAGGATCCTGCCCATGAATAGAAAATAGCGTGCAAATATAACAATTATAGGGTGGTGGCAGCCAAGTGCCGCAACAAATTAGCGCGCTTGTCCTACACAAAACGACAGATTCGCCAAAGTAGTATGTAGTTTTAATTTCGTCGGTCTTCTCCCCACAAAAGCTTTTGCCGCAATGTCATCAGGAAAGTCTCGCCTGGAAGTTCAACCATCTTGATTGTAAACGGCGTTTTGGAGATGGACAGTTCTGATTCATTGGGCACTGAGGCAATTCTTGAATCCAGCGACACCAGGTATTGCTGTTCACGCCCGGTTACTTTTAACCTGATGGTTACATTGTCAGGGATGACCAACGGGCGGGCGTTCAGGTTGTGCGGTGCGATGGGCGTGATCACTAGGCTATTTACATCTGGCGTCAGGATGGGCCCGCCACAGCTCAGTGAATAACCGGTAGATCCCGTGGGAGTCGAAATAATCAACCCGTCGGCCCAATAAGAATTCAGGTACTCGCCGTCCAGGAAAGTTTCGATGGTTATCATCGAGGTGGTGTCCTTGCGGCTGACGCTAATCTCGTTCATCGCGAAATTAAGCGTGCTCAGTTCTTCAATTTCCGGGGCGCAGTGCAGGCTGAGCAAGGTTCGCTCGGAAATGCTGAAATCCCGCTCCAGTACTTTTTTTAAAAACTCGGCAATGTTGTCCTTTTGGCCCGATGCCAAAAAACCCAGCCTCCCGGCGTTGATCCCAAGAATCGGGATGCCCTTGTCCCGCACCAGGGTCGCCGCACGCAAAATGGTGCCGTCGCCTCCAATCGAGATTAGCAGGTCAGTATCGGGGTCAAGCTGGTCATATCCGTCAAACGTTTTGTAGTCTTTCCTGACGAGTTGCTTTTCGTGGAGCATCTGCAGGAAATCGTACTCAATGGCCAGTTCGGCATTGTTGTTATTCAAAAAAAGGAAGATGTCGCGAATGATCGGCTCGGTACTGTTCTGGTAGTATTGGCCGTAGATGGCAATTTTCATTATATGTTCAGGTACTTGTCCAGGTAATCAGAACGTTCGCGCAGGCTGGTCAAGTAGGAATCTTCAACATGTTCGCTCACAATCTCGTAGTTGTACCGCCTGAAGGTCTGGATAATCTCGTTCAGGCCGCCAAGGGTTAATTTGATGGTAATCTGAATCGTGTCGGTAGTGGCTTCAGAAATAAAAACACCAAGTACGCGGCCGTTATTGCTTTCCACAATTTGCACCACCTGGCTCATTGAATATTCCTGAAGGGGCTTTTGAACAATGATGATCCCGCCGGGTTCCTTCAAAAACGGTGTTTCGTTGAAAATCCTGAAAATATCGGGAATTTCATAATAGCCCACATAGGCGTTGTTTTCATCAAGAACCGGGATCAGGTTGGTCTGGTTGCGGGCAAATACTTCCAGAACGTCCATCCACATCATATCCTTGCGGGCAAAAAAACCTTCCATCGCATACCGGAACTCGCCAATTGGTTTTTTCTCGTCAAAGGTCAGCACGTCGTCGCTGCTGATGCTGCCAATGTAAATGCTCTCTTCAACCACGGGAAAATGCGAAAACGAGACTTCGGCAAAAAAATCGCGCACCCGAGCCACTGTTTCAGTACTTTGGATGGGCTTGTAATCATTGCTCAGATACTCGTTGAGTTGCGTCATTTTGGTGGTATTTCGAATGCAAATTAATCAAAAATTAGCAGAATCGCCGGGCTTTAACTTGTATTTTTGCAGTAAATTCCAGCTATGGTAAAACTCAGCGTCAACATCAACAAACTGGCCACTTTGCGCAATGCCAGGGGCGGAAACATGCCTGACCTCATCAAATCGGCCAAAGACATCCAGGGCTTTGGCGCGCACGGGATCACCATCCACCCAAGGCCTGATGAGCGCCACATCCGCTACCGCGATGCCCGCGAGCTTCGACCCGTTGTTTACACCGAATTCAATATTGAGGGCAACCCCGAGCAAAAGTTTATTGACCTTGTCCTGGAAGTCATTCCCGAGCAGGTTACGCTGGTTCCCGATCTGCCGGGCGCCATCACGTCAAACGCAGGCTGGGATACCTTGGCACATCGCGATTTCCTTCGTGAAATTATCGGAACTTTCAGGCAAAAGGGCATCAGGACCTCGATTTTTGTGGACCCCGTTATCGAAATGATCGAAGGTGCGGCCCAAACCGGAACCGACCGGGTGGAACTTTACACTGAAGATTACGCCCGCGGTTTTGCATCGGGCAACCCCAACGCCGTCGAACCCTACCGATTGGCTGCCATCCGCGCAAACGAGCTTGGGCTTGGAATCAATGCCGGCCATGACCTTAGCCTGGATAACATCAGGCATTTCAGGGAAAGCGTTCCGGGGCTTCAGGAAGTCTCAATCGGGCACGCGCTAATTTGCGAGGCGCTGTACCTCGGGCTGGACAACGTAGTGAACATGTATCTTCAAAAATTGAAATAGGGCGTGCCGGCCTGCTTCGCGCCGTCGCGTGTTTCGCAGTGCACGGCACTTTGCTTCACCCGCTCACGCAAATACAGCAAAATATGGAAATACTGCACTCAAAAATAGAAGGGACAGGAAAACCACTAATCATCATCCACGGTTTTCTGGGAATGTTGGACAACTGGAACACGTTGGCCGGCCGGTTTGCCCAAAACGGGTTCCAGGTCCATGCGCTTGATTTGCGCAACCACGGCCGAAGCTTTCACAGCCAGGATATGAGCTATACGGCCATGGCCGATGATTTGTTGCGCTACATGGATCACCATCAACTTGATAAGGCCAATATCATCGGGCATTCGATGGGCGGAAAGGTGGCCATGTTCTTTGCAACGCGGTATCCGGACCGTGTTCAAAAACTAATCGTGGCCGATATAGCGCCAAAATATTACCGTCCGCACCACGACGAAATATTGGACGGGCTTTCTGCAATTGATTTTTCAAAAAAACCTGACCGCGCCCAGGCCGACGAAATCCTTGCGCAATATGTGCCTGATGTGGGCACGCGGCAATTCCTGCTCAAGAGCCTGTACTGGAAAGAGCCGGGGCAACTCGCGCTCAGGTTTAATCTGGAGGCGTTTAACAAAAACCGCGATGTGGTGGGGCAGGAGCTCACGCCCGCCGACCGCTTTGATGGCCCGGTGCTGTTTTTGCGCGGCGCCAATTCAAGATATATTAAGGACGAGGACATCGACCAGATCCAAAGCCATTTCCCCACCGCGAAAATTGACGATATCGACAATGCCGGGCATTGGCTTCACGCCGAGAATCCTGATGATTTCCTTTCAAAAAGTTTGTCATTCCTCCAATAAAAAAAGGCTGCCTGGTGGCAGCCTTTAATCTTAAGGCGGGTTTTATTCTTTTACAATTTTGATTGCTTTGGCCTCGCCCGAGGTATTGGCAATGGTAACAACATAAACGCCCGACTGCAAGGCATTGATATTAATGCTTGGGTTGTCAACCGCCGCGAAAGCCTGCCTGAAAACTGTCTTTCCGGTTAGGTCGGCAATAATAACTGAGCGCACTGATTCGCCTGAAACGTTCAGGGTGCCGGCGGTCGGATTTGGAAACACTGAGAAAGCCGCCTTGCTGAACCCTGCAACCGGCAACTGGGTTCCTGTATATTTAAAAATTCCGCCGGTAGTGGAGTTGCTGTTAAACCCGCCCGCAAAACCGGTGGTATTGTTCAGGAACTCAACCTCTGTGAACTGGGTGGTGGCTTCGGCAACCTGCCATGTTGAACCGTCGTCCATACTGTAATACGAGCCGTAACCCGTGGCCCCGCCTGACGAAACCACCATTGTTGTACCGGGAACATACTCGATGTCATTGGTACCAAAAATTCCTGTGGGGATCATTGGGTTCCAGGTGGCGCCGCCGTCATTGGTGTTCCAGAGCTGCCCTCCGCTACTGTTGAGCAATCCCTTGTTTTCATCGGCAAAAGTGTAATTTCCGGATTCGGTGGCGCCGCCAAAGTCCGAAATCGGGGTTTGAGATACGGTCCACGTTAGGCCTTTATCGCTTGATTTATATAGCCTTCCCATGCTGGTCCCAAACCAAATGGTGTTTCCTACAACATCCAGGTTGTGAACATAACCGTACTCGTTGGCACTAAGCGGCGGTGGGATATTGGCCTGCGGAACACGGGTCCAGGTGGTACCGCCGTTGGTGGTGGTGTAGATTTCAAAATAACCTCCTTCAGGATCGCCCTGCGCCACGCCCTCATTGGCATTCCAAAAATGTACAAGGTTCGCAAAACTGGCGGCTCCCGAAAAGGAAGCGGAAGTTTGTTTTACCCAGGTAGCCCCGCCGTCGGTGGTTTTCCAAATTCCCTGCCCGGCGTTCTGGGTCGAGGTTGGGTACGCGGTTAACCAGGCGGTGGTGGCCGAAATCGCGCTGATTGAGGAAAGTCCTGAGTTTCCGGTGCCCAGCCCGAGCGAAGCCGTTCCCGGAATCCAGGTGTTGCCGCCATCGGTAGAACGCGAAAAATCCTTGATGGTTTGGTTGCCATTGCCTGAGCCATCGTAGGCCTTTACCCAAATGACATTGTCATCCACAATTGAGATGTCGTCAATTCCGCGGCTCACGGCGGTAAAACCGGTGGCCTTGGGGGTCCAGAACTGCGCGTTTGCGGTCAGGGAGGCCAAAGCACATAGCGTAAGTAATTGTCTTTTCATTGGTTATAATTTATTGGTTGCAACCAAATGTAAATAAAAAAACCTTCCGATGTGGAAGGCCTCTTCAAAGAAATTATGACAAATTTAGTTCTTCACGATTTTTTTCACTGCGGTTCCCTGATCAGATGAAATGTTCATCATGTACATGCCTGAAGAAAGATCGGCGACATTGATCTGTATGTCGGCAGGAGCATCGGTAAATTTAACCGACTTCACGGTGCGGCCGTTCAAATCTGTAATGGTTACTGCATTTACACGGATTGACTCAGTGTTTGTCAGGTTAATTACGTTGTTGGCAGGGTTCGGGTAAGTCGAGAACTTAGCTGAGA
>JAEZGB010000110.1 GCA_023437485.1 Bacteroidota bacterium
AGCACAAGGTGTACAACGCCGGCGAGAGCACCAAGCACATTGATTGGAAACTTTACGCAAAGACTGACAGGCTTTATACCAAACGATTTGAAGAGGAAACCAACCTGCGGTGCCATCTGATCGTGGACAATTCATCTTCCATGCATTATCCCAAACTGGAATCGGGCGAACCTTTTTACCATTCCAAAATAGGGTTTTCAGTGCTGGCTTCGGCCGTTTTGATGAACCTTTTGAAGAAACAGCGCGATGCGGTCGGCCTGAGCGTTTACTCCGATGAATACGAATATTACGCACCTGAAAAAGGAAGTGACCGCCACCACCGGATGCTGCTGAACAAACTGGAAGAATTGCTTGAAAAGCCGCGCGTAACCCGCAAAACCGATACCGTAACTTTTTTGCACCAAATTGCCGAGAAAATGCACCGGCGCTCCATGATCGTGCTCTTTACTGACATGTTCCAGAGTGAGAATGACGAAAAGATTTTTAGCGCGCTGCAGCATTTGCGCCACAATAAACACCGTGTGGTACTTTTTCATGTTTCACACCATAAATCAGAGCTGCACTTTGATTTTGACAACGCCCCGCGGAAGTTTATTGATGTTGAAACCGGCGAGGAGATCAATATTTTTGCCGATAATGTTCGGGAAGCCTATGAAAAGCAGGCGCGCGAATACTACCGGAAGGTTGCGTTGAACTGCGCTCAGAACTCCATACGCTATGTAGAAGTTCCGGCGGGTGACAAATTTGACCAGGTGCTCACAACCTACTTGGTTGAGAAGCAGCGCTTCAGATAAAATGACCTGTTAAAAAATAATTTTTTGTGCCGAAAGATTTGCAAAGATGAATTCTTGCCCTATATTTGCAACCGCAATTACAGCGAGGTTTGGTAGTTCAGTTGGTTAGAATACCTGCCTGTCACGCAGGGGGTCGCGGGTTCGAGTCCCGTCCAGACCGCTAAAATTGGGAGAAGCACTTCATTTATGAGGTGCTTTTTTTGAGAAAAGCATTAAACTCAGTTGTGTTGTTTCGAGGCGCGAGCCTCAGGTTTAGTAGTTAGACCAATGAAAAGCTTTCCATTAAGTTGGAGGGCTTTTTTGATTTTATACCTTTGGCTATGCGCTGTCCGCTTTGCCTTTCCGAATCCCTGACCCTCATGCCGGGTGCGCACGTTTTTTACGACTGCCCCACATGTCACGGCATTTTCAGGCCCGTAAACACACTTCCCGACCCTGATTTTGAAATGCACCGTTACCTTCTGCACAAGAACGATCCCGGTGACGCCGGTTACCGAAAATTTGTGACCCCGTTGTGCGACGCCATATTGGCCAATTTTTCGGCAAATGATTCCGGGCTGGATTTTGGCTCCGGAACCAATTCGGCGGTAACGGCGATATTGCGTGAACGCGGCTATGGGGTTACCGAATACGATCCCTTTTTCGCACCCGATACCTCAACACTTGAAAAACGATATGCATTTATCTCCTGCTGCGAGGTCATGGAGCACTTTCACGATCCCGCGCTGGAATTTGAACGCCTTTACAATCTGTTGTCTCCCGGGGGCAAACTGTTCTGCATGACGCATCTCTGGGAAGATTCCGGCGACTTTGCAAAATGGTATTACAAGAATGACCCGACGCATGTATTCATCTACCGCCGGCCAACAATCGGCTATATCAAAAACACATTCGGTTTTGCCGACGCGGCTATTGACGGACGGCTCATCGTTTTTTCAAAATGAGGAATCCTTGCGGATCGAACCCCTTGCCGCTGTTTTCGTTGGAATTCCTGGCTCTAAACGAGGCCGAATGGCCAGATTTTGGTCAGGGCAATACCCCTTGAATTTCGTCGCCTAATCTCGTTAAGTATTCAATAACATTTATTTAGTATTTGACTGGTTTTCAAGCCTTCAAAGTAGTAACTTGCGGTAATAAAACCAATCATTATGAAAAGATTACTACTTATTTTAATGACTGTGAGCTTCCTCTCAACAGTCAGGGCGCAATGCCCACCGCCCATCCAGGTGGGTGTCACAAATGTTACCACATCAACATTCACCGTGTTTTGGAGCTCTACCGGAAATGAAATTTTGTGGGAAATCATTGTTGTGCCAGTGGGAACCGTCCCAACACCAGGAGACAATGGAATGATGGCTACCGTAAACCCGTTCGTGATTACCGGGCTATCGTGCGGCACTTATGCCGTTTACGTCAGGTCGGTTTGCGACGGCATTGCGGGGCCATGGTCATCACAGGCTGTCATAGCATCCACCTGCCAGGGCACGACATTGCCACCGGTCACGGTTTGCGACACTGGCAACGACGGGCTTGAAATGGTCTATCTGGGTATCTACAACATGGAATTTGAAGGACAGATGCCGCCTGGGAACTATGAATTTTCCTATTACCTGAGCGAAATGGATGCATTGAACCAGGCGAATCCGCTGCCGGAGTTGGCCATGGTTCCCACAATGGTGGTCATCGTCCGCGCCGATAACCTGGACAGCCCGGGAACCTTCCAACTTTTCGAATTGTTTGTCATCGTGCAGCCCGGCCCTGAGCTGCCTTGGGGCACTAACCTGAATCTCGAAGTATGCGATCCCAATATGGACGGTTTCGCCACATTTGATCTGAATGCCCTGTCGATGCAGATTTATTCGGCAACGGGCCAAACGCCAAATACCTGGGGCATTACTTATTACGAGAGCGAGTTTGACGCCGAAGGCGGCTTCAATGCCATCAGCAACACCTCGGCGTATACCAATATTAGCCAGAGCACTCAACAAATTTATGTGCGCATCCAGGATTTTGGCACGGGATGCCAATCCATCTATCCAGTTATGCTGCAGGTAGAAAACTGTGAGGGCATCTTGCTGCACGCATTTTTGGACGAAAACAACAACGGCATCTGGGACAACGGTGAACCGGCATTCCCTTACGGAAACTTTACCTACAGTCTTAATGGTGCGGCGAATGTAAACCTGGTTTCTTCAAACGGCCAGTTCTTTATTGAAGATAATGATCCGGCCAACGAATATGTAATTGGCTATGAAGTCGAGGCAAATTATGCCGGAAATTTTACCACCACACCTTCAGTAACCCTAATTGCTGGCCCGGGCGTTCAGGAAGTGCATTTTGCGGTAACGGCCCCGCAACCTTTCAATGACCTGGTTATTGCCTTGATCCCCTTTCAGCAACCTCAACCCGGTTTTAACTATACGAACAAAATCCTGGTGTCCAATCTGGGTACTTCGCAGCAATCAGGAACTGTAACTTTTACAAAAGATCCGGCCGTGACCCTCGTGACAATGCCTACCGGGGCCGTTTCAACACCAACCGGTTTTACGATGGATTTTAGCAATCTCATGCCATTTGAAACACGACAGTACAATGTAGTCATGCAGGTTCCGACGATTCCGACGGTACAATTGGGTGACTTGTTGACCAATTTGGCGTCGGTAACCCTTCCCGATGGCGACATTTTGCCTGCCAACAATACGGCAACGCTCACGCAAACCATTGTGGGTTCCTATGATCCGAATGACAAAGTAGAGGCTCACGGCGGCAAGATTGTTCTGGAACAATTTGAACCTAACAGTGAACTTATTTATACTATCCGATTTGAGAATACCGGTACGGCACCTGCGAGCTTCATAACCATTCAGGATGAATTGGACACCCAGTTGGAGGCTGGCAGTTTGCGAATGATTGCGGCAAGCCATGATTATGTACTTACCAAAAATGGCCACTCCCTGAGCTGGTTTTTTGGCGACATTGACCTCCCGCCAACGTCACAGGATCCGGTTGGTTCTCACGGCTACCTCACTTTTGCAGTGAAAACATTTGAAGGTTTGGCGGTGGGCGACATTATTTCCAACACCGCTTCCATCTACTTTGATTACAATCCGGCCATTGTGACCAATACTTTCCAAACCGAGTTCGTCGCTGCGCTGTCAACTCCTGACCATTCGGCAACTGCATTCACCATTCATCCCAATCCGGCATCGGCAATGGTTTATATCTCATCGGAACAGATGGTCGGCAAAATTATTATTTCAGATATGACAGGCAAGCGTGTTGCTGCGCAAGACCTTATACAGCACAACCCGGCAATTGATATTTCGGCATTGCAACAAGGGTTATATTTGATCGAAGTTACGCTACATGACGGAACGCGATCTGTACAAAAACTTATCAAGAATTAAATCACAAGCCTCCGAAAGGGGGCTTTTTTATTGAAATAGCAGATGACGATGGTTCCAGGCGACGGTAAGAAAAACGCCCAGGATTACCATGCACAGTACAAATTTTATGAAGCTCGATGCCAGAAAGCCTATAAATGATCCGGTGGCGGCCTTGAGGGCACGGCGATGATCAGAGGAGTTGTATATCATTTCGCCGATGAAGGCGCCAACAAATGGGCCGATGATAAATCCGAAGGGAATCGGGGCAAAAATACCTACAACCAACCCAATGTTTGTCCCCCATACACCATAGGAACTTCCGCCGTAGCGTTTTGTGCCCCTGGCAGGAATGGTGTAATCCAATATCGCAACTATCAGCACTATCGCCAGCAGGATTCCCAGCATCCAATAATTGATTGGCACCGCGCTGGTTAAATAAAGCAGGAGCAAACCTGCCCAACTTATCGGCGGCCCGGGCAAGACTGGCAAGAAACTTCCAAGAAGCCCTACCAGGACCAACAAAAAACCCAATGAGACCAGTAATACATCCATGTGTTGCGCTATTTTGATAAAATTTGAGTACTTTCGGCCCAACGTGGCACGCCAATGAAAAAAGCCATTCTTCCCGCCCTTGCACTGCTGTTCGGATCCTGCCAATACATTGATAAGGCACCTGATCGCGATCAATTATTGGACAAAGAACTCAAGGCCATTGACTGGGGCCAGGTTGATGAATATCCTTCGGTTGCCGACTGCGAGCAACTTTCCGGAAAGGAAAACCGCCGCCAGTGCTTTTTTGAATATTTGGCACAAGCCATCCAGCAACGTCTTTCTGCCGAAAACCTCGACGCGATTTACCCGGAACTGGACACCATTCAAGTCAAAGTTACGGTTTTCCCTGATTCAACATTGAAGTTTGAACCGCGATTCTCCCGCGATACGGTTGCCTATGATACCATCCGGATTGACAGTATCCTGCACTCACGCCTTGCTGATTTTCCCAAAGTGAGCCCGGCGATAAAAAGGGGAATTCCGGTAAAATCGGAGTTTATGTTGCCCGTAATTTTACAGATGGAATAATTTCGGCCTTAATAATTTGCGGATGCAGTGTGCGTTCCTCTGCAACGGATTTAAACTTCAATTTTCCCGGCCCACTTTCGGCCCTTCCACGAGTAGCGTCCCCGCACGCTCAAAATTGCAACTGCAATTGTAAATAGCGGGTATATCACGGCCGAGATTATGGGAATCACCCATCGGTCTTGTCGCAAAAATTGATTGCACGAATACATGACCCTCCAGTCAAGTAGGAACTTCAGCAAAAAAGGAATGGCAAAAAACTCCCAACCCACTTTTTGGAATCCGGCCAGAACTCCCAAAACCACCAAGGACGCGTTGCCAAACAAAACAGCCAGGGCAATATCCTCGGCAAACTCACTCTGATATGATGACGTTTTGGAGGCCCAACGCACCCGTTGATTGATCAGGTTCAGCCAATTTTTCTGGGATTGGGTCCTCACAATGGCCTTTCGCGATTTTAGATATCCAACCGCAACCGAAGCCGCTGCCGCCTTGTGCAATAAAAATACATCGTCACCGCCAGGCTGGTTCGTGTTACCCGTAAAGCCACCCAACTCAGTAAAAAGATCTTTCTCGTAAGCGAAATTCGCACCGTTGCATATAAAGGGTTTTCCCAGCCCAAAGCCGCCGATTGTCGCGCCCTGCATTGCCAACAGGTCATGCTGCTGAAAAACGCCCGCCAATCCGCCTGTTCTTTTGTAGATAACGGGCCCGGCGACCATCCTTTTTCCGCCCTTCCGGATAAACTGGTCAAACGCCGTCAACCAGGTTTTTGGAATCTCGCAATCGGCATCGGTGGTAATGATCCAGTTGCCCGTCGCAATCGGTATTGCCCGCGAGATCGCGTCTTTTTTAGGTGAACCTGTCCGCCTGATGTTTTCCAGAAGGGTCGCATACAGGCTGCCGTTTTGCATCCTCCATTGGTACACCAGTGATTGTCCTTCGTCATTCGAACCATCGTCAATAAGGATGACCTCAAAGAGCGTTCGGGGATACTCCAAATTTGCAAGGCTTTGCAATAATGCGGGTAAATTTTTTCCTTCATTTCGAAAAGGCACAACCACGGTAAAAGTGGTTTTTGGGACGAGGTCCGCGGTTTCAAACATTTGAATCTTTCCCATACCCCAGGCAAGGCGGGCGACAGACCACAAATAAAACGAAATATAAAACAGTAAAATGATCAGGACTGCTTCCATCGGGACTTGAACGTTATGACATAATAACTGCCAATGGCTACCGGAAGAACCACATTGAGCAGCCACATCAGCGCGGTAACCAGCACCGGGATCCACTCATTTACGCCCATCAAACCAAAGAAATAGACCGCCACACCGCCTTTTACGGCAAAGTCCAAAAATTGGAAGGTGGGCAGTGCCGATGAGAGGAAATACGTACTGGTAATGGCCGCCATCAGCAACCAATAGGGCAACTCAACGCCAAAAACCACAAAAAGCAGGTAATACTGATGGGAAAAGAAAAGGTATCTGCAAATTGCCAGGAAAGTGTTTCGCCGATGGATCCTGAAAGAAAGGGAATTTATCTTGGCCGTGATTCGGGCAAATGAAAAACCCCTAACTGTGATCTTTCGCAAGAAAAACAATACCAGCGCACCGGCGAGAAATATCAAAAATAAGGCGCCCACGGTCTTTGTATTCAGCACTTCATAAACCGCGTTGAAATACAATAGCCCGAATATCCCAAATATTACTGACAATACTAATTGGATCCCGTTGCAGACCAAATTCAGGAAAACGATGGTCTTTGCGCGTGATTTTTCATAAAACAACGCTTTGGCGCCGTATTCCCCAATGCCGTTGGGGGTAAAGATCGAAACCGTCAATGCGCCGAGCACTTGCTTTGATGATTCGGCAATACTGATATTTTTAAATGACGATATCAGGTTTTTCCATTTCAGGATTTCAAAAAACCGGTTAAGAAACGCAAGGGCCAAAAGCGCGATCCAGGCCCATAACGGAATCATACCCAGGTTGGCCTGTTCCCACAGCGAACGTTCGTCCTGAAGCCGGCTCCAGATAAAGTAAAACGCCCCAACCACAATCAAAACTTTGGTCGCGGCAATCAGGAATTGTTTAGCTTTGCCCTGTAACTGCATCGGCGCAAAATACGACAATTAATGGCAAACGAGCGCATCATTCTTGGCATTGACCCCGGCACCACCATCATGGGCTTTGGCCTCATCCGGGTGGTGTCCAAAAAAATGGAATTCATGCAATTGAATGAACTTTTGCTGGATAAATACGCCGACCATTACACTAAACTCATGGTTATTTTTGAGCGTACGATTGAACTCATCGAAACCCATCACCCCGACGAAATCGCAATCGAGGCACCGTTCTTTGGCAAAAATGTCCAGTCAATGCTCAAATTGGGGCGCGCACAGGGCGTGGCGATGGCGGCCGGGCTTTCCCGCCGGATCCCCATCACCGAATACGAGCCCAAGAAAATCAAGATGGCCATCACCGGCAATGGAAACGCCAGCAAGGAACAAGTGGCCAAAATGCTTCAGCAATTGCTCACGTTAAAGGAACTTCCCAAAAACCTCGACAGCACCGATGGCCTTGCCGCCGCCGTGTGCCACTTTTTCAACTCCAACAAAGCATCGGTGGGAAAAAGCTATTCGGGTTGGGACGCGTTTGTAAAGCAGAATGAAAGTCGGATCGTTTAATTGCGCCATTCGCTAATTTCCTAATTCGCTAATTTCCTCATTCGCTAATTCGCTAATTTCCTAATTTCCTAATTCGCTAATTTCCTCATTCGCTAATTCGCTAATTTTCAAATTTCCCAATTAACTTGTCCGGCATCTACATCCACATCCCCTTT
>JAEZGB010000128.1 GCA_023437485.1 Bacteroidota bacterium
ATGCCTACCGTTGGCGAGCCCTCGCTTGAGGTAATGGATTACGCATCAACATTCTCACATGACTCCGAAAAAGCCCATGCGGGGTTTTATTCAGTGCGGTTGGACGACGGGAACATCGGTGTCGAACTCACCACGTCAACCCGTGTTGGTATGCACCGCTATACCTTTCCTGACACCGGAAAGGCTAACATTATTCTGGACCTGAACCACCGCGATAAACTGCTTCAGGGGGAGGTACGCATCGTCAGCCCGACTGTAATCGAAGTTCTACGACGAAGCGAAGCGTGGGCGCGTGATCAGTATGTCTTTGCCCGGATTGAATTCGGCAAACCCATGAGCGTTTCGGCGGTGAACAACAACGCAATTGCGGCTGCAAAGATTACCGACAAGTTTTTTGCGGGCAGCGTGCTTTCGCTTGCTTTTTCAACAAATGTCAAAGCCGGCGAGCAGATCTTGGTGAAAGTTGCGCTCTCACCCACATCGCATGAAGGGGCGGCGCTCAATATGTCGGAAATAAAAGAATGGGATTTTGAAGCGGTGAAAGACGCATCGGCGAAAGCCTGGGACAGCGAACTCTCAAAGATCGAGGTCCCGCTTGACGACAAGGATAAGGCTACCGTGTTTTACACCGCGCTTTACCACACCATGCTCCAGCCCAATATTGCGCAGGACATCGACGGAAAATACCGCGGCCGCGACATGCAGATCCACCAGGCGCAAGGATTTGATTATTACACGGTGTTTTCGCTTTGGGACACCTTCCGGGCAGCGCACCCGCTCTACACACTCATCGACAAGAAACGCACCGCCGACTTCATCAACACCTTTATCAAGCAATATGAACAGGGTGGAGCGCTTCCGGTTTGGGAACTCGCCTCGAATGAAACCGGATGCATGATCGGTTACCATTCGGTTTCGGTGATTGCCGATGCGATGGCTAAGGGGATTAAGGGATTCGATTACGCAAAAGCGCATGAAGCAGCAAAACATTCGGCGATGTTGGATCATTTAGGGCTTGACGCTTACAAGAAAAACGGCTTTATCTCCATCGACGACGAACACGAAAGCGTTTCCAAAACCCTCGAATACGCTTATGATGATTGGTGCATCGCCCAAATGGCGGGCCCGTCGCTATTGGCTAAACCCGATGATTACGCCTATTTCATGGACCGGTCGCAAAATTGGCGCAATGTCTTTGACCGCGAGACCGGTTTCATGCGTCCACGGCGAAATGGCGGTTGGGAGTCGCCATTCGATCCGCGTGAGGTTAACAACAACTACACCGAGGGCAATTCCTGGCAGTACACCTTTTTTGTCCCGCAGGATATCGATGGGCTAAGTAAGCATTTTGCGATGGCGGCCAAGCTATCCAATCCACAAAAAGCACTTGAAAACAAACTTGACGAATTGTTTTCGGCTCCCACGGCCACAACGGGTCGGGAACAGCCGGATATAACCGGGCTCATCGGCCAATATGCGCACGGAAACGAACCCAGCCACCACATGGCCTATCTCTACCATTTTGCCGGCAAACCTGAAAAAACACGGAAAAAAGTCCGCTTCATCCTTGACGAATTTTATAAAAACACACCGGATGGCCTCATCGGCAACGAAGACTGCGGACAGATGAGCGCTTGGTATGTTTTAAGCGCGATGGGCATCTATCAGGTCACGCCCGGCAAACCTGAATGGACGGTTAACGAACCTTATTTTTCCAGTATTAAGATCAATTTTGAAGACGGAAAGTCCAAAGTGATTACCAATCAGACAAAACCGGAAGAATTGGTTCACCTGGGCTTCCAGCCTTTGCCTGTCAAGTCAGATTATCCGTTGCCAGTTTTTCCCGCTTCGCCCGAAATCATATCGTCCGGTACTTCCTTTGCCAGGACGATGGAGGTTTCAATTGCGCACCCGGAGCCGACGTTTTCGGTTTATTACAGAATTGTGTCCGGGAATGAAAATCCACCTTTTACAAGGTATTCAGCGGAATTAACGATTAAGAGGACGGCAGTCGTAGAATTATTTGCGCAGGATGCCAAAGGGATGAAGAGCAAAATCGTCTCGGCGAAATTCTTCAAAAAACCCAACGACTACGCCGTCAAGTTAATTTCCACATACAATCCGCAATATCACGCAGGCGGCCCTGAAGGCCTGACGGATGGCATCCGCGGCACCGAAAACTGGCGCAAAGGCGACTGGCAGGGCTATCAGGGCCAGGATTTTGAGGCGGTGATTGACCTGAAAAAGAAAATGAGAGTGCGCGAAGTAACCGTCGGGTTGTTGCAGGATAGCCGCTCATGGATCCTGATGCCAACCCAGTTGCTGGTGGAAACCTCGAGAGACGGCAAGAATTTCTCAAAAGGCGGATCAGTTAGCATCGGCGAGAACCCTAAACGCGAAGACACTTTTGTCAAGACTTATTCAATCAGCGGCATTGATACAAAGGCGCGTCACATCCGCGTCAAGGCGGTTAACTTTGGAAAATTGCCCGATTGGCATCAGGGTTTTGGTGGCGAAGCTTTCATATTCATTGACGAAATCACAGTCAAATAATTGGTGTAAATAAATGGAAAATAGTCTAAATATCCTCATTGTACAAGCAGACCTGATTTGGGAGTCCACGGCTGGGAACATCAGTGCATTTAATGCAATTTTGGCAGGTACTGATGCAGATTTGATCATCCTGCCTGAAATGTTTTTATCCGGATTTACGATGAATCCGTCGGAAGTTGCAGAAACGATGGAAGGCGAAGCAGTAAAATGGATGGTTGGCAAAGCTGCGCAATTGAATTCGGCGCTTTGCGGAAGTCTGGTGATTGAGCAGGACGGCCAATATTATAACCGCCTTTTGTTTGTGACACCCTCAGGTGAAATCCGGCATTATGACAAGCGGCATTTGTTCACATTGGCCGGTGAGCACAGGGTATATGCTTCCGGTAAGGAACGCCTTATCATTGATTACAAGGGCTGGAGGATATGCCCTCTGGTTTGTTACGACCTTCGTTTTCCTGTATTTTCACGCAATGACGCCGATTATGACCTGTTGATCTATGTTGCGAACTGGCCCAAGCCGCGAATTGCAGCATGGGATACGCTTCTCAATGCCCGTGCGGTAGAGAATATGTGTTATGTAGCGGGCGTGAACCGCGTCGGCATTGATGCAAACGGGCACCGGTATCCGGGTCATAGCCAGGTGGTTGACTGTTTTGGAAATGTTTTGGCAAAACGTGAAGATGAGGCGGGAACGTTACAAATTCGGCTTGACCGAAAATCACTTCAGGAGGCGCGCAAGAAATTTCCGTTTCTTGAAGATCGCGACGATTTTACGGTAAAGTAACAGGCTGATCCACATCCCAATTGGCCCGGACGTCAATCTCTTTTGGTACGTAGATGACATCTTCCGGTTGGCGGCCTTCAAGAAAATTTCCGCTGTCCCACCGGCCGTTACTGTTGGTGTCATAAATAATTCTGACCGTATACCGCGCCGGATCCAAATGGTCAAATATCAGTGTTGCTGCTGAGTCTGCATGCGCCACAGCCGCGGTTTTGCCGTCGGGTTTGACCAATTCTACAATTAGCGGGTATTGCCTGACGTTTTCCAGCGTTAGGCGCAGATTGCCGTACTCGGAAGTATTTTTTGTCGCGATCCGAAAGGACAGTGAATCATTTTGTACGTTGTAAAAATCAGTCAGGGCGCCCGGCAGCAATCTGATCTGATAGGCCTCCAGGGGGGTGCGCTCAAAATCCAGCGTAAGGGTCATATTGAAAGTGTCATACAGGCTTTTGAATGGCACCCAAGCCGAATCTTTCGCCTGGATTGAAATCAGCGATTCATCAATGCTTACGATGGGGCGCGACGCTCTTAATTTGAAAGCCTCCCGAAGCGGTAATGTACCACTGTACACTGAAGTTATTTTAAGCGTATCCTGTTTTTGCGGCTTGATTTTGACGTCAAATGAATTGATATAATCGCCTTGGGAAATCCGGACATTTAGCGAATCGGCTTTTAAGGGCCTGTACCAAATCAGGAGTGAATCCTTGTCAGCGAGTTTGGTAGTGACCGATGGAATGCTGTCGCCCAAGGCCCGCAGCGTAACCTTGGGGGAATCGGCCCTACCATCAATACCCATTACCAATTTGTTGGCCTGGCCAAGTGTGGGCTTCAAGGCCCTGAATGGCATTTCCTGTTTAAAAATTTGCAGCACATGGAGCGTATCGGCGGGAACCGAAACCGTTTGCGCCTTAAATCCGATTTTGTCGCTTTTTGGGTCAAATCGGTAATTGGCGACATTGTCTTTTAGGGCAATCAACTTATACTGCCCCGCTTTTAAGTTTTCAAACCTGAAACCTGCACTGTCAAGGGTGTTGGCAACATAACGGGGATTTTGCTTGAATACGATTGAGTCATTATACGTATCACCGGCTTCGTATAGCATTACCGTGACATAGGAATCCGGCTTAATTTCAAAGGCGTCGCGGATGCTTCCTGAAAGCGTTAAAGAATCGATGTGCCTTCCTGTGGAAAACACGTAGCGAAACTCACGCAGGCGATTGGACTCGTTATTATCTTCAATACTCTGGCCGAAGTTCATGCTATAGGTGGTGTTGGCCAAAAGGGTGTCGCGGAAAGTAATTTTGAAGGACCGGGATGCGGTGGTGGGTGAAACCGTTGGAGCAAAGTTAAGCGGTGGTGAAACAATCAGCTGCTTGTCAATATCCTTTAATTTGACATACTCGTCAAAGGCGAGCCTGATTTCATTGCCTTTAAATCCGGTGGAATAATTTTTCGGGATGCTGAATTCCAGAACGGGTGGGATGGTGTCTTTTGCGCCGCCACTAATGGTTCCGCGTTTGGCACAACCAATAGCGGCAATGGCCAGTACCGCGTACAATATCTTCCGGAATCTGTGCATCCAATTCTTTTGATACAAAAATAGAAGATTTATTTGCGTGTCGTGAAAACATTTGCCAATTGTGGTATTTGTTATGGGCAATCAAGGTTATCAATGGCTTTTGCCAAGATTACACCAAATCAACTATGCGACATGGCAATGCAGGCGATGCTGAGCCGCGAGTCGGGGATTCCGGAAAGGACTCTTCCGCAAGCTTCTAATGTTGAACCGGTGGTAATCACATCATCCACCAACAAAATATGTGAGCCTGCAGGCAACTCCCGGGTTGTAAGCGAAAAAGTCTGGGATTTGGTGGTACGCGACTGCATGTTTTTTTTGGTTTGGGTGCTGGAGTATCGGCTGCGGACCAAAATATCATCGCGGTACTGTGCCGAAAGGCCGCTTGCCATGGCAATCGCAAAACTCGCCACCTGATTGTAACCTCGTTGCCGGAGGCGCCTGGGATGGAGCGGGACCGGGATCACGTAATCGATTTTGGACATTGCACCTGACTTTAGCAATTCGGCTGAATACCATTCGCCCAAAACACTGCCCACGCTTTCCTGTCCGCGGTATTTGAGGTTGTGTACCAGTTTTTGAACGATGCCTCTTTTGTGAAAGTAGCACATGGCCGAAACATGCTCAACATCTAGCCGGCCGTAAAGTTTGGCCATGGCTTCGTGCCGCGGAACAAGATGGTGCAGCGTCAACGGCAATCCGTGGCGGCAGGCCGTGCAAATAACCTTTTCCCCGCTAAAAAGCAGGTTGTCGCAGCCGGGGCAAATCCTTGGGAATACCAGGTCAATGAGCAGTTTAATCATTGTAGATGGCTTGAGGTTCAAAATTACCGGGCGGATTGGTGTGAAAAGTACGTTTTAACCGCACTTTTTATACTTTTGCACCACTATGGCAAAACAGGAAGATCTTTTCAAAAATGTGGTGTCCCACGCAAAGGAGTACGGTTTTATTTTTCCGTCGAGTGAAGTCTATGATGGCCTGAGCGCCGTTTATGATTACGGCCAGAACGGCGTCGAACTCAAGAAAAACATTCGGGAATATTGGTGGCGTTCAATGGTGCAAATGCACGACAATATTGTGGGCCTTGACGCGGCCATCCTGATGCATCCCACAACCTGGAAGGCTTCAGGTCACGTCGATGCCTTTAATGATCCGCTCATTGACAACAAAGATTCCAAAAAGCGTTTCCGGGCCGATGTCCTGATCGAGGATTATTGCGAAAAGCTCAACCAAAAAGCCGAGAAGGAAATCGAGAAGGCCCGCGCCCGTTACGGTGAGGCGTTCAATGAAGACGAATTTGTCACTACCAACGCCCGGGTTGTGGAATACCGCGCCCGCAAAAAACAGATCCTTGAGCGCATGGCTCAATCTCTTGACAATGAGAATCTTGCCGATGTAAAAGCGTTGATTGAAGAACTTGAAATCGCCGACCCGGACACCGGATCAAAGAATTGGACCGATGTACGCCAGTTTAACCTGATGTTTGGAACAAGGCTTGGCGCATCGGCCGACAGCGCGATGGAACTTTATCTCAGGCCCGAAACCGCTCAGGGTATTTTTGTCAACTTTTTGAACGTCCAGAAATCAGGCCGCATGAAAGTGCCGTTTGGAATTGCTCAGACGGGAAAGGCGTTCCGAAACGAGATCGTCGCACGGCAATTTATCTTCAGGATGCGCGAATTCGAACAGATGGAGATGCAGTTCTTTGTCCGCCCGGGCGAGGAAATGAAATATTACGATTATTGGAAACAAACGCGTCTCAACTGGCACCTGTCACTTGGCCTGGGCGCCGAAAATTACCGTTTCCACGATCACGAGAAACTTGCGCATTACGCCAACGCCGCTGCCGATATCGAGTTCAACTTCCCATTTGGCTTCAAGGAGCTCGAGGGAATCCATTCACGCACTGATTTTGACCTGAAAGCGCACGAGGAATATTCCGGCAGGAAGCTGCAGTATTTTGATGCCGAACTCAATCAGAATTATACACCTTATGTGGTGGAAACTTCTGTCGGGCTTGACCGAATGTTCCTGGCAATTTTCTCAAAGTCGCTAAAAGACGAAACCCTTGAAGATGGTTCGGTACGCACGGTGCTGCAGTTGCCAGCGGTGCTTGCGCCCATTAAGGCCGCCGTATTGCCCCTTGTCAAAAAAGACGGGCTTCCGGAGATGGCCAATGAAATCCTTGAAACATTGCGTTGGGATTTCAATGTCGCATATGATGAAAAAGATGCTGTTGGACGCCGTTATCGCCGCCAGGATGCATTGGGGACGCCGTTTTGCATTACTGTTGACCACCAATCATTGGAAGACCGTACGGTGACCATCCGCCACCGCGATTCGATGACACAGGACCGTGTAAAAATTGAGGACCTGTACGCGATTATAGATCAGGCGGTGTCGATGAAGAATTGGCTGAAGCGGGCGTTTTAACGAAATTTGCCGGCTTTTACGGCTTTTTCCAGGTTTTCCCCAAAGTAGCCCAGTTTGGCATGCGAGACACTGTTTTGCTGCCCTGCGGAGAATGTTATCGCTGATTTTTGTTCGAGGTGTTTGTCCAGCAAAAGATTGAACGCGTTCCAATTGTGGTGTGAAGCTTCCATCACTGAGAGGATGGTGGCCATTATTTCTGACAGGTTTTCGTGTAACAGATATTGGCCAGGTTTGCCGGGTTTATTATACAGCATTTTAGGTTTTCGCCCTGCCAGTTCCAGGAGCTCCGAACCAGGTAGCCTTGAAAAAGTCAAATTGGCGCAAATCTGTGTCAGTTCCGGCAGATGGCCCCGCAGTTGATCCCAATGCCACCCCTTCATCGCCAAAATTCCCGCGAAAAACGATTCAGGAAAAGCGACAATCCATTTTCCATAGTGTTTTCCATCGGCAATAAAACGTTGCGAAATGGAGGCCTTAACTGCTGTTTTAAAGGTCGTAAAACCAGTGGCCCATTCAATTTTTTCAACCAGGGTTTCAGCCTCAAAATAGTCCAGGATTGTTTGGGCGTTTCGGGCAAATTTGAGCTCGCTCGCATAAAGAAAACCTTGGTCGTTGGCACTGGCGATGATTTGGCAGATGTCTACGAACATTTTTGCGTCGATAACCGGTTTTTCCATGTTTTTCAGGTAAGCGCGAGACGGTTCCTGCAATTCTTCAAGAATATCCACCGACACAGTAATAAACCGGCTCAGGTGCAGGATGAAGTCATGCAACCAGACTGACGTTGGTTTTGCGTCGTAACCCAGTGACCTTTGACATGACTCATAAGTAAAAATTGGTGTACGGTCAGATATAATGGCACATTCCAATTGTATTACGCCATCTACTATAAAACCCGGCCCAAATAAGGTAGTGGCAATCATTTTTGCAGCATTTTTAACCAATCCGAAAGGCTGAATCGGTCATTTTGTGTGTTTACTTCAATATTCTCGGGTTTTCGGGACGTACCAATGCCGTATTCGATAATCCCTGAGCGCTTGAGCCTGCGCAAGATAAACCACGCGGTTTTTTGTGTTGTTCCAAGTTCTTTGGCCAGCGCTACCGACGTCATTCCCTGTGGAAGATGCTGCATCAGCCAAATAGCCTGAAACCATTTCTGCAACGGGATTTTTGAATTGTGAAAAATCGTATTGGTGCGCGCAGTGAAATATTTGCCGGTTTGCTTGCACTTATACCGGTGCCCCGCACATTTATATACTTTGGAATTGGCGATGAACGGACTGGTCACGATACCGCCCCAACGGGTCTCGGCAAGATATTCCATGCAGGCATCTTCAGACGGGAAAAGCGATTCAAGGGTTGGTTTCACAACGGGTAATTTGGGTGTACAAATATATATAAAATCATAATTGTTTATGGGCTTATTGCCTTTTGGCGGATTTTTTAGCACTTGAAGCCAAAAATATCAACAATGACGGGTTTGTATTAACAAATCGGGGAGTAACATCTCAAAACCACTAATTTAGCACTGTCCCGATTACCGGGATGCCGCCCCTACTACCGTTTTTCCCTGCTTGTGCCGGACTTGATCCATAGCACAACAAATGATACATCCCTACATCATTGTCGATGATCATTCTGACCACGTGTCGGACCTCCGTGCCATGGCTTCGGGTTACCCGAATTTGGAATTTGTGGGCAGTGCAAAAAATTACGACGATGCCATTGAGCTGATCCTTGAAAAGCAGCCTGCCGTGGTTTTCCTTGAAATCGACCCTCAAGATCCTGAAAATCAGCTATCGCTTCATCTGGTGAACGAGACTTTCCGATACATGAAAGTTCCTCCCAAGTTCATTGTTACGACGGCAT
>JAEZGB010000141.1 GCA_023437485.1 Bacteroidota bacterium
TTCCATCGGCGGTTTTGAACAACAAGTTACGGCGAATTGCGCATATTTTTTTACGGAAATCGTGTAATTGGGTGCGGCAAAGTTTCACGAACTTTATAAAATGGAAGACGCACTTGACAAGATCCGGGCTTTCGCCGACACCGCTCACGGCAGCCAAATGCGCAAATACACGCCCGAGCGGTACATCGTGCATCCGGTGCGCGTGATGGAAACCTGCCGGAAATTCGGCGGGAGTTTTGAGGTTTTGGCGGCTGCGCTTTTGCACGATGTGTTGGAGGATACCCCCGTCTCGGCTAAGGAATTGAGGGATTTTCTGCTGACGTTGACCGATGAGCATTCGGCCGAAAAAATCGTCATTCTCGTCATCGATCTGAGCGACGTCTTTGTGAAAAGAGCCTATCCGACGCTTAACCGCCGCGCCCGAAAGAACCGCGAACTCGAGCGCTTTGTCAAAGCCGATGCCGACGCGCATACCGTCAAATACGCTGACATCTGGGACAACAGCCTGGAAATGGTGGAGATGGACCGTCACTTCGCGCCGCGGTATCTGTCGGAATCACTTCAAATATTGCGAAAGGCCGACAAGGGAAATCCGGAACTTCGGGCAGTTGTTTTGAAGGCGGTGGAGGGGAGTTTGAGGGAGTTGAGGTGAGCTGTCAGCTATCAGCCGTCAGCTTGATTGAGTTCAACCCGAATGTTTGTCGGTTCCGGACAAACTGAAAACCGTCAACAGTCGTCAGTCATCAGTCATCAGTATGATTTTCGTCACCGCCCGTGATCCTCATGTGGCCGTATCATCACCACAAGACGCCCGGTATCAGTAACATAAGAAAGTATGCCGTTTTTACCGCCTTTTAGATTCATGATGGCATTACATTCAATAAAGCCGCTTGCATCGGTAATTTCAATATAGTCAGGGATTTCAGAAAGATGGCCGTTGCAGGATGAGGTTAAGTTCCATCTGTCATATTCATCCCATTCTCCTTGATAATAGATGTCGCGGGTTCCATCCTTGTTGAATACAACCTTGGTCGTGGGGTCATTTTCCAAAACCCACTCGCCGAGAATTGGGTGTTCGGCTTCAGGTGCTGCCACAGGGTGCTTGTCCGCGATTTTGTCGGTGCACGAAAAGATAACTATCGATACAGTTGCAAGAGCTATTCTGTTCATTGTAAGCAAAATAACGAAAAAAAGCCCCGCATCCGCGAGGCTAGTTTCTAAAATTCGGCATTCCCGGGCGTCCGCGGGAACGGGATCACGTCGCGTATGTTGCCCATTCCCGTGACGAAAAGTACGAGACGTTCAAAGCCGAGGCCAAAGCCGGAGTGGACGGCGGTTCCAAAACGGCGGGTGTCCAGGTACCACCAAAGTTCTTCCTCGTCGATGCCGAGTTTCTGCATCTTCTCGACCAAAACGTCGTAGCGTTCCTCACGTTGCGATCCGCCCACGATCTCACCGATTCCGGGGAATAGGATGTCCATCGCCCGGACGGTCTTGCCGTCTTCATTGAGGCGCATGTAAAACGCCTTGATATTGGCAGGATAGTCAAACAGGATCACCGGTGACTTGAAGTGTTTCTCCACGAGGTAACGCTCGTGCTCGCTTTGCAGGTCGGCGCCCCATTCGGTGATGAGGTATTGGAATTTTTTCTTTTTATTGGGCGTTGAATCCTTGAGGATGTCAATGGCTTCGGTATAGGAAACACGTTTGAAGTTATTCTCGAGCACGAAGGTCAGTTTGTCCAAAAGCTTCATCTCGCTGCGCTGGTCCTGTGGCTTTGATTTCTCCTCGTCAAGCAAACGCGTTTCGAGGAATTTTAGATCGTCGGGGCAATTGTCGATCGCGTATTTGATGACGTATCTAATAAAATCCTCGGCCAGATCCATGTTGTCGTTGAGATCATTGAAGGCCACTTCAGGCTCGATCATCCAAAATTCGGCGAGGTGGCGTGAAGTGTTGGAGTTCTCGGCACGGAACGTCGGACCAAAAGTATACACCTGGCCCAAAGCCATCGCATAAGTTTCGGCTTCAAGTTGTCCCGAAACGGTCAAATTGGTGTGCTTTCCGAAGAAATCCTGCTTGTAGTCGATGTTTGCGTCTTCGTTTTTGGGCAGGTTGTCCAGCGGAAGCGAAGTCACCTGGAACATCTCGCCGGCACCTTCGGCATCGGCACCCGTAATTACCGGTGTATGGACATATACAAATCCCTTTTCACGGAAATACTGATGAATCGCAAACGCCAACGCCGACCGCACGCGCATGATAGCGCCAAATGCGTTGGTCCGCACGCGAAGGTGCGCATTCTCGCGAAGGAATTCCAACGAGTGCTTCTTGGGTTGCATCGGGAACTTTTCGGCATCGGAATCACCTAAGATATCAAGGGTTTTCACCTGGATTTCGAACTTCTGTCCCGCACCCTGGCTTTCCACGAGGTCGCCAGTGATGGAAAGCGCGGCGCCGGTGGTAATGCGTTTCAGGGTTTCCTCAGGGGTATTTTCAAAATCCACCACACACTGAATATTGTGGATGATGGAACCGTCGTTGAGCGCGACAAACTGGTTGTTGCGAAACGTGCGGACCCAGCCGCGTACCGTGACATCCTGCATCGGCCCCGTAGCCAAAAGCAGGTCTTTAACCCTGTGTTTCATAGGAAGTGATTTGCGGAGGCAAAGATAGTTTTTGAATTTGAAAATTTGAAGATTTGAAAATTTGAAGATTAATTTAAAGGCAATGGTACAGACATCCAATTAGAATGTCATTTTCAAATTGCTCATTTTCAAATTTTCAAATTACTTTTCCTCAATCCGGTCAATCTCCTCATCGCTGTGTTCGATGATGTCAATCTTGGGCTCGATGAATTCCTGTTTGTTGGCGAGTGTCTTGTTAAGGGTGAGCACCAGCGCGGGCAATAGCATCAGGTTGGAAAGCATGCCAAAGAAAAGCGTGATCGATACAAGTCCGCCCAGGGCGATGGTTCCTCCGAAACTCGAGAGCATGAAAACCGAGAACCCGAAAAACAACACGATCGAAGTGTAAAACATGCTCAGACCGGCCTCGCTGAAAGTTGCATATACCGATTTGCGGATGCGCCAGTTGTTTTTCTTGAGCTCTTCGCGATACTGCGCCAGGAATCGGATGGTGTCGTCCACCGAAAGACCGAACGCGATCCCGAATACCAAAATGGTTGACGGCTTGAGCGGAATGTCCAAAAAGCCCATGATTCCCGCGGTCAGCATAAGCGGAAGCATATTCGGTATAAGCGAAACCAGGACCATCTTAACCGATCTGAACATGAACGCCACCAATATGGAGGTCAGGAAAAAGGCAAACACCAGGGAGGAAAGCAGGTTGTCGAGAAGATAACCGGTGCCTTTTTGGAAAACCAGTGGTTTGCCCGTTATCGAGACGGTGTAGCGGTCAGGCGGGAAGAGCTTGTCGGCCTTTTCGCGAAGCTTTTGTTCGATGATGGCCACATCCTGACCCGTTTCGTCCTTCATGAACGTCGTAATCCGGGCAAATTGGCCCGTTGAATCGACATAGCTCTTCATCAGATCGCCGCGACCCTGGGCCGCCCTTTTGGCATACGACAGGATGAAATTTTGTTCCTGCGGTGTGGGAAGCTGGTAATATTCGGGGTTGCCGTTGTAATAGGCCTGCTTGGAGTATTTGACCAAACTCACGATAGATACCGGCGCTGAAAGCTGCGGGATCTCGGCGATGGTCTCCTCGAGTTCCTCCATCCGGTTGAGGGTAGCAAGCTTCATGACCCCACGCTTGCGTTTGGTGTCGATCATGATCTCCAGCGGCATCACGCCGTCAAATTCATTTTCAAAAAATTCGATGTCCCTGAAAAAACCGGTGTCCTTGGGCATGTCTTCAATCAGGCTGCCGGAAATTCGCATTTCGTAAATTCCGATGATCGAAATCACCAGCAATAGAATCGCAGCAACATAAATAGAGAACCGGTTGTACTTGACCGTATTGAGAACCCAGGTCATGAAACCCTGCACCGAACCACGTTCCAAATGCCTGATGTGGCGGTCCTTTGGCGGCGGAATATAGCTATGGACAACGGGAATCACAATCATCGAGAGCACGAACAGCGCCAGGATATTGATCGAGGTCACGACTCCAAACTCAATCAGCAACACATTGTTTGACGAAACAAAGGTGGCAAACCCGATGGCAGTGGTTACGTTAGTCATCAGCATGGCCATGCCCACCTTGGTGGTAACACGTTGCAAGGCCTTGACCTTATTGCGGTGGACCTTGTATTCCTGATGGTATTTGTTGGTCAAAAAGACGCAATTCGGGACGCCGATGACGATTATCAGTGAGGGAACGAGGGCTGTCAGGATCGTGATTTCATATCGTAGAAGGCCCAAAACGCCAAAGGACCACATCACCCCGATGATGACGATTCCCAAGGTGATCATCGTTGCGCGGAAACTTCTAAAAAAGAAAAAGAAAAGCAGCGAAGTCACCAGCAGCGCGGCTCCGATAAAGATGCCGATTTCGTCCAGGATGGTTTCGGCATTTAGCGTCCGGATGTACGGCATTCCCGAAACGCGGAGGTCAATTCCGGTTTCGGATTCGTATTTTTCAATTATCGGGACCAGATGCTCTACTACAAAATCCTTGCGCGCCGGCGTGTTGACGATTTCCCTTTTGAGGTAAACCGCGCTGCGGATGGTCCCCGATTGGGCGTTATAAAGCAATCCGCGGTAAAAGGGCAATCGGTTAAATAGCGTTGATCGTGCCGAATCCAACTGGGCTTTGCTGAGCTGGCCTTCAGGGAGCAAAGCTTTAAGTTCAAATTTTGCCAGCGAATCGTTTTTGATAAGAACCTGCAGATCTTCAATTGAAACCGCCAGGTCAACTTCAGGCGCCGCTTTGATCTCCTTCATCATCCGGTTCCAGGCGGCAAAGGCCTCAGGGCTGAAAAATTTCGGGTCTTTGGCGCCAATGACAATCAGGTTGCCCTCCTCGCCAAACTTCGCGAGAAAAGCATCGTATTCAACATTGACGGGATTGTCCTTGGGAAGAAGGTTGGCCTCGGTATAAGTGAATTTGATGTGCCGCCATTGGAGCGCGAGCAAAATCGTCACGACCCCGATGCCGATGAGCATCGCAGTCCTGTTACGGAGCACAATCCTGGCCAGTAATGACCAGAATCCAAGGCTGAACCACTTTACCATACTGTTTTTTAAGCGCGTGCAAAGGTATGGAATCAAAGGGGAAATTAGTGGGCGCGCTCCAAATTTCCACGGCTGCTGAGGTTAATTTTGCAGGGCGGTGATAATCTCGTTTCGGAATTTCTATATTTGGTTCGCCAATCATAATGTTGCCTACCTATGAAGCAGTTCAGGAATTCGCTGTTCTACATTACCGTAACGGGCGGATTCTCAGCATTGATCTATATTTTGATCACGCAGGGGAAGCATCTTGAATTGGGCCGGGAGATTGTACGCGCCAACGGCACGGGCTCACAGTGGGACCAGTTTACTGATTCCATGCAGCACAATTTGGGTCATCCGCTGGCCATTTTGCTGGCCCAGATCATTGCGATTATCTTTGTCGCCAGATTTTTCGGATGGATCTTCCGCAAGATCGGCCAGCCTACCGTAATTGGCGAAATGGTGGCCGGGATCGTGCTGGGACCCTCGCTTTTGGGACTGTATTTTCCCGAGTATTCCAACCTTCTTTTTCCTGTCGAATCATTGGGAAATTTACAGTTCCTGAGTCAGATCGGGCTGATATTTTTCATGTTTGTCATTGGGATGGAACTGGACCTTGGCGCGCTCAAGAACAAGGCCAACGACGCGGTGGTCATTAGCCACGCAAGTATTATCATCCCCTTTACATTGGGCACGGCGCTCGCTTTTTTTATTTATGAGCAATACGCGCCGCCAACGGTCGATTTTACTTCGTTTGCGCTGTTTTTGGGCATTGCGATGAGCATCACCGCCTTTCCTGTCCTGGCCCGGATTGTGCAGGAACGCGGAATCCACAAAACCTACCTGGGGCAAGTTGTAATTACCTGCGCCGCCGCCGATGACATTACCGCCTGGTGCCTTTTGGCAGCGGTGATCGCCATTGTCAAGGCCGGCAGTTTTGGCAGTTCGCTTTATATCATCCTGCTTGCGGTGGCCTATGTGATCCTGATGCTCAAGGTGGTGCGGCCATTTTTAAAACGCGTCGGAGATTTGAAACACTCCCGCGAGAGTCTTTCCAAACCGGTGGTCGCGATCTTTCTGCTTACGCTGATCATCTCGTCATACGTTACTGAAGTCATTGGGATCCATGCGCTTTTCGGGGCGTTTATGGCCGGTGCGATCATGCCGGAGAACACCCGGTTCAGAAGCGTTTTAATTGAAAAAGTCGAAGATGTCTCGGTCATACTGTTGCTTCCGCTGTTTTTTGTGTTTACCGGGCTGCGGACACAAATCGGGATTGTCAATGACCCCGGGATGCTCAAGATCACCGCCCTGATCATACTGGTTGCGGTGGCCGGAAAGTTTTTTGGCAGTGCGCTTGCCGCGAAGTTCGTGGGGCAAAATTGGAGGGATTCGCTCACCATCGGCGCGTTGATGAACACGCGGGGCCTTATGGAACTTGTAGTGCTAAACATCGGCTATGACCTGGGAGTGCTCACCACCGAGGTCTTTACCATGATGGTGATCATGGCCCTGGTAACCACATTTATGACCGGGCCCGCGCTGGATCTGGTCAATTACATCTTCAAGACCCGTGAGCCGATTTTCCCGGAAATGGAAAAACCCGGCGAATACAAAGTGCTCATTTCTTTTGGCACTCCCGAGCGGGGCCGATCGCTATTGCGGATGGCACATGCGCTTGTGAGGCGGGAAGACCAGCCCGTGGTAACTGCGATGCACCTTACGCTGAGCAATGAGTTGCACACTTTTGACCTTGAGGAACAGGAGCGGAGAAGCTTTTTGCCCATCATAACTGAGTCAGAGGCGTTGAACCAGAGGGTCGTGACACTTTTCAAGGCCTCGAACGATATCGATTCGGACATTGCCGAAATTGCAAACCAGGGACAGTATGACCTGCTTCTTGTCGGGCTTGGGCAATCCATTTTTGACGGGACGCTGCTGGGGCGTTTGCTTGGCTACACAACGCGCATCATCAACCCTGACCGCCTAATTGACAAATTCATCGGGAAAGAAGGGCTTTTTGAAAATTCGCCGTTTGACGAGAGCACCCGGCAAATCGTTTCCAAAACCCGAATACCGGTGGGAATATTGGTCGATAAGAATTTTGAAAGCCTGGAAAACGTGCTCATTCCGGTATTCAGCCAGCACGATTCGTTCCTGGTTACTTACGCCGAAAGGCTTATTCGCAACAACAACTCTCGCGTAACCTTCGCTGACCCTGCGAGTTCGGTATCGCAACACGATGCGGTTTCGCTTGCCATCGAGGCCATCACCGCGAGGCATCCTTCAAATGTACAAACCCTTCCCGACGGCAATCCCGGTACGGATTTGCTAAATCAGCAGGATGTGGTGATCATCAGCCTTGATAGCTGGAAAAAACTAGTAGACTCACAAGTGGGTTGGCTGTCGCACATTCCGTCGGTTTTAATAATTAAGCCTTCATGAATTGGATCATCTTAATCATCGCCGGGCTTTTTGAGGTAGGTTTCGCCATGTGTTTGGGCAAGGCAAGGGAAACCCAGGGAGCGGCTTCAACACTATGGCTGGCAGGCTTTTTAATTTGCCTCACCATCAGTATGGTGTTGCTTTACAAGGCCACACAAACCCTGCCCATTGGAACGGCTTACGCGGTTTGGACAGGAATTGGGGCCGTAGGAAGCGTAATCATCGGTATATTTTTGTTCAAGGAACCGGCCACCTTTTGGCGAATATTTTTCCTGACAACCCTTATTGGCTCCATCATAGGCTTAAAGGCCGTTTCTTCTTAAAGACCAAGATTGATCAGGAAACTAACCTTGAGCGCGAGGTTGTCTTCAAGCCGGGTCAACTGGTTAGGGCCATAGCGGTAAAATGCCGTAAGTCCAAGCCCTTTGAAAATCTGGTTGAGTTCAAAACCGGATTCATAGTATCCTTTATCCAGGGTCTTATATGCAATGCCTTGATGTTGCCATGGCCTTTGCAAATCACCCCACGCCATTCGGGTGACAAAAACCACACGGGGTGCAATGCTTTTGGAAATCGCCAATCGCCCGGTGGAATGCTTGAGTTGCAGCATCGCATATTGGCTTGAAAAGAATTCGTTGAAATACATTGTTTCAAATGCGTTTTTACCTGCAAAGGTTACCCGTTGGAGCAATCGGTCGCGGGTTAGGTTGTTGGGCGAAGTGTTGTAGAGGTGCGTAAGCGGTGCGTCGCCAAAAGCGTGTCCGCCCTCAATCAATACCGATGACCGCTGCCCGTTGAGGAAGCGTTTCTCATATTCGGCGCGCAGGTCAATCTTGCCAAAGCTGAAGTCATTGCCGGCAACTTCGGGCACCGAATGGGTGAACTGAAAAGTGAATTTTGGAAAGCGCTTTTCATATTCGACGCGGCCCGAGGGGGTTTGCATAAAGTCACTGAACGGATTCCACTGCACTGAGGCCTGCGCCAGCGTCATGTCATATTTTTGGAATGATTCATCGCCAGGACGGAACACATAACCAAACAAAGGTTCGATCCGGGTTTGCTGCAATTGCCAGATGCTCTCGGTTTTGGGGATCAGGCGCGTTTCAATAAATCCCCTCCAGGTAATGTGGTGGTAAAATGTCGATACGTTGATGGGGCGCGGATCATAGAGTTTAAAAACCCGTTTGTCCACGGTAAACGAGGTGCTGGCAATCTCGCGGATGTCGTCGGTGTAGCTGCCTCCAATCCAGGTATTTGAATATTTCCCGATTCGCGTGGCAGCACCCAGGTGGTATTTGAATTTGCCGTCTTTGGTTCCGTATGCCGAATAGCCCTCGATCCTGAATTTTTTGGAAAATCTGTCATTGGTCACACCGCCTGTCCCGAGCCGGAAACCTTCGTAATTGTTAAAGCTCAGCAGGTACCTCAGGTCAAGGTCAACCGGCCCGAAAGGCACGTAACCGTTAATGATTTTGCGGCCAAACCGGAGCTTGGTTTCAATCCTTTCCCGCGCGACGATGCTGTCCAAAGCGCGGTAGGTGTTGGCTTGGCGAACATCAAGGGTATCCCGCCGGTAGCGTTCAAAAAAGGAATCTGTACGGCCAATGGCGGCCTCAGGAACTTCGATTGACGTGTATTTTTTGCTGATGGAAACAGGCTGCCCAACTGAAATTTGCGCAAAGTCAGTGATTGATCGCAGGTAGGTGAAATCAGTGGGTTCGGGGTCGCGTACATCTGATCTTCCCGCCTGAAACCTTATAGTCCCGCCCAGGATTCGGATATCCTCGTCATTATTTCCCTTGCGGATGGTGAATTCGCGTCCCGACGGAAACCAGATTTGCCTGCTTGGAAGCCAGTTGAATTGGTGGATCCCGACAATGTTCAACATTCCGCTGGTGCCGATGCGGGCGTGCGCGATCGCAAAATTTTGGGCGTCGATCCAAAGCTCACCCTGAAGGCCTGCCTTTTTGCGCGAGCGTTTGTTTTTAAAGCCGATGATATAGGTTTTGCGCCCCTGAACCTGCGCCGAATCAAGCAGCTTGTAGAAATAATCGGAACGGGCATTGCCTGAAACGGGGCTGTTGTATTGCGTGCCAAACAGTTCATAGCGTTCGCGGTACAGCGAAAATGACTGAAGGTTAAAGCCCAGGATTTCATAGATGGGCTCGCGAAACCCCGACATGCGCATTCCGGTGACCGTTTCCTTAAAGTGGGTACCGTCAAATTCCAGGCGCGAAACTTTCTCGGTTTCAAAAAGGTGCTGCCGGGTTACAAGTTTTTTGAATTTATGCAGGGTCGAATCAATCCGGATGTATTTTTTTCCGTACCAGGTGCGCTTTACAAGGGTGTCAATCTCTGCGGGAACCGATTGTGGATTGGCCGTTACGATGAGCCTTGAGTAGCTGTCCAGCGCAAAACTCTCCACCGCTTTTTGCGGGTTATTGGTGAATCTTGACGCGATGGCCTTTTCCATGATCGCGTTGGCCGGATTGTGCTGCGCGCACATCCAGAACGGAACCAGTATAAGGAAAAGGTATTTCATGGCTAAATAAAAAATCCGTCCACGGCGGCCGGGACGGATTGAATTAACGTTATTTTGTCATCAGACTTTCATGATTTCGGCTTCCTTGATGGCAAGCAGGTCGTCAATTTTTTTGATATAGCTGTTGGTGAGGCTTTGAACCTCTTCTTCCGCGCTTTTGCAAACGTCTTCAGAAAGGCCCGATTTCTCGAGTTTCTTGATCTCGGTATTGGCGTCCTTACGAGAGTTACGGATCCCGATCTTGGCATCTTCGGCCTCTGATTTAGCCTGCTTGGCCAGGTCGCGGCGGCGTTCCTCGGTAAGCGGCGGCACGCTGATGATGATGTTGTCGCCGTTGTTCATGGGATTGAATCCCAGGTTTGCCACCTGGATGGCCTTCTCAATGGTATGGAGCATGTTTTTTTCCCAAGGCTGGATGGTGATGGTGCGCGCGTCGGGAATATTGATGTTGGCCACCTGTGAAATGGGCGTCGCCGACCCGTAATAGTCTACGAAAACACCGCCGATCATTGCCGGCGAGGCCTTGCCCGCGCGGATGTTGAGGAACTCCTTTTCAAGGTGCGCGATGGAATTGTTCATGGCCTCCTTTGTAGAATCCAGGATAAAGTCTATTTCTTCTTCCATTGTTTATCTCGTTTACCGAATGTTCAATTTTTATTGTTGGCCCTAGCCCCGATGGAAGCGGCATCCTTTTTTGTGGCGCAAGCCCTAAAAAGATACAGCGGACAGCGGGTTAAAGCTCCTAAACGCTTACAACCGTACCCACGTTTTCGCCCTCGCAGATGCGCAACAGGTTGCCGGTGCGGTTCATGTCAAAGACCACGATGGGCAGCCGGTTTTCAAGGCTGAGCGTGAAGGCCGTGGTGTCCATGACGTTGAGCCCCTTGCGGATCACATCGTCAAAAGAAATGGTGTCATACTTTACGGCATCGGAGTTTTTTTCAGGGTCAGAAGTGTAAACTCCGTCAACGCGGGTTCCCTTGAGGATGACATCGGCGTTGATCTCCACACCGCGCAAAACTGCTGCGGTATCAGTGGTGAAGTACGGATTCCCGGTTCCGGCACCGAAGATGACAATTCGGCCCTTTTCAAGGTGGCGCACCGCACGACGCTTGATGTAGGGCTCGGCTATGGCCTCGATTTTGAGCGCGGTTTGAAGGCGGGTAAGCATGCCTCTATCTTCAAGTGCGCCTTGGAGCGCCATTCCGTTAATGACCGTTGCAAGCATTCCCATGTAATCGCCCTGAACGCGGTCCATCCCATTTGAAGCGCCTGAAACGCCGCGAAAAATGTTTCCGCCGCCAATCACGATGGCTACCTGAACGCCTTTTTGGTGAATCTGCCAGATTTCTTCGGCGTATTGTGCCAGACGGGCAGGGTCAATGCCGTATTGCCGGTCACCCATCAGGGCCTCGCCGCTAAGTTTGAGCAGGATTCTTTTATATTTCATGGGGTAGTTGCGTTAAGTTGTGCAAATATAGTCAAAAGGACATTTTGCAATATGACCGAAATCAATTTTTAAGAAGGGGAAAAGGGCTAAATTTGCCTCAAATTCATTGTGATGGAAACGATTATTTTGGCCAGCCTTGCCAGGGCCGTATCTTATACTGACTACCGAAAGACCGTGACCGGGCTTCTGGAACAGGGACTTTCTTCGGGACATGTTCAAAGCGAAGAGCTGACTCATTACTCGCTGCTTAACCAAACGCGCATGAACCGGATCGAGAAGACCGTGAAAGCCGATCCTGGGATTGTTGTGGAACTTAACTCCCTGCGGGGCAAGTACACCTGGCTGGTAATTTCGGAAGGTTGGTGTGGCGACGCGGCGCAGATTGTGCCGGTAATCAATACCCTTGCAGAGTTGGTGCCGGCCATTGATCTCAAAATTCTTTTCCGCGATGACAATCCTGAAATTATGGACCTGTTTCTCACCAACGGCAGCCGTTCTATTCCCAAGTTGATAGTTCTTGATAGCGAGGGCAAGGTGCTGGGGCACTGGGGGCCGCGTCCTCAGGGCGCGGTGGATTTGATTGCCAGGCACAAAGCCCAGAAAGGCGTGGTTGATGAAGAGGCTAAGACGGAATTGCAACTTTGGTATCTTCATGATAAAGGGCTTTCCACTCAACAGGAGCTGGCCCGGTTGATGGCGGAGATTGGGGCTAAAAATTAATGATTCCGCCAACTGAAAAATTTGTGATTGCGGTCATGCCCTTGTAATTCATACCGTACTGCGAAAGTTCCAGAAGGGCGGCACCGTTGTGGTCCCCAAATCCGACCCCAATTTTCCTGTACGTTCCGCTCAGGCCGTTTCGCCCCAGCGCAAAACTCCTTCCCAATCCAACGCTAGCTAAAAAGTGGTTGCCGTTGGGCGTGGGTGCTAATGCGGTGAAATCAGCCATGCAGGCGCCATTACCAGTTTGTGATCCAACCTTGACTCAATGCCGCCCGCCAGTCCAAGGATGAATAATCGGGAGATGCGGACTCCGGCCCCGGCGCGAATGTTCAGGCCTGCCGGAAGGAACCACGGGTTGGAATCGTCATCATCAAGGTGGTTGTGTTCATATTCGTTCCAATATGGATTGCCGACAATGGGAACGGCGAACTCAACCTTGAAAACCATTGTGCGGGCAGCAAGCCTGGCTCCACGTTCAGGCGGATTTCGAACCGCGCTAAGGGAGTCGCGTTCCTGTGCGTGGCCAATGCATGGAATTAAAAGGCTCCAAACAATCAACCATTTCCTCATAAGGTTGTTAAGTCTGGTAAAGGTAGGGATGGCGAAAGTGGATATGTGCGGGAATACCGTCAAATTTATTCGGTAGACCTCAAAGGTTTTAAAAACCTTTGAGGTCTTGCACGCCTGCGCCCGATAAAAATTATTACCGGAAATTTTTACGGGAACCCCGTATCATTAACAGCATTTTAAAATGCAACTTTGTTTCTCAGCCAAATTGCGTTTCGAATGTTTCCGGAGTCAATGCATCAGCCACATCATAATTCCCAATTTTGGTCCGTCGCAATGCGGTCAAATGCGCACCGCTTTCCAGCGCAAGGCCAAAATCATAGGCGATCGAGCGGATGTAAGTGCCTTTGCTGCAAAGTATCCGAAACTCCACTCGTGGCATATCAATATTGGTAATCTCAAATTCATGGATGGTGGTAGGGCGTGCCGCAATTTCCACTTCCTCACCGGCGCGGGCGTGTTCATAAAGCCTTTTTCCATCTTTTTTTATTGCCGAGAAAATGGGAGGTTTTTGCATGATTATACCCGTCATTTGGAGGGCAACGGCGTGAATCATTTGAGGCGTAATGTGCTCAACTGGAAAAGTGCGGTCAACCTGGGTTTCCAAATCATAGCTGGGCGTGGTGGACCCCAGGGTGAAGGTTCCCGTGTATTCTTTTGGTTGCCCCTGCAGTTCCTCAATGCGTTTGGTGAACTTTCCCGTGCAAACCAACAGCAGCCCGCTGGCCAACGGATCAAGGGTCCCGGCGTGGCCAATCTTGATTTTCTTGATTCCAAGTTTGGACTTCAGCAACCACTTTAGTTTGTTGACTGCCTGAAATGAACTCCAGCCAAGAGGTTTGTCAATCAGCAGGACTTTGCCGGCCAAAAATTCATCGGGAACGGCGTTATCCATTGTAAGAGAAATAAACCAGCAGTATGATCCCCGCGGCAATTCGGTAATATCCCCAGGGCTTGAATCCGTATTTTTTGATTACGTTGATAAAGAGCCGAATGGCGAGAATTGCCACCACAAAAGCAATCGCATTGCCAATAAGGAAAACCAAAAGGTTGTTTCCTTGGTCCAGCATCTGGTAACCTTTGAGCCCACTATCGGTGTAGGTTTTGATGAAGATTGAATAGGTGGATACCGCCAGCATTGTAGGAACCGCCAAAAAGAATGAAAATTCGGCGGCGGTTTCACGTGTGAGCCCTTGTTGCATTCCGCCAATGATTGACGCCGCCGACCGGCTTGTTCCCGGCATCATCGCCAGGCATTGCCAAAAACCAATGGTTACGGCCTTTTTTATTGAGATCTCCTCTTCGGCATAAACAACGGGATTCTTAAAATAGTCGTCAAGGAACAGCAGCAGGATTCCGCCGGCAATGAGCGTTATGGCAATGGGAATGGGTTCACCCAGGATCGCGTCGATATAATCGTCAAAAATATAGCCCAAAACCAGGGCCGGCAATACCGCTGCAGCCAGTTTGACATAAAAATTCAGGCGGCTGAAGTTTAGGAATTTCCGCCAGTACAGCACGATCACCGCCAGGATTGCGCCCAATTGGATCGAGACCTGGAAAAGCTTTACGAAATCCTGATCCTGAATCCCAAAATACGAACTCGCAAAGATCATATGGGCAGTTGAAGACACCGGCAGATATTCGGTGAGGCCTTCAATTATGGCAATAACAATGGCGTGGAAAATATCCATCGGCAGATAATTTTAAGGGGATGTTATTTTTTTGGGTTCCTGACAATGGACCAAATCGTGATCCCAAAACCAATCAGGACCACTGTCGGCGCAAGCCTGATCCTCCTGAAATTGAAGATATCCTCATTGAAAACGTTCGGATCTTCATTTCCACCACCGGCCATCAGAATAAACCCCAGCGCGATTACGCCAAGGCCCGCAAGCAAAATCTTGTAATTTATGGCCTCAAAAAGGAATTCCTGCTTCTGTTCGTTATCGGTCTCTTTTCCCATGGGCTAAATATTTTGATTGGTCCGGTCCAATGTCAGTTTTTAATATAGATCGTCAGTTCGAAGGTTCAAAAACCGCTGCGTCGCGATAAAAGTTGAAATCCAGGAAATTAATATGCCGGCCAGCACCACACCCAGCAACACGGCACCCACCATTAGCTGGTCTTCAATGATACCCAGGTTGGGGTAATTTGTTTCCACGTAAAAAAGCACCGCAATAAGCGCGATCACGGCCAGTACCGCTCCAATGATTCCCAGGGTGATGCTTCGCCAGATAAAAGGTTTGCGGATAAAGGATTTTGTCGCGCCTACCATCTGCATGGTCTTGATAATGAATCGGTTGGAGTGAATGGACAGCCTCATCGAACTGTTAATCAGCAACACGGCCACCAGGGCCAGGAATCCGCTCACGATCAAAATCCACATTGAAATCTTCTCGATATTTTCATTCACCAGCGTTACCAATTGTTTGTCGTAAACAATATCCGAAACCATTTCATTGCGCTTTAGCCTGCGCTCAATCTTGGCAATCGAATCATTTACCACATAATCGGCCTTGAGATAAATGTCATACGAATTCTGCAGGGGGTTCACGCCAAGGAATTCCATGAAATCCTCGCCAATGACCTTCTTGTGTTCGGCCGCCGCCTCCTCCTTGGGCACATACCGGTAACTCTTGGCAAACCTGGCTGTCTTGAGCTCCTCGCCAAAAGCGGCAAGCGCGCTGTCCTGGGCGTCGTTCTTAAAAAATACCGTCATCGCGATTTCTTCCTTGAAATCGTCCGAAAGCTTTTTGGAATTAATGACAAAAAGTCCCAGGATGCCCAACAGGAAAAGCACCAAAAAGATGCTCAGCACAACCGAGAAGTAGGATGAAATGAGGCGCCGTTTCTGGAACCGCTCGAATTTTGAGATCATACGCGGGTTTTTCGCCGTAAAAATAATAAACAAAATCGGGTTTTGGAGTTTGTACTTCCAAAGTTTTGACATTGCGGCAACAAGGCGTAAATTTGCGTCCGTTCCGGGGTTTGGAGCACGGGCAGCCGTTATTTTAGGGGCTTTCCACCCGCTGTACGCTGTGTCTTTTTCGCGCCCGCGCCCAGGCGGCGCCCGCAAAAAAGTACGCCGCTGCCATCGGGGCTATTTTTCATGATCCCGTTTTTAACAAGCCAACCATGAAATACAATCCACAGGAAATCGAGGCGCGCTGGCAACAGTATTGGGCCCAGAATCAAACCTTTGCCGCAACCAACCACTCTGATAAACCAAAATATTACGTGCTGGATATGTTTCCTTACCCTTCGGGAGCAGGATTGCATGTTGGGCATCCGCTGGGGTACATCGCCAGTGACATCGTGGCAAGGTTCAAAAGGCACCAGGGGTTCAATGTGCTGCATCCGCAGGGTTATGATTCGTTTGGCCTGCCCGCCGAACAGTACGCCATTCAAACCGGCCAGCATCCGGAAAAGACCACTCGTGAAAACATCGCCCGTTACCGTGAACAACTCGACCGAATCGGTTTTTCATTTGACTGGAGCCGCGAGGTCCGCACCAGCGATCCGCAATATTACAAATGGACGCAGTGGATTTTTATCCAGCTCTTCAATTCCTGGTATGACCGCGATGCCAATGCCGCGCGCAGCATCTGCACCCTGATCCAGCACTTCGAACAATTCGGAACTAGCAAGCTCAATGCGGTTTGCGACGATGCGGCTGTTTCATTCACAAGCCAGCAATGGAACGAATTTTCGGCAGAACAACAGGAACGCATCCTTTTGCACTATCGCCTTACATATTTAGCCGAAACCGAGGTCAACTGGTGCGCCGCTTTGGGAACCGTTTTGGCCAACGACGAGATTGTTAACGGCGTCTCTGAACGCGGCGGATTCCCGGTCGTTCGCAAGAAAATGAAGCAGTGGAGCATGCGCATCTCGGCTTATGCCGACAGGCTGCTCAATGACCTGAACGCCATCGACTGGCCCGAATCGCTCAAGGAAGCCCAGCGCAACTGGATCGGAAAATCAGTAGGGGCATCGGTGAAATTTCAGGTGGTCGGTCTTGAAGCCGATACAATCGTGGATCCTGAAGACCCCGTTATCGAGGTTTTTACCACCAGGCCCGATACCATATTCGGAGTCACATTTCTGACCCTGGCACCCGAACATCCGCTTGTACTTCAGATTGTCCAGGAAGAACAAAGGGAGCAGGTACTTGAATATATTGAGTCGGCATCCCGCCGCTCTGAACGAGAGCGCATGGCCGATGTCAAGCACATTTCAGGTGTTTTTACCGGCGCATACGCAACGCATCCCTTTACGCAATTGCCCATTCCCATCTGGATTGGCGACTACGTACTGGCGGGTTATGGCACCGGCGCGGTCATGGCCGTTCCCTGCGGCGACCAACGGGATCACGATTTCGCGAAACACTTCAACATCGAGATCGAAAACATCTTTGAAGGCGTCGACGTAACCGATGAAGCCTTCACGTTAAAGGAAAATTTCACGCTCCAAAACTCGGATTTCCTCAATGGAATGGGATATAAAGAGGCAACGGCAAAGGTCATTTCGGAACTTGAGGAAATAGAGAAAGGCCGCGGCAAAACCAATTTCAGGCTGCGCGATGCGGTATTTTCACGACAGCGGTACTGGGGCGAACCGTTCCCGGTTTATTATGTGAACGGGCTTCCCAAAATGATCGATGAACAATACTTGCCACTCCAATTGCCATCGGTTGAAAAATATTTGCCAACTCCGGACGGGCAGCCGCCGCTTGGAAATTCGTCGCAGTGGGCGTGGTCAACCATAGAAAACAAGGTTGTTTCAAATGATTTGATCAACGGCGAAACCGTCATTCCGCTGGAACTCAACACTATGCCGGGTTGGGCGGGAAGTTCCTGGTACTGGCTTCGGTACATGGATCCGCACAATGACTCAAAATTTGTTTCGCCCGAGGCTGAAGCATACTGGCAAAATGTAGATCTCTACATCGGCGGAAGCGAGCATGCAACCGGCCATTTGCTATATTCGCGATTCTGGAACAAATTTCTCTTTGACCGCGGGCTTGTCCATTTTGACGAGCCTTTTAAAAAACTCATCAACCAGGGAATGATACTGGGAATGAGCGCTTTTGCAATGCGCATCGAAGGCACAAATAGATTCGTGTCAAAAAACGCAGTGGGCAATCATAAAGTGCAACCCATCCACGTCGATGTATCGCTGGTCAACGCATCTGACGAACTCGATATCGAGAAATTCAAATCCTGGCGGCCTGATTTCGCCAATGCCGAATTTGAACTTGACAACGGCAAATTCCAGGTGACGCGCGAGGTCGAGAAAATGTCGAAATCCAAATACAACGTAGTCAACCCGGACGACATTTGCAATGAATTCGGCGCCGACACACTCAGGCTTTATGAGATGTTCCTGGGGCCGCTTGAGCAGGCCAAGCCGTGGAATACCGCCGGAATAACGGGCGTATTTGGCTTTCTCAAAAAACTCTGGAAGTTGTATTTTGATGACCACGGACTGATCGTGACTTCAAATCCCGCCTCGGCTGAAGCATTGAAATCGCTTCACAAAACCATCAAAAAGGTTCACGACGATATCGAGAATTTCTCGTTCAACACCTCGGTGAGCCAGTTCATGATTTGTGTCAACGAACTCACGGCCGCCAAGTGCCACGAGCGAAGTGTCCTGGAGCCGCTGGCCATTCTGATTTCGCCTTACGCGCCGCATATCGCGGAGGAGCTTTGGCACAGGCTGGGCCACGAGGGCAGCATCAGCGAGGTGCCATTCCCTAAGTTCAACCCCGAATATTTGGTTGAAAGCACCAAAGAATATCCGGTGTCGTTCAACGGCAAGACCAAATTTATGCTGGAACTGCCTATGGATTTGAGCAAGGAGGAGATCGAGAAGGTGGTGCTGGCCGATGAAAGGACGGTGAAGCAGATGGACGGACGCACGCCGAATAAAGTGATTGTCGTTCCGGGCAAGATTATCAATATAGTAGGATAAATCGGTAAAAATCTAGTCTCAAAAAACCACCTCAAAGGTTTTATTGCGCAAGGCTCCATACAGTTCTGCATAAAACGAAGCTAAAGCTTCGGTACCTGACAGCCGCTGGCTGTCCTCCTCTCATTTCAAATGGGAAAACCGCATTTAACATAAAAAGGGGACAATTGTCCCCTTTTTTTCTATTATCGATTACTTATTTCGCCCCCTTGCTCTTCAATTTCTTATACTCCCTGATCAGCGTCTTCAACTCCCGGTTCGATCCCGCATCCACATCCTTGTCACTCAAGAAA
>JAEZGB010000171.1 GCA_023437485.1 Bacteroidota bacterium
CGGGTCGCGGTGGCCCGCGCGCTGGTGACCTCGCCCGCGCTGGTGCTGGCCGATGAGCCCACCGGAAACCTGGACAGCAAGACATCGGTTGAAATCATGAACCTTTTTGGCGAAATCCACAAAAACGGCAACACTGTGATCCTGGTGACCCACGAGGAGGATATCGCGGCGTACGCCCATCGCGTGATCAGGCTCCGCGACGGAATTATTGAAACCGATACCCATAAATAAGTGAAAGTATATACCAAGACCGGCGATGGCGGAACAACCGCCCTTTTTGGCGGGACCCGCGTTCCGAAAGATCATATCCGGATTGAAAGTTACGGCACCGTTGACGAGCTCAATTCCTATATTGGATTGCTGCGCGATCACGAGATGGGCGAATTGTACCGCAATTTCCTGTGTGAGGTACAGGACCGCCTTTTTGTTGTGGGTGCCATATTGGCCACGCCGCCCGATAAGGAAATCCTGAAGAGCGGCAAGGAACGTCTCGATATCTCCAGGATTGCCGAAGACGACATCCTGATGCTCGAGCACGAGATCGACAGGATGGATGCGTCGTTGCCGCCGATGACCAACTTCATCTTGCCCGGGGGCCATATTACCGTGTCACATTGTCACGTGGCCCGATGTATTTGCCGCCGCGCCGAACGCCTGGCGGTCCAGTTAAGCCACAATGACAGTGTAGACCCCATGGTAATCCGATATCTCAACCGCTTGTCAGATTACCTGTTTGTGCTGGCACGGAAGTTGTCGTCCGAACTGGGCGCCCGGGAGGTCAAATGGATCCCGAGGAAAGGCTAAAATGACCCGCAAACCCGCGCCATTGCTACGTTCTTAACTTTTTCGCGAAATAAAAAAATTTTACTTGACAATTTCAGTAATAAATTTATTTTTGCATAAACTCTTAAACGACATAAGATGTACTGGACATTAGAACTGGCGTCCTATCTGAGCGATGCCCCGTGGCCTGCAACAAAGGACGAACTTATAGATTATGCCATTCGTGCCGGAGCGCCCCTCGAAGTTGTCGAGAACCTGCAGTCCATCGAGGATGAGGGTGAAATCTACGAATCGATGGAGGAGATTTGGCCCGATTATCCAACTGACGAAGATTATCTTTGGAACGAGGACGAATACTAAAAAAATAAAAACCGCATTGAAAGTCTCATCAAGAGGCTTTTTTTTTGCTTAAATTTGCACACTTTTCCATTATCAGAATCCACTATACATGAGCTTTATAAACAGCATACTCAAAGTTTTCGTAGGCGACAAATCCCAGAAAGATGTCAAGGCACTGCAATCAACCGTAGCCAAGGTCAAAAGCTTTGAATCGGAACTTTCGGCACTTTCAAACGACGAGCTTCGGGCCCGCACCGCAAATTTCAAGCAACGCATCGCCCAGGCCCGTGCCGACAAGGACAGCCAAATCTCAAACCTGCGGTCTGGTGTGGAAAACATCGACGATATTGACAAACGCGAAGACGTTTACCTGCAAATCGATGCCTTGGAGAAAGAAGCTTATGAATTGTCTGAGAAGGTACTCAACGACATCCTTCCCGAGGCTTTTGCCGTGGTAAAGGAAACTGCCCGCCGCTTTAAGGAAAATGCCCAGGTTGAAGTTACGGCCACTGAAAAGGACCGCGAACTATCGGCCACCAAACCCTATATCACCCTGGAAGGTGACAAAGCCTTCTGGGCCAATTCATGGAACGCTGCCGGTAAAGCCATTACCTGGGACATGATCCACTACGACGTTCAGCTTATTGGCGGTATGGTACTGCACCAGGGCAAAATTGCCGAGATGCAAACCGGTGAAGGTAAAACACTCGTAGCCACGCTTCCGTTATATTTAAACGCACTTACCGGAAACGGTGTCCACCTGGTAACCGTTAACGATTACCTGGCCAAGCGCGACAGCAGCTGGAAGGCACCGCTGTTTGAATTCCACGGCCTGACTGTGGATTGCATCGACAACCACCAACCCAACAGTGCGGCGCGTAAAAAAGCTTACGAGGCCGACATCACCTACGGTACCAACAACGAATTCGGTTTTGACTACCTGCGTGACAACATGGCGCACTCACCGGCTGATCTGGTTCAGCGCAAGCACAATTTTGCGATTGTCGATGAGGTTGACTCGGTATTGATTGACGATGCGAGGACGCCGCTCATCATTTCAGGACCTGTTCCCCAGGGCGACCGTCACGAATTCAATGAACTCAAGCCAAAAATCGACCACCTGGTCAACTTACAGCGACAGCTTGCCAACGGATTCCTTTCGGAAGCGAAAAAACTCATCCGCGAAGGCAACACCAAGGATGGCGGATTCAACCTGCTTCGCGCTTATCGGGCGTTACCCAAAAACAAGGCGCTAATCAAGTTTTTGAGTGAGGAGGGCGTCAAGCAAATCCTGCAAAAGACTGAGAATCAGTACATGCAGGACAACAACCGCGATATGCACCTGATTGACGAGGCCTTGTACTTCGTGATTGAGGAGAAGAATAACCAGGTTGAACTGACCGATAACGGAATCAAATACCTGTCATCTGATACCGACGCCAATTTCTTTGTATTGCCCGACATCGGGACCGAAATTGCCCGCATTGAAAAACTCAAACTTGAAAAAGACGCCGAAGCCGAAGAAAAAGAGAAACTTTTCCAGGATTTTTCGGTAAAAAGCGAGCGCATCCACACCCTCACGCAGCTTCTTAAGGCCTATACCCTTTTTGAAAAGGACGTTGAGTACGTGATCATGGACAACAAAATCATGATCGTTGATGAGCAGACCGGCCGTATTATGGAAGGAAGGCGATATTCAGACGGGCTCCACCAAGCTATCGAGGCCAAGGAAAACGTCAAGATCGAGGCGGTTACCCAGACCTTCGCGACCATTACGCTGCAGAATTACTTCAGGATGTACAGCAAACTCGCCGGTATGACCGGTACCGCCGTAACTGAAGCCGGCGAACTTTGGCAGATTTACAAACTTGATGTTGTTGAGATCCCGACCAATAAACCCCTGGCCCGGAAGGATCACGAAGACCTGATCTACAAGACCACGCGCGAGAAATTCAACGCGGTCATCGAGGATGTCACCAACCTTTCCAAGGCCGGACGCCCGGTACTGATTGGTACCACATCGGTTGAGATTTCGGAATTATTAAGCCGCATGCTCAAGATGCGCAATATCCCGCATAATGTGCTCAACGCAAAACTTCACAAACAGGAAGCCCAGATTGTTGAAGAGGCCGGAAAGGCAGGGATTGTGACCATCGCGACCAACATGGCGGGCCGTGGAACCGACATCAAACTCTCAGAAGAGGTAAAGGCCGCGGGCGGATTGGCCATCATTGGTACCGAAAGGCATGATTCAAGACGCGTTGACCGACAGCTAAGAGGCCGGGCAGGCCGTCAGGGTGATCCGGGAAGTTCACAATTTTACGTCTCGCTTGAAGATAACCTGATGCGCCTTTTCGGTTCGGAAAGAGTGGCCAAGGTCATGGACCGGATGGGATTGAAGGAAGGCGAAGTGATCCAGCATTCGATGATGACCAAATCAATCGAACGCGCCCAGAAAAAGGTGGAAGAGAACAATTTCGGAATCCGGAAAAGGCTTTTGGAATATGACGATGTCATGAACGCGCAACGCGAAGTGGTTTACAAACGCCGCCGACACGCCCTTCACGGCGAAAGGCTCAAGGTGGACATCGCCAATATGCTGTACGATACTTGTGAATTGGTCGTGAGCCAGAACAAGGCCACAAACGATTTCAAGAATTTTGAGTTTGAACTCATCCGCTATTTCTCAATCACATCGCCAGTAACGGAAGGTGAATTTGAGAAGATCGCCGAACAGGAACTAACGGGCAAGATCTACAAGGCAGCCCTGCAGTATTACACTGAAAAAACCGAGCGCAGCGCGCGTGAGGCCTTTCCGATCATCAAGAATGTCTTTGAAGATCAGGGCAACAAATTCGAGCGTATCGTTGTGCCGTTCACCGATGGCGTAAAAACATTGCAGGTGGTAACTGACTTGTCAAAAGCCTACCAAACAGAGGGCCGTCAGCTCCTGGCCGATTTTGAGAAAAACATCACCCTGGCCATTGTTGATGAAGCCTGGAAAAAGCATTTGCGCAAAATGGATGAGCTCAAGCAATCGGTTCAGTTGGCGGTCCACGAACAAAAAGACCCCTTGCTCATTTACAAGTTTGAAGCCTTCAAGCTTTTCCGCTCAATGCTGGACAAAGTGAATAAGGAGGTGATTTCCTTCCTTTTCAAAGGCGATTTGCCGCAGCAACAGCAACAAGCGCCCGCCATTCAGGAGGCACGCGAGGTCCGGACCAAGGATAATTACAAAACCACCAAGGACGATCTTTCGGCACCCGCCCCGCAACAACAGCCGGCGCACGAGACCCAGCAACGCCACGTAACCGAGACCATAGTGCGTGAAATGCCAAAGATCAACCGCAATGACAACGTCACCATCAAGCATGTCATGAGCGGCAGGACCGAGACGATGAAGTACAAAAAAGCCGAACCCCTGCTCCAATCAGGTGAATGGGTTTTGGTTAATTAAAGTTAATCCCCGGAATTTCCGGGGATTTTTTATTTTTGGCAAAAACCGCTAATGTCCAGACTGTGCTTCCTGCTACTATTTCCCTTGATGTGCATCGCGCAACCGGAATCATTGGTAAGCGACACCAAAAAACTTTATGAGGCATTTGACACCATTGACCTGGATGGTATTGCCCTAATGATGTGCCCTTCCAATCCGGACGAGTTTGCGCAGGGACTCGATCAGTGGTTTCAAAACGAGGAATTTAAATTCAGGTATGTATTTACCAATGCAAAGTACAATTACCTTAAAGTAGATGAATCACAATACACGATAACATTCCGAAATGTAATTCGGATCACTTATTTCGGCAAAATTGAGCCTGAAGAGAAAAGAGAAGAACTTCGCAGGCAATTTACTCCACACACCCTAACCTTTGATCCGGCAAGAAATTGCTTCCTGATTGTATACCCGGCCAAAATGACGGCACGCCAGGTTGAAGGGAGTTGGAAGTTCTCGTTTGATGACCAAACAATTCCGGAACATCTAAAAAATTATTGTCAATAACAAAATCACACAACCATGGCCAAAAGTCACGACGCAAAGAAAAACGTAAAAAAGGAGCCCTTAAAAACCGCCAAGGAAAAGAAGGAAGCCAAGCGGGAGAAAAAAAATTCATCCAAACGCGACTAGGTCAACCTGTTACGATATTTGATCGGGCAGAATTTTTCCGGGATTGAGGATTCCCATCGGATCAAACAACTGCTTGATTCCCCTGAAGAGGTCAAGGTGCGCGGCTGGAAAAGCAATCTCCATGTAGTTTTTTTGCACAAACCCGATTCCGTGCTCGCCTGAAAGCGTCCCACCAAGGCTTATGGTAAGTTCAAAAATCTCGCGGATTCCCAATGGAACCGAAACGCGCCAGGCCTGGTCATCCATATCGCCCTTAACGATATTTACGTGCAGGTTGCCATCGCCGGCATGGCCGTAACACACCGATTTGAACCTGTATTTGGCACCGATTTGCTTGATTCCCGTCAACAGGTCAGGCAACCGAAACCGGGGAACTACTGTGTCCTCTTCTTTATAAACCGAATGCGATTTAACCGCCTCGCCCACCGCACGGCGCAATTTCCACAACGCATTTTTCTGGACTTCAGTATCGGCGAACAGTATTTCGCCAATCTCAAATTTTTCCAAAAGCCCGGCGATCTGCTCGGCCTGGCTGTATAAGATTTCAGGGTGGTTGCCATCAACTTCTATTAGCAAATGCGCGGCAACCCGATCATCGATCTGCAGGTTCACATTGTCCAAATACCGCAGTGTCCATTCAATGGCATCGCGTTCCATAAATTCGAGCGCGCTGGGTACAATTCCGGTCCTGAAGATCTCAGCCACCGCCTCACAGGCTTGCGCAGCGGCGTAAAAGGGGACTAGCATAAGCACGTTATGCTGGACAGCCGGCAATAATTTCAAAACGATTCGGGTGATGATGCCCAGCGTTCCCTCACTTCCCGCCATGAGTTGGGTCAGGTTGTACCCTGTTGAGTTCTTTAGCGTGTTGGCCCCCGTATTGATTACCTCACCCGAGGGAAGCACTACTTCAAGGTTGAGTACATAATCCCGGGTCACGCCGTACTTAAGCGCACGGGCTCCACCGGCATTCTCTGACACATTGCCCCCGATAAAGCAGCTTCCCATGCTGGAGGGGTCAGGAGGGTAAAACATTCCCTGGCTTGCGACTGCCTCCCGAAGCACTTGGGTAATTACCCCCGGCTGAACGGTCACTTGAAAGTTCCGGGTATCGATTTCAAGGATTTGATTGAAGCGCTCCATTGAAAGCCCGATTCCGCCATGAACCGCAAGCGCCCCGCCGCTCAGGCCGGTCCGGCCGCCGATGGGAGTTACCGGAATCCTGTAAGCGGAGGCGAGTTTCATAATGTCGGATACCTCGGCAGTGGTGGCAGGTTTGACCAGGACGGACGGCGGATATGAAAGGTCTTCAGTTTCATCATGGCCATAGTCCCGGCGGGTTTCGATATCGGTAAAAACGTAATTTTCACCTACAATGCCGCTTAACAGTTCGGCAATCCTGGCTTCAAGTTGCTGCTCCATGGCCCAAAATTAATGAATCGGCCCATTTCCCGACCCTCTCCTGCCTAATTTCATTAATTTTACATCAATGGAAAATCAACCCAATCCTGACAAGCCATCGGCTCTGCGTGAAATTCCGGGGGCTGAAAGCCAACATCCGGTAAACCTTGAAATGGCGAAAAAAATCGCCGGAATGCGCCAACTTCCTTCGGCTGGGGAACTGATTGACGGAATCTTTAAGGCAGACCGCGCCATGCTGAGCCGTGCCATCACCC
>JAEZGB010000037.1 GCA_023437485.1 Bacteroidota bacterium
GTTTGAAACAAAAGGCGGAACCACACTCACTGAGTGCAAATCCTTCCCCGTGGCGTTTTTCCACTGGTTCAGGTTTGGTTTGTTTCCGCTCAGGTAACCCACGTGCTGTTGTGAGTAATAATTGTTATGGTCAATGGCCGAATAAGCCGAGGCCGGTACTGCCGAATAGACCGAATACCTGGTAGGGCCACCGCTTTGCGAATTCATGAAAATATAGTTTCGGATGTCAAGCGAGCTTCCCGATGCCACGTAAAGCGCTGCCGAAACGCCGCCGGACTGCGCGGTTGTGAGCCGTAGTGAGTTGTGCCATACCTTTACGTTGGCACCGCCGTTGAGCACGATCCCAAATCCGTTGTTGGCCGTTCCGCCGTTGCCGTTTCCGCGGATGTTGTTTATCATATTATTGTAAATGAGCGTGTTGGCGCCCGTGGTAAAAATCCCGTAAGACCCTGAACCCACCGTTTCGCGCACATTGTTGATTGTGTTGTAGGCGATGGTTCCGTTGCTGCATGCTCCCACGGTATAAATGGCCGCATGCACTGGGTTGTAACTGGTTGTGGTCTTGAGGAATCCGTCAAGGGTGTTCCCGGAAATCGTGTAATTCTTGACATTGTTAAGATAGATGCCCAGGAAACCCTTATCGGCATCGGCGGTGGCGCCAAACCTTGAGTTTTCGATGGTCCAGTATTGCGACTGGTTGGCCGCCGAAGCGTTCGAGTAAACGTAAACGCCCTGCCCGGCTTTTTGCACCGTCACGTTGCTCACGGTATTGCTCGAGTTTGGGGCCTGCGCCGCGCTGTCATTCATGGCAGTTCCGGCGGCGTAAATTCCCATGGACCACGCTCCGTCGGTAGTGGCCTGCTCGAGCTTAAGGTTTTTGATGATGTTGTGGTTGGCTCCGTTTGTGGAACTCGCGTTGGAAAGCCAGACAACCGCACGCTTGCTGTAGGTCAGGCTATTGGTATTGGATAACGTCAGGTTGATGGACGACGAACCGTTGTTGCTGCCGTCCAGGGTAACATAATCGGCGCCGTTGAGTCGGATAACGGCCAGCGTGGGAGTATAATTATTGATGTTGTCGGCGCGCAAAAGCACATTGCGCCCAGGTGCGGGTTTGATGGTAAGGCGGTTTGTGGCACTTGTCCCGGGATATTGCGAGATGCTGATGGGGAACACTTCGCCCGTGGCAATTGTGAACTCATCCTGGTCAAGCAGGAACTCGACCGGGCCCGAAGCTCCCTGAGAATTCAGGTGCGCCACCGCCGAGGTGATTGTATTGAACGGCGCCGGCTGGTTGGAATTGATGGTGTAACTTCCTGATAATTGCGCCATTGCAAAAAATGGCGTAAGCAAGAATAAAAATTTTTTCATGGTTAAACTTGGTTTTTTGGCTACAAAATGGGACATCCCATTCAGTTAAAAAATCGACCAAAGGTAAAATTAATCGATGAAATACCAAATTTGATTGAAAAATTATTTTTAATCCTACAAATTTTCGCCGTTTTCAAACCAGTTTGCAGCCTTGAAAACAAGATCCGATTCAAATCCTTTCCTTATCAGGTAATCGGTAAATTTCTTTTTCTTTTTTAAAGGGTGTTTTTCCGCAATAGTTTCCCAATGTTTTTGCGCAATTTCGGCAAATCGGCCCTCATAATCCTCGGCGTCGAGTTCCTGCATCGCGGCCCTTATGTTGGGCGCCGAAATGTCTCGGAGTTTAAGTTCGTTGGTTATTCGGTTTCGGCCCCAGCCTTTTACCCGGAATTTTCCGCGCGCGAAGTTTCGGGCAAATCGCTCCTCGTTGAGGTAGTTGGCCTGGATCAGGTGCCCGATGACCAGATCGGCATCGTGCTGGCGGGCGCCCAGGCTGCGCAATTTCTCGCGCACGTCGCGGTGGCAGCGTTCCTGGTAGGCGCAGTAGTTTTCCAACTTGCCGGCAAGTTGTTTAACTAAAAGATTATCATTCATTTGCAATAAGGAATAAGGCCTTGCGTTCTTAATAATTTCGTAATCCAAATGTATTGAAATTAAGGAAATTAGGTTTAATTTTGCCCTACCCAAACTACTTAAATTTAATCGCCTGCCTATGAGTTAATTTACCTATCAAAATTGCTGATGAAACTGAAATTATTTTTTGCCGTTGTTTCGACGATGTTGTTTGGTGCGGCTAATGCCCAAATCTATCAACATGATTTTGGCACGACTACGATTTCCGCACATCCTTATACAGTAGCGCCGGGAATACTTGATGCAAATCTGTCCGCTTCGACGTGGACAAATAGCTCTTTGGAATGGAAGAGTTTTAATGGAAGTGCCGGACAGGCAATCTCCCTGGGCGATTCCTCGGGTACACCAACCATAACTTTATCATTGAACATTGCTGCCGGCTATCAGTTGTCGGTTACAGATTTCAATTTTTGGAGACAGAGAAGCTCTACCGGAGCGCAGAACTGGAGCATGACCATCAACGGAATCCCCGTGGGTAATGGAACGGTTCCTACATCTGGCGTGAATGTTGGTCTTTCTCCTGTCCCTGTATCAAACCCGGTGACTGGCATTACGGGAACGGCAACGATTGTGATATCGCTGTCGGGCGCTTCGGTAAACGGAACATTCAGGCTTGACGATTTCACTTTATACGGAAGCGTAACCTCCGCCGGTTTCATTACCGCCCAGGCCGGAGCATGGACCACCGGCGCAACCTGGGTGGGCGGAATCGTTCCCGGGCCCGGCGACAATGCCACGGTGGCGCACAACGTAACATCGGCGACAGCCATAACAAGAAACGCAGGTACTACCACCACAATCAACCCGGGCGTGTCGCTCACCATGACCAACGCCTATGTCAACAACGGCACGACAACCGTTAACGGATCATTCCTGACCGGATCAGCACTCGGCGGAATCTCGATCAACCCGGGTTCGACATTTCTGGTAAACGGTACACTGCAGATCAATGGTGGCGGCTTTGTACAAACGGGATCGCCTGTTTATGGTCCGGCTTCCAACCTCATTTACAACCCGGGCGGGACTTACGGCCGCGGCCTCGAATGGAGCCACAATGGAATCGGGACCATCGGATTGACTCCGGGATATCCCAATAACGTTAGTATTCAAAATACCACCACGTTCAATTACAACAACGGGACGCCGCTTGCCAAAGCCATTCACGGAAATTTGCAGATTATGACCGGATCGGCGTTTTACATGGATTACGGTGGCGGCGCTTCGGGCGGGCCGCTTACCGTTGGCGGAAATGTCGTCATCAACGGCACCGGAATCCTCACCTTGGGTAATGCAGGTGGAGACGATTTGCATCTTGGAGGAGACATCACCTTGTCGGCCACCGCATCGTTTAACGGCAACAACCGGGCAATATTTTTCATAAAGACCGCGGGCACACAAACCATTAACGCCCCGGCGGGAATTACGATTCCCTATATGGTATTCTCATCTACCGGAAGCAGGACGGTCTTTCTGCACAATAGCCACACGGTACTTAACGTGACAGCACCCGGCGGTGGCAATGCCATTGCATTTGGTAGTTCTTCGGACGTGCTTGAACTTAACAACAAAACCCTCAACATTGGTACCGCAGGTGTTCCCAGCGCTGTTTCCGGTACAGGATTTATCAAAGGATCCACCAATGCCAATCTCTCGCTGCTGGGTACGGGCAGCATCGGCACACTGAATTTCCTGCCGGGCGCGCAGGTCTTGGGATCGCTTACGGTAAACAGACAGGCCGCGCAAATCGCCATGACACTGGGAACTCCTCTAACAATCAATACCACGCTTAATCTTACCAACGGGCTTATAGACGTTGCCGCCAATACCATGACCCTTGGCGCCTTGAGCACGGTGAACGGCGCATCGGCCAACAGTTTTGTTATAGCCGAAGTTTCGGCGGGCGGTTTTCTCAGGAAGAACGTCACCACAGCCGGGATGCACAATCTTCCCGTCGGCGACAGCCCGGCATCACCTGACGGCGCGCAGTATTCGCCGGCGAGATTCACTTTTGCAACAGCTCCCAATGGTTCGGTTAGCGTTGCGGTACAAGATGAGAAGCACCCAAACCTTGATGCCGACACCCATTACATAACCCGGTATTGGTCTACTGCCAAAACTGGCACCCTCCCGGCCTCCTATACATTTTCAGGAACCTATTTGCCCGTTGATATTGAAGGGGCCGAGGCAGCCAGCCAATCCAATCAGTGGAACGGCACCTTGTGGACCAACCAGGGCATGCCGGTTTCGGCCAATACCCTGAGCATGACCACCGGGACCTTTGGCGCCACAAACCATTTTACCGCGGGCTTCCGAAATGCCGATATCAACATCTGGCACACCGCACAGGCTACCAACGTGGGATCCGTTTCCTATACTTTCCCAACTACCGTGCTGGTGGGCAACTCGGCATCGGTCACCTTTACTGTTCAGAATACCGGCCAGCAAATGCTCAACATGGGTGCAGCCACTTTTAGCGGGGCGCCTTTTTTAACCACTTATGCTCCGGGGAATATTTCCGGCCCGAACGGTTCGGCTACATTTACCGTTACATTTACTCCAACAGCCAACGGTACATTTTCAGGAACGCTCTCAATTCCCAGCAACGACCCTGACGAAAGTCCGTACATCGTGAACTTCACCGCCACGGGACAGGTTCCGGCGCCGGAAATCAATGTTAAGGGGGGAACAACTTTTACGCAAAATATTCTCAACGGCGATATGACTCCCTGGGGACTGGACGGGACGCAGTTTGCGACGACGACCCTCGGGGCGAGCCAGATCAAGACCTACAGGATTGAAAACATCGGGCAACTGCCATTGAACGTCACGGCCATTACGCTGGCAGGGGCAAATCCCGGAGACTTTACCGTAACGGCGGGCACTCCCTACAATATTGCGGCAGGAGCGAACCAGAGTTTCTCGGTCACTTTTTCGCCGACGGCAGCCGGGTTAAGGACCGCCATCGTTACCATTTCGAACAATGATTCAGATGAGAATCCCTACACTTTTATGGTCGAAGGCAACGGCGAATGCGCTGCTATTGCCTTTACTTATACGCCAACATCCGGGCCCGCCGGTACCGTCGTAACGATAAACGCCACATCCAACAACCTCAGCGGCGCATCGGCAACTTTTAACGGCACGTCGGCAACGCTCACTCAGGTATCACCTACCCAGGTAACAGTTGTGGTTCCTGCGGGAGCAACTTCGGGACCTTTGGTTGCCACGAATGCGCAGGGGTGTACCGCGACTGCGAATTTTATCATAATAGATAATGTTTCCAATACTTGTCAGGGCGGAAACAGTACCGGGAACCTGTTTATCTCGGAGGTTACTGATGCTACCCACGGTGGCCTTACCTATGTGGAGATTTTCAATGCCACGGGAGCAGCCGTGAACCTTGGTTCATATTCGCTTCGATTTGCGTTTAACGGCGGATCTTATCAGACGCCGATCAACCTCAATAACGTATCGCTCGCTAACAATACCGCCTATGTGGTTTCGGTGGCCAGCGACGGGCTGTGTTCAAGCCCCGGTGGAGACGGGTCTTATGCTAACCAGTCCAGCACTGCTGCCGGTATCAACTTTGTCCCGACCGAAAATGACCACATCGGGCTTTTTCAGTCAGGAACCATCATTGATGCTTTTGGCGTCGTTGGAAGTGACACCTGGGCTGACGGCCTTGGATTGGGAGACCGTGGCGCTACCTTCAGGCGGAAAAATAATGTAGCAGTTCCTTCGATCGTATTTTCAAGCTCTGACTGGGACATAATCGATTGGGCAGGCACGGGATCGTCGTCCTGTACCACCAACGATTATTCAGATATGGGGGTATTCAACTTTATTGCCGGCACACCTCCAACAATCACCCAACAACCATCTTACGCTCCAACTTGTGCGGCCACCTCCCTGACTGTTGCCGCGACTGAAGGTTTTGCCGGTGGTAACGCCCTTGCATACCAGTGGTTTGCGGCCGCGCCGGGTTCCGCAACCTGGACGGCGGTTGCCAGTTCCGGGGTTTACAGCGGCGCGACAACTGCCACGTTGAATATTTCAAATGTTTCGGCACTTGCAGGCTATCAATATTACGTGCAGGTC
>JAEZGB010000074.1 GCA_023437485.1 Bacteroidota bacterium
GGTTCTGCGCCCAGTTTGGCAACGCCGAATACAACAAGTGGTGCGGCCCGGCCCAGATATAAATAAAGATCAATGACCAGAAATGGATGATGGATAGACGGTAGGAGTAGACGGGCCTGTCGGCGGCCTTTGGCACAAAGTAATACATGAGGCCCAAAAACGGTGTGGTCAGGAAGAAAGCCACCGCGTTGTGGCCGTACCACCATTGAACCAGCGCATCCTGTACTCCAGCATAAACCGAATAGCTCTTCATTGCCGAGACCGGTAGCGCCAGACTGTTAAAAATGTGCAGCACGGCCACGGTGATGAAGGTTGCCAGGTAAAACCAGATCGCGACGTAGAGATGGCGTTCGCGGCGGCGCAGAATCGTTCCGATCATATTGATGCCGAACACCACCCAAATCAGCGCGATGGCGATGTCGATGGGCCATTCCAGTTCAGCGTATTCTTTTGAAGAAGTGTAGCCCAGAGGCAGGCTGATGGCCGCGGCCACGATGATTAGTTGCCAGCCCCAAAAATGGATGTTGCTGAGCGCGTCACTGAACATTCGGGCCTTGAGCAGGCGTTGCATCGAGTAGTAAATCCCGGCGAACATCGCATTGCCCACAAAAGCAAAGATTACGGCGTTGGTGTGCAAGGGCCGAAGTCGTCCAAAGCTCAGCCATGAAATGCCATCGGTAATGTTCGGGAAGATGAACATGATGGCCAGCAAAAGCCCGACCGACATTCCCACGACACCAAAGACGATGGTCGCGTAAACGAATTTTTTGACAATTTGGTTGTCGTAATGAAATTGCTGCATTTCCATTTTTACAGTTCTTGTTTTGGTTCTTCTTTTATTTCCTTGAGTTCATCTTCAAAAAGCATCCGTACCGACGGAGTGTAGTCATCTTCATATTGCCCCGTGCGCACCGCCCGTACAAAAGCTGTAAGGAAGCAGGCTGCCACTATGATACTGATCGAAATCAGTAGGTAAATCACGCTCATGGTCCAAAATTTTATGCAAATTTAAAAGTGGTGTACTGGCTTAATCATGATATTTATCATGCTGCCTCTGATCTTAGGATTTTGGTGCCTTGGGTTACGGGTTTTGAATCCTTTGAATAAGTTTCTTTTTTTCTTAAAGCCCTTGCCTGGAAGTTGCTCATCAGGGTCACGAAAGAGATCACCGTCACGGTACTCAGCGGCATGATAATAGCGGCCACCAGCGGAAGCAGGTTCCCCGTTACCGCGAATGACAACCCCACGACGTTGTACAACAGCGACAATCCGAAACTCAACCGAATGGTTACCATGGCCTTGCGAGACAAAGTCAAAAATGTGTCGAGCCGGTTGAATTGCGATGCGTCCAGGATCGCGTCGCAGGCTGGCGAAAAGACGTTGACGTTTTCACTTACGGCCACCCCCACGTTGCTCCTGGCGAGCGCACCTGCGTCGTTCAGTCCGTCGCCCACCATCATTACATTGCGGCCCTGGTCGCGCAAACTGGCAATGCACTCAAGTTTTTCATCGGGTTTGCGGTTAAACAGCATCCGGGCATTGGCCGGCAACAACTGCCTCAGCGCGAGCCGTTCGCCTTCGTTGTCACCCGAGAGGATCATCAGATGGAACCTGCGGCCCAGTTGCAGGAAAAGTTTTTTGAGGCCTGGGCGATAAGAGTTCCGGAAGATGTATTTTCCGTAGTACTTTCCATTAACGTTCACGTAAACGCAGGTTTGCAGAGAGTCGGGGAACTTGTCGGCGCCGGCCCACTGTGCCGATCCGATCGCGATTTCCATTCCGTTGACCGTGCCCCTGATTCCCTTGCCGGTAACTTCTTCAAAACATTCGACGGTTTGCGTGGCCGATTGTGGCAGGAAATCGTACAGCATCCGGCTCAGGGGATGGTTTGAGACTCTGAGCAGGCTCTTGACCGCATTGGTTTCAAGATCACTGGCAACTCTTCCGTGATATGAAATATCTGACTTTTTGGCGCTGGTAATGGTGCCGGTTTTGTCAAAAACGATAGTGTTTACCTTTGCGAGCTGTTCAATGACCTGCGCATTTTTCAGGTAGAATTTTTCACGGCCAAAGATCCGCAAAACATTGCCCAGCGTAAAGGGTGCGGTAAGGGCCAGTGCACACGGGCATGCCACGATAAGCACCGCCGTAAAAACATTGAAGGCTGTATCCAAATTGATAAAGGCCCAGTACCCGAAACCGGCAAAGGCTATCAGCAGCAGGACCGGTGTGAAATATTGGCTGATCCGGTTGGTAATGGTGTCAAAACCGTCGGAGTGTTTGCTAAAAACATCATTGCTCCAAAGCTGGGTCAAATAGCTCTGCGACACGGGTTTGAGCACCTGCACCTCAACCGGGGAGCCAAGATGCCTCCCACCGGCAAAAAGTTTGTCGCCTGAAACCTTTTCCACGGGAACCGACTCGCCGGTTACAAAGCTGTAATCAATTGATGCCGATTTGCTCATCAGGATTGCGTCGGCGGGAATCAGCTCGCGGTTGCGCAACAAAAGCAAATCGCCTTTGACAATTTCATAAATCGGGACGCTCTCTTCAGCCCTGTTTGCCGTGATACGGGTAACGGCGACCGGGAAGTATGACTTGTAGTCGCGCTCAAAACTAAGGAAGCCAAAGGTTTTTAACTGGAACATTTTGCCCAGAAGCATAAAGAAGATCAGGCCCGTAAGGCTGTCAAAAAATCCCTGGCCGTAGCCCATGACAATATCGACAGTGCTCCTGACAAACATCACCACGATTCCCAGGGCGATGGGAACCTCGATATTAAGCGCCCGTGCCTTAAGTGACTGCCACGCCGCTACGTAATAAATGCTGGCCGAATAAAAGAAACTCGGCAGGGCCAGTGCAAAGGTCAGCCAGCGAAAAAAGCTTTTGTATTGCTCGAGCCAAAATTCGCCCACCTCAAAATATTCCGGAAAGGAAAGAAGCATGATATTGCCAAAGCTGAAAAATGCCACTGCAAGCCTGAAGGTAAGTGAATTGTCCCTTTTGGCCTTGGGGTTGCCGTAATCGTCAAGCGAGATATAGGGTTCGTATCCAATGGATGCCAGCATTGCAGCAATCTTTACCAGGCTGGTACGGGATTGATCAAAGGTGATCATGACGCGCTTGGCCGGAAAATTTACCTGAGAGCTGGCGATTCCCCGTTCCAGTTTGCTGAGGTTCTCCAGGATCCAGATGCAGGAACTGCAGTGAATGTGAGGGATGTTGAGCGTCACCAGGCAAGTGTCGCCTTCTTCAAAATCCAATAATTTTTTGGCGATTTCCTCATTTTCCAGAAAGGCGAATTTACTGGCCTCGGCCTGTGGTGTCGCCCCCGGAGCGTGAGCGAGTTCATAGTATTTTGTAAGTCCGTTGGCGCTGAAAATTTCGTATACCGTTTTGCATCCCGCGCAACAAAACGATTTTTCGTCAAAACGGATTTCATCTTGCGGCGCGTAGTCAAGCCCGCAGTGAAAACATTGCCTTGCATCCATATATGCTCATTTACCCGGGGCAAAGTTCCACTGTAACAGGGCGTTAAAAAATGATAATTGTCATGGAAATAAATTAGTTTTGCAACCGATTCCAAATTGGCTATGAGTAAATGTGAACAATGCATCGTGCGGGAATTCAGCTCCCTGAAGGCGCTGGGCAAGGACGAACTGATCAAACTGGCAACCTGCAAAACTGCCATCACCATCAAAAAGGGTGAGGCGATCTTTGAAGAAGGCGAGCATGTCAAGGGTGTATTTTGCGTCAAGGACGGTGTTTGTAAGATGACCAAACTCAGCGCCAACGGCAAGGATCAGATCGTTAAACTGGTCAAGAAAGGCGAACTTTTGGGACAGCGTTCGATGATAAGCGACGAACCAGCCAACCTGACGGCTGTTGCCCTGGAAGACATGCAGGTATGCTTTATTCCCAAAAGCGAAATCCTCGGTTTTTTCAATACCAATAACAAATTTTCGATGAACGTGATGCGTACCATTTGCGGCGACCTCAAGGATGCCGATGACCTGATGGTGGGCATGGCGCAAAAATCGGTTCGGGAGCGCCTTGCCTCAACCTTGTTGTATCTGGAGGAAAATTTCGGGACCAATCCTGACGGTTCGTTAAAACTTCAGCTATCACGTGAAGAAATTGCCAGCATCATTGGCACGGCCACCGAAAGTTGCATCCGCCTGATGAGTGAGATGAACAAACAGGGAATGATCGTCCTATCGGGAAAAAGAATCACCCTGGCCGATAGAGCGGCGTTGAAACGGGCCCAGGAAAGCACTTAATTTTTTTTTAGCCGTAGCCGAATAAGTAAATTTATTGTTTAACTTTGAAGCGCAAAGTACATTGTATGAAATCGGAAGAGTATTTTAACGACCTGCACCAGATCCGCACGATGATGGAGCGGTCAACCAAATTTCTGTCATTGGCAGGGTGGTCTGGAATTGTAGCGGGGGTTTTGGGATTGGCCGCGGGAGTATTGGTGATGCAACTCAGCGGCCGGACCGGAAGCAACGCCCTTTTGGCAGCAGATTTTTCGTTGCCTCTCGCGCAACAGTTTCTGGCGGTTGCAGCAATAACACTATTGACGGCAGTAGTGGCAGTTCTTTGGTTTTCACTGCGAAAGGCACACAAACTGGGCCAGTCCGTGTGGAACGCCGCAGCCCGCAGATTGCTGGTCAATATGGCAATTCCATTAACGGTAGGCGGAATTTTGGTCTTTATCCTGATCTTTCATGGCGCGACGGGGCTGGTTCCCGGTGCAATGCTAATGTTTTATGGCGCAGCAATGCTCAATGCCGGTAATTTCACTTTTGGCGAAATACGGTATATGGGGATTGCCGAAATGGGGCTTGGTTTGCTTGCCGCCGCATTTACACAGTGGAGCCTTTTGTTCTGGGTTGTGGGTTTTGGCGCGCTCCATATCGTCTACGGAAT
>JAEZGB010000091.1 GCA_023437485.1 Bacteroidota bacterium
GAAGGGAATATAGAACTGGCCACTCACCTGAACCTGCGGACCGCGTATAAGTATTACGATATTTCCACGGATTATCTTGGCGGCACCCATGAGCGTCCGCTTCAGTCCAAACACAGGTTTTTCGCCAACCTGGAATACGCCACGCATATTGGCGAGAAAGGCAGGCAGTGGCGCTTTGACACTACCGTAAACTGGATGGGCGAGCAGAGGCTTCCGTCAACCATAGGCAATCCTGCATCGGAGACTTTGCCTGCTTTTGCGCCGTCGTTCTGGCAGGCAAACGCACAGGTAACGCGCACATTTTCGTCGGTTTTTGAGGTTTATGTAGGGGGCGAAAACATTGGCAACTATCGCCAGGACCGCGCAATATTGGGAAGCCACAACCCGTTTGGGGAAAACTTTGACGCGTCAATGGTTTATGGACCGGTTTTTGGCCAGATGTATTATGCAGGGCTTCGGTACAAAATCAGGTAACTGCGCAAAATTTTCCGGCTGTACCATTAACGAAATTCTATCAACAGATATTAAAATTAAAACAAAAGCGAAATGAGGAACTTATTGATAATCGCGCTGATGCTATTCGGGGTTACCCTTTCGGCGCAAACCAAAAACAAGAATGCGCGCCACGACATTGCAGTGGCAGGAAACTGTGAAATGTGCAAAAAGCGCATCGAAAAAGCTGCCTTTAGCGTATCGGGTGTGAAATCGGCGCAATGGCATGCAGACGATCAGACACTACACATTATCCTGAACGAAGAAAAGTCGTCAACAAAACAAGTCGCCGAAGCCGTTGCCAAATCGGGCCACGATGCCGGGGAAATCAAGGCTTCGGACAAAGATTACCAGGCATTGCACGGCTGTTGCAAGTATGATCGGAAGCAGGAATGATTTCCGGTTGTAAAGGGTCAATCAGGGGTCAGTTAATAATAATTTAAAGTAGTCTGTTTTGATTGTGGGGTCGCCAAAAATTCCTACTTTCACGCGCTGAATTATTTAGCGTAAAAGCCTACTTTAATGAGTGAATTTGACTGGAGTAACCTGATTGACCCTTCTTTTTATATCCATTTTGACATTAACGGGGTCAAGATGGGCCTGATTATCGTCCTGTTTATCGTATTTGCCGAGACTGGCCTTTTTGCAGGATTTTTTCTTCCGGGCGACAGCCTTCTCTTTCTTGCGGGCATCTACAACCGCGAACTTATTGAAAATGTGCTGTTCATTGACAGCGCTTTGGCCAACGTTACCCTGCTGGCAAGCCTTGTCGCGATTGCCGGTATCTTGGGCAATATGGTTGGGTATTGGTTTGGGTCTAAAAGCGGATATTACCTTTATAACCGCGAAGATTCATTCTGGTTCAAGAAAAAATACCTTATCCAATCAAAGGAATTTTTTGAAACGCACGGCGGACGCGCCATCATCTTTGCCCGCTTCCTTCCCATTTTCCGGACATTTGCACCCATCGTGGCCGGTATCGTGATGATGGAAAAGAAAAAATTCATGTTCTACAACGTGGTAAGTTCACTCGTGTGGTCTTTCAGCCTCATTTTCGCGGGGCACTACCTGTACGGTTTCCTTCTTGAGAATTACCAGATTGATCTTAAAGAGCACATCGAACTTATCGTGATTATACTGGTGGTGGTTACCATCTTTCCCGTCATCATGAAATTCAGCAAAAAGGTAGCGACTCCTCCCAACGAATAATTACTTCAGGTTGAGCATCTGGGTTTGTGAAACGACGGTCCCGTCTGAGGCAATCCCCCTTATCACCACCATTACCTGATCAAGGCCTGTTGACTGGATATTGAAGGCGAACCTTCCGTTGCTGTCAGTTCCTACGCGGGGAATCCAGTCTAATGTGCCCAATTGCTGGAATCCCGGATCGAGGAACGAATCATATCGCGGCATGTTGAATTCCCGCGGCCGTTGGAATCCCTTCTCAATTACAAAAGATTGTGATTTGGTTTTTGCCGAAACGGTCTTTGCCCCCATATCGCGGCGGGTATAAATCCTGATGATACCATTGCTTGCATTCAGGCCACCTCCATAGCCAAATTTGTTTATATAGATTTCGTCAACCTGATTTAACCCCATTCCTTCCAATTGCGCAAAATTGGTGAGCGGGGCGTCGTCAATATAAACTGCCGGTTCCAGTGAGGCTGCGAATGATCTTGAAATCCTGGACTTGATGATCACATTTCCTGCGTTTCGCTCCACGTTGTAACCGTGATTCTGTATAAAACTCAGTACATCTTGGTACGTATTGTACTCGGTATCCGTAATCTTGTAGCCGCGCGCCCAGTTATTGTTGTACCGAATCAGGTTCGAGAGCTGTTTTTCCTTTTTGACCTGCTGTTGCACTTTGACGTCTTCCAGTTGGACAGCACCGTCGATTTTTGGAAGTGCGATGTCATCCATCATGTCGGTTGGATTGCATGCGACAGGCGTAAAAGGTTTTACGAACTGACGGTTTGCATTGATAACGCTGTAGGCCATCAGCACCTTGCTCAGTTTCTCTCCCCTTTCCTGCAATGAAAAGTGCACCGTTGCCGAATCAACCGCGACTACATTTTCAAAAATGACTTCGTTGCGGTCATTGATCTGCAGCGTTTCATTTAGCCCGAGTTCAATCGAATTTAGCGTAACCCTGGCCGAACTTCGGTCCCTGAGATTGTTGTTGATCGATCCTTTTATGGTTAGGCCCATGTCAAACGGATGTTTTTCCACTGGCGGATTCCCGTTGATCTGGTCCCAGCCATACTTGGGCTGGTTGCAAAGCAGGCGATTGTCAAGTTCAAACCCGTTTTTTCTGGAAAAATCATCAACAAGGGGCGCAATGGTTCCTATGTCATGCCTGATAAATGGGTTTGCGAACGCCGATGCGACCATATCAGGCAAGCCGGTTGCGGATAAAGAGCCGACTGGGAGGATGGAGATGCTGAGTTCGCCGTTCCGAACCGGGGAAACTCCGGTTACCGTGATTGAATCTTTCTTCGCCAGAACCGAGAGCTGGAGCTTTCCCGCCGATGGCGCCGGATTGTAAAACATCCTTGAGGCGACGAGTTTGCCTTTTGCGTCAGTAAGGAAAAGCGTGTTTACGCCGTATGGAAGTTCGGCCGAGGGGATTGCCAGGGTTTGCTCTCCGGCAGCAAGATCGATAGGGCTCCCCGAAGCCAAAGCGCCCTGTTGTACGAAAAGCGTGTAAGGGCCATTTTTCTTGCCCATTCCGTTGGTGCGCAACCTGATTATTGTCTTTTGCGGGTTTGCATAACTGTTTGCCGACAACGCAACACCATCCAGGCGGGTCGCGGGGAGGGTCGTGGTTACGGTTTGGCCTTTTCTGGTGAACTTCACGGTGTAGGGTCCCCGCCCGGCAAGTGGGATGTCAAAACGCCCAAAACCCGATTCGCTGGTGGAAAACCCTGTAACGGAGGTTCCGGCCCCATCCATAACCGTTGCATCCTGGACGCTCACCCCGTTGCCATTGCAATCGCGGACCCAAACGCCGATCGTATTGGCAATTCCCTCAACAACCGATCCTCCTTCAGGATGAAGGGTAACCTGCAATTCGCCAGTGGATTTAAGGGGGTTGTAGAATTGCTGGTCGGCCACATCGATGACGGAGACTTGCGCCATCGTTGACTCGTCCTCAGCAAAATTGTTCATAAAATTGGTATAGGCGTGAATATGGTACAGCCCGCCTTTAATCTTGTCGCTCAGAGGGAAAAACCCTGTAAAAACACTGCTTTCGGCAAGGATAACCACCTGGTCGATGACCTTGCCATCAAGCCCGCGCAACTGCACGTGGACGTTGGTTGTCTGGCCATAGGGGAGGCCCGATTTGAGTTCCGTGATATAGCCTTTAAACCAAATTGTTTCAGTGTTCAGGAAAACCGATTTGTTGGGATGCAAGTGTATTTTTTCCCGGTCCAATTTAAAATAGGCCGTCGCCGATTCATAGAATTTTAGATGGACATCGGCGTGCTGGCCAATACCGGTCAACGCGCAAAACAATGCGATTGCTGCGAGCAGTGATTTTTTCATGGAAAAGGTTTGATTCCACGAATATAGAATTAAATTTCAAAAAAAACTGCCCGATGAAAACCGGGCAGTTAATTTGGTAATTGGGAAATTACATCATTCCGGGCATTCCGCCGCCCATTGGCATTCCGCCGCCGGCAGGCGCATCTTCCTTGATGTCAACAAGCGCACACTCGGTGGTCAGGATCATACCGGCAACCGAAGCGGCATTTTCCAATGCAACGCGGGTCACTTTTTTAGGATCGATGATACCCGCTCCAAGCATGTCAACATACTCATCGGTCTTGGCGTTGTAACCAAAATCGCCACTGCCCTCGGCAACTTTCGCCACCACAACCGAGCCTTCAAGACCGGCATTTTCAACAATGGTGCGCAGTGGAGCTTCAATGGCGCGTGACACGATTTGGATACCGGTGCTTTCATCGGCATTCTCCGCCGAAATGTCCTTTAACGATTGTTTCGCACGGAGCAGGGCAACTCCTCCGCCGGCTACAATACCTTCTTCAACGGCGGCACGTGTAGCATGCAGGGCATCGTCAACCCGGTCTTTTTTCTCTTTCATTTCCACCTCTGACGCGGCGCCAACGTACAAAACAGCGACTCCACCGGCAAGTTTCGCCAGCCTTTCCTGAAGTTTTTCACGGTCGTAGTCAGAAGTTGTTGTCTCAATTTGAGCCTTGATCTGGTTTACGCGGTTCTTGATCATATCGGCATCACCGGCACCGCTCACAACGGTGGTGTTGTCCTTGTCAATGCTAACGCGTTTGGCAGTACCCAACATTTCCATGGTCGCATTTTCAAGGGTGTACCCACGCTCCTCCGAAATCACGGTTCCGCCTGTCAAAATTGCGATGTCCTCAAGAAGTGCCTTGCGCCGGTCGCCGAAGCCCGGAGCCTTGACCGCGGCAATCTTGAGCGCTCCGCGAAGTTTATTGACCACAAGGGTAGAAAGTGCTTCGCCGTCAACATCTTCGGCAATGATCAAAAGCGGTTTGCCGGATTGTGCAACCGGCTCAAGTACCGGAAGAAGTTCTTTGAGCGATGATACTTTTTTGTCGTATAACAGAATGTATGGATTTTCCAGTTCGGCTTCCATTTTTTCCGGATTGGTCACAAAATAGGGTGACAGGTAACCGCGGTCAAACTGCATTCCTTCAACCACGTCAACATAAGTGTCGGTTCCTTTGGCATCTTCAACGGTAATGACGCCCTCAGTGCCCACTTTGGTGAAAGCGGTGGCGATCAGTTCGCCGATCACCTCGTCGTTATTTGCCGAAATCGCCGCGATTTGCTTGATTTTCTCGCTGTCGCTGCCCACAACCTTTGCCTGGGCGGCCAAATCTGAAACTATTGACTCAACAGCTTTGTCAATACCGCGCTTCAGGTCCATCGGGTTGGCGCCGGCGGCAACGTTTTTCAATCCTTCCTTCACGATGGCCTGTGCCAGTACAGTGGCAGTGGTGGTACCATCACCGGCAAGGTCATTAGTTTTTGAGGCAACTTCCTTGACCATTTGCGCGCCCATGTTCTCAAGAGGATCCTTCAGCTCGATTTCCTTTGCCACGGTAACACCGTCCTTGGTCACATTTGGACCGCCGAACGATTTCCCGATAATCACGTTGCGCCCTTTTGGGCCCAGGGTTACTTTTACAGCGTTTGCCAACGCATCAACACCACGCTTGAGTCCGTCGCGTGCTTCAATATCAAATTTAATGTCTTTAGCCATTTTGTCTTAAATGTTAGTTAGATGATAGCAAAAATGTCGTCTTCCTTCATGATCAGGTAGTCTTTCCCGTCAAGTTTAAGCTCGGTTCCGGCGTACTTTCCGTACAGGACCGTATCGCCAACCTTAACGGTCATCGTATGGTCCTTTTTGCCATTGCCCACGGCTACCACAGTACCTTTTTGCGGTTTTTCCTTGGCCGTGTCAGGGATAAAGATGCCGGAAGCAGTTTGCGTCTCGGCGGCGGCGGGTTCAACCAGGACCCTGTCTGAAAGAGGTTTGATGTTTAATGCCATAGTTAGTTATTTTAATTAAATGATTTTTTTCCGGCGCGCGTTTTTCAGAAATTGTGCCAGGCGCCGGATGCTGACAAATTTGCAGAAATAAAAAATGCCAGCGTTGTCAGGCTGGCATTCTTCAAATATTTTTGTTTCTTATTGTGCGTTCGGCGTGACAGGCTGTTCCTGAGCCGGAGCGTCAGTCGCGGCAGGAGCGGGTGGTGCAGGAACACCGGTTTCAGTAGCGGTTCCGACGGCAGGGACGGTTGCGGCGGGCGCGTCGTTCACAAAGCGCGACTCATTGTCATTGAGCGCACCGGTAAATGAAAGGCTTGACAAAAGAATCAGCACAATCAGGATCGTGGCCAAAGTCCAGGTGCTTTTGTCAAGGAAATCGGTTGTTTTTTGAACGCCTCCGAGCATCTGGCTACCGCCCAGTGTTGAGGACAGGCCTCCTCCTTTTGGGTTCTGTACCATGATGACGATAATCAGCAGGAAGCAGACAATGGTAATCAAAACTAGGAAAATTGTAAATGTGCTCATTGCGTATTGTTTTGTAAATTTTTTATTTCCGAAATACGGTCTGCAAAGAAAGAACTTTTTTCCGGATATTTCAAAATTAAAATTTCGTATGCCTGAATGGCCTTGGTATACTTTTTTTGCTCGAGATAAACCCTGGCAAGAGTTTCGGTCATCAGCGACGAAGTGTCAGGCTGGCTCTCGGGAATTGGCGGGGCAATCCCCTCCTTTTTTACAGGCGGCATCTTGGGATTGGCCTGGATAAAGCGGTCAATGATGTCGTATTTTTTTGCGATCGGTGGCGCTTCGGGTTGCTCTGCGGGTTCGCGTTCAATGGGTTGCAATCTTGAAAGCTGAAGCCACTCGCTAAAGGAATGCCGCTCATCTTTTAAAAAATCAAGGGGTTGCCCGATCCCCAATTTTTGTTCGGGGGTTTTAGGCGCTTCCTCTTTTTTGTCGAATTGCGGAATCTCAAATCCCGAAAGGTCAACGGTCGCGGTGGCCGAATGCATATCTTCGGCGGTAGCCTGGAGTTCAGGTTCGTGCTCTGCCGAAACGGTTTCAGGTTCAACAATTTCGCCGCTAGGTGTTTCAGAGACTTCGGGTTGGCTGGCCTCGCGAATTGAATTGCGGATGGATTCTTCCAATTTGTCGGCACGCGCCTGTCGGTAATCCACCTCCTCAAAACCGCGCACCTCGATACCGTACAGTTCGGCTAGTTTTTTCTCGTACAGGCCTTTGTGGATCGCGGTGAAAGTACTGGAAGTGATAAAGTCAAACAAAACGCTGCGGTCAGTGGTATAGGCCGCGGTAACCTTGAGCGCGTAATTGTACTGGAAGCTGTTTTGGTTGTAAAGGCCTTTGAGTCTCAGCGCCCTCGCGCTTTGGAAATAGGGAAACTGCGCCAGGATACGGTCAAGCGATTCGGTTTGCCGGTCGGTTATCGCGTTCGGCTTATTGAGAAGCGTGGTATATTCGGTTACGTTCATTACCAGCGGGCGAGTGATTCGTTAAATATATCCTGTGTGATCCGTTCAAAAATCTCGTCCAACGCCGTGGTCAGGCGGCTACCGATAAGTTGTTCGGTCCCGGGATAATCGTGAAAAAAAGAAAAGCGTTTTTCAAAATCGTCTGCCGGCTTGCGTTTGTTTGAAAACCGCACCATTACAGAGATGGTAAGCCTGTTTTGAGCAGCGCGCTGATCGGCGGTTGCGGTCATCGGGCTGATTCGATAATCAGTGATTTCGCCTTCATAGAGCAGGTCGCCGTTTGAATTCACCAGGGTGAGGTTGGTCTGGTTCTGGATCAGGTCCTGCAGCCGCAAGGTAAAAGTGCGCTCAATTCCGGGCTCAACCAGTTCCGAAGCATTCTGGAAATAGTTCACCTGGAAAGTGTCGGCGTCAATCTTGCCGGTCCCGGTGAAATTGTACACCGAGCACCCCGATGCCAGCACGGTAAAAATTGTCAGTATATAATAAGGTATGAATCTGCGTAAAGTCATTCTCCAAAGATAACGATTCGGCCTAAAGGTCAAACTGCTTAATTTTGCGGTAAAGCGTACGCTCGGAAATTCCAAGTTGGTCAGCCGCTGCCTTGCGTTTGCCCTTGTTTTTTTCCAAAGCCTTTTTGATCATCTCAATTTCTTTTTGTTCCAGCTTCAGGATTTCTTCTTCCTCTTCCTCAATGGTTTCGGCGTCCAGGTAATCTTGTGGTGGCTGGTATGGCGTTTTGTGCGCCTGAGGAATGATCTCGTGCTCGCGCTCAAATTCAAAATCGCCTGCCGAAGGCCCGTAAATCTTGTTGATCAGATGTTGGCTGCTTTCCCGGACCTTGCCATTTTGCAATAATTCCAAAGTCAGGTTCTTGAGATCGTTGATGTCGCTCCGCATGTCAAAAAGCACTTTGTAAAGGATCTCGCGTTCGGTGGAAAAATCACCCGACTGCTTTGAATCCTTTACCACAAGCGGAAGGTTGGTGCCTTCAACCGGAAGGTAGGATTGAATGGTCTGCAGCGAAATTTCGCGTTGGGTTTCCAGTACCGATATCTGTTCGGCCACATTGCGCAACTGTCGGATATTGCCGCTCCAACGGTATTTTTGAAGGAAGTCCACGGCAGCTTCGCTCAGGCGGATGGCGGGCATCTTGTACTTTTGGGCAAAGTCGGCGGCAAATTTGCGGAACAGTAGATGGATGTCGTCCTTTCGATCGCGCAGCGGCGGCAACATGATCTCGACGGTACTCAGGCGATAATACAAATCTTCGCGGAATTTTCCTTTTTGGATCGCGTCGAACATATTGACGTTTGTCGCTGCCACGATTCGTACATTGGTCTTTTGAACCTGCGACGAACCTACTTTGATAAACTCCCCGTTTTCAAGAACGCGCAACAGCCTTACCTGGGTGGTGAGCGGAAGTTCGCCCACTTCGTCAAGGAAGATGGTGCCTCCGTCAGCCACTTCAAAATAGCCTTCACGCGAGCCGGTAGCTCCTGTAAAGGATCCTTTTTCATGCCCGAAAAGTTCACTGTCAATAGTGCCCTCGGGGATGGCGCCGCAGTTTACTGCGATATATTTGCCGTGCTTGCGGTGTGAAAGTGCATGGATGATGCGCGGAATGCTTTCCTTGCCCACGCCGCTTTCCCCGGTCACCAAAACCGAAATATCGGTCGGGGCCACCTGGATCGCCTTCTCTATAGCGCGGTTGAGCTTGGGATCATTTCCGATGATCTCAAAACGTTGTTTTATGGCTTGTACGGTTTCCATATTGTCAAATGTCAAATGTCGAATGTCGAATGTCGAACGACGGTTGTAAGGGGAATTTACGGTATAATGTTGCCTATCAGAAAAGGCTTTATTACTCGGCGCGACCATACCTTCATTTAACTTCGCTGTCGCTGCGTTTTGTTCAGCTTCGCCTCGGGTCCTAATTTAACTTCGCTCTCGCTCCGTTCTGTTCGGCTTCGCCTCGGGTCCTAATTTCCTAATTTATCTTCGCTCCGTTCGTTCATCCTTAAGGTCCGAGTCCTCATTTTCAAATCTTCAAATTTTCAAACCTTCACCCGAGCCCGCAGGGCGAACTGAGCGTAAGCTAAATCTTCTAATCAATTCATATCCGAGTATCCAATCGCCCGTCCAATCAGCGTCCCGCTCGTGCAGTTCGTGATTTCGACATTGACGAAATCGCCCACCTTGTAATTTTCCCTTGGAAACACAACGGTCACATTTTGCGAGTTACGGCCCGAAAGGTCATTGGGCGATTTCTTTGACGGTTTTTCAATGAGTACTTCGACCACTTTGCCCAGGTATTCACGGCTGCGGAACAGCGAATGTTCGCGTTGCAGGTTGACGATCTCGGTCAGGCGCCGAAGCTTGGTTGCTTCAGGGACGTCGTCTTCCATTTTGCGCGCGGCAAGGGTTCCGGGCCTTTCTGAATAAGCGTACATATAACCGAAGTCATATTTCACATACTCCATCAGGCTCAATGAATCCCGGTGATCTTCTTCAGTCTCGGTAGGAAAACCTGCAATCATGTCCTGGGTAATCGCGCAGCCCGGGATAATGCTGTATATTTTGTCGATGAGCGCCATGTATTCGGCGCGGGTGTGCTGGCGGTTCATTTCCCGGAGCATCCGGTCGCTGCCCGATTGCACCGGAAGGTGTATGTGCTTGCAAATGTTCGGGTATTTGGCAATTACATGCAGAACGCTCTCGTGCATGTCCTGCGGGTTCGAGGTTGAGAACCGGATGCGCATCCTCGGAAATGCGACGGCCACCATCTCCAGCAGTTGGTCAAATTTTACCGCCGTGGCCTGTTGCATCGGCGAAGCTTTGCCAAAATCCTTCTTGAGGCCGCCACCGTACCAAAGATAACTGTCCACGTTTTGGCCCAGCAGGGTCACCTCGCGGAAGCCCTTGTCATGCAGCGCGCCGATCTCATCCATGATGCTTTGCGGCTCCCGGCTGCGTTCGCGCCCGCGTGTGAAAGGCACCACGCAAAAAGTGCACATGTTGTCACAACCCCTGGTAATGGAAACAAATGCCGAAATTCCGTTGCTTTGCAGCCGCACGGGCGAAATGTCGCCGTAGGTCTCGTCTTTGGAAAGGATTACATTGATGGCGTCTTTCCCGGCTTCAACTTCCTGAAGAAGGTTTGGCAGGTCTTTGTAAGCATCGGGCCCCACAACCAGATCGACGATTTTTTCCTCGTCAAGAAATTTTTCCTTCAGGCGCTCTGCCATGCACCCCAGCACGCCAACTTTCATGTTCGGGTTCAGCCGCCTTTTCACCGACTGGTACTGTTCCAACCGGTTGCGCACGGTCTGTTCGGCCTTGTCGCGAATGGAACAGGTATTCACCAGGACCAGGTCGGCATCTTCAAGCCGGGTAGTGGTGTTGTAACCATTGCCTGCCAGGATCGAGGCCACGACCTCGCTGTCAGAGAAATTCATCGCACAGCCGTAACTTTCGATAAACAGTTTTTTGGTATTGTCAGGTTGTTGTTCCAGGACAAGGGTTTCGCCCTGTTTGGACTCTTCTATAATCTTTTCCATAGACGCTTATTGCGGGGTCAAATATACATACAAATGGACAATCGTGACAAGATGGCAGATTAAGTTTAACAGTGTATGGCCGGTTATGGAGCCCGGCAATTCCCACTGAAATGGTAAAGAAACCCCCGAATTTAAATTTTTGCTCTACTTTTGCCGCAAACAGGGGCGGGCATTTTCCCCCTTGAAACTCCAAAACTTTAAATCCTAATGGCAAAGAATCTGGTTATAGTCGAGTCTCCCGCAAAGGCCAAGACCATCGGCAAATTCCTGGGCACAGAGTTCCAGGTTGAGTCCAGTTATGGCCACATCGCTGACTTACCTTCAAAGGAAATCGGGGTGGATGTGGAAAACGGCTTTAAACCAAAATATGAAGTGTCACCTGATAAGAAGGCACTGGTAAAAAAGCTCCGCGACCTTTCCAAAAAAGCCGACATGGTTTGGCTGGCGAGTGATGAAGACCGCGAAGGTGAGGCCATTTCCTGGCACCTGAGCGAAGAGCTTAAACTTGACCAAAAAAAGACGCGCCGGATCGTGTTTCACGAGATCACAAAATCGGCGATCCAGAAAGCGATTGAAAATCCCCGCGATATCAATTATGACCTGGTCAATGCCCAGCAGGCCCGCCGCGTGCTGGACAGACTTGTGGGATATGAACTCTCGCCTGTTTTATGGCGCAAGGTCAAAGGCGGCCTGTCGGCAGGGCGCGTGCAATCGGTGGCCGTAAGGCTCATTGTGGAGCGCGAACGCGAAATCAGGGAATTTACGCCGGTGGCAAGTTTTTCCATCACCGCCGAATTTATCAATGAAGCCGGCAAGTCATTCAAAGCGAAGCTCGGGCGCAGCTTTAGCACTAAAAAGGAGGCCGAGGATTTCCTTCGCGCCAGCCTGGGCGCAAATTACAAGGTAGCCGATCTGGAAACCAAACCGGTTCGCAAATCGCCTGCCCCGCCTTTCACCACTTCAACACTGCAACAGGAAGCGGCCCGCAAGCTCTACTTTCCGGTAGGCATCACCATGCAAATCGCCCAACGGCTCTATGAAGCCGGGCACATTACATATATGAGGACCGACAGTGTCAACCTCTCGCAGGAAGCCATGGGCGCCGCGCAGGAAGAGATTACAAGGTCTTACGGCAAGGAATTTTCCAAGCCGCGCAATTTTGCCAATAAGAGCAAAGGCGCTCAGGAGGCCCACGAAGCGATTCGGCCGACTGATATGTCAAAACACAAAATTGCTTTGGAGCGCGATCAGGCCAGGCTGTATGAACTGATCTGGAAGCGAACCTTGGCCAGCCAAATGTCGGATGCGCAATTGGAACGCACCAATGTTAAGATTGAATCTGATCGGCATGCGGAACAATTCCAGGCTACGGGCGAGGTTTTGCAGTTTGAAGGTTTCCTGAAAGTATATCTGGAAGGGAATGACGACGACGATGAAGAACAGGAGGGAATGTTGCCCGCGCTGCGCACCGGTGAAAAGCTTGACGGCAAATCATTGGTGGCCACCGAGCGTTATTCAAGGCCCGCCGCCCGCTATACCGAAGCGTCGCTGGTCAAGAAACTTGAGGAACTGGGCATCGGGCGTCCTTCGACTTATGCTCCCACCATCTCAACGATAATCTCCAGGAATTATGTCGAGAAAGGTACCCTGGAAGGCCAGGAGCGCGAATATGTCCAGCTGACTTTGGCCAATGACAAACTTTCAGAGAAAGTGTTGAAGGAAAACGCGGGTTCCGATAAGGGGAAACTGGTACCGACAGACATTGGGATGATCGTAACCGACTTTTTGGTCAAAAACTTCGGAAGTATACTGGATTATAACTTTACCGCCAAGGTAGAGCAGGATTTTGACGAGATCGCCGAAGGCAACGTCGATTGGGCGAACATGATGAACGATTTCTATACCCGGTTCCATCCGCAGGTCAAGGAAGTCGAGGCCAACGCCGAACGCGAAAGCGGCGAGCGGATCCTGGGAGTCCATCCAAAATCAGGGCGCCAGGTGAGCGTGCGGCTGGGCAAGTTCGGGCCCATCGCGCAAATTGGCGAGGCCGATGACCAGGAAAAGCAGTTTGCCAGTCTGAGGAACGATCAGAACATCGCCACCATTACCCTTGACGAAGCATTGGACCTGTTCCTTTTGCCAAAGGCGCTGGGCACTTTTGAAGGCGAAGAGGTGGAAGTGAACAACGGGCGTTTTGGGCCGTACGTGCGTTTTGGCAAAATGTTCATCTCGCTGCCCAAAGGTGAAGAGCCGCTGGATGTGAACCTGGACCGGGCCATTGAACTCATCCGCGAGAAGCAGCAGGCCGACGCCCCGATTGCTACATATAAAGGAGAACCCGTACAAAAGGGGACAGGACGGTTCGGGCCGTTCATCAAATGGAACGGCATCTTCATCAATGTTTCCAAAAAGTATGATTTTGATCGGTTGTCGCAATCGGACATAATTGAACTGATCGAGGACAAGCTGCAAAAGAACATTGAAAAGGTAATCCACAATTGGGAAGATGAAGGTATCGTGGTGGAAAAAGGCCGATGGGGCCGGGCTGTGATATTGAAAGGAAAAACCAAGATTGAATTGCCACGCGAGGTGGATGCGGCAAAGCTCACCCTTGAAGAGGTGCAGGCAATGATTGCCGAAAAAGCCCCGGCACGCAAATCCCCGGCAAAAAAGAGTGCCGAAAAGAAACCTGCTGCAAAGAAACCTGCGTCGGCTACAAAGTCCAAGACAACGGCCAAGGCCAGGCCCGCGGCCAAAAAGAAGTAATATATTATGGTATTCGATTTCCTGCAACCCGTATCGCGTGAGCTGGTGGAATATATCCGGAGCCTTTCGCCACAACAGCTTGGGCACAAAACCGCTTTCCATACGCACGAGGACTTTCCTGAGATATCTCAAGCGCGGATTGCCGTAATCGGCGTGCTCGAGAATCGCGGAACGCCTGGTTCCCGGCCTGTAAACCTGGACCCGTTTCGTGAAGCCTTCTATTCCCTGTATCCCGGTAACTGGCATACAAGGATTATGGACCTGGGCGACATCGAACCGGGAAATTCGCTTGCCGACACCTCTTATGCGGTTCGGGAAGTAGTGGCCGCGCTGATGAAGAAAAACATCATTCCGATTGTTTTGGGCGGATCTCAGGAACTCACCTACGCGCTGTACCGGGCGTATGATCAGTTGGAGCAGATGGTAAACCTGGTATGTATTGACAGCCGTTTTGACTTTGGCCGCGAACAGGACGGACTTTCGGCCAATTCATACCTGACCCGCATTATTGCCGACGAGCCCAACAACCTGTTCAATTATAGCAATGTCGGTTACCAAACCTATTATAATTCGCAGGAAGAAATTGACCTGATAGAGAAATTATACTTCGACGCTTTCCGCCTGGGCGAGGTGACGGCCAATGTTTCCATAGCCGAGCCGGTGTTCCGCGATGCCGACTTAATTAGTTTGGATTTAACATCGGTAAAAAGTTCCGATTCGGGAAATTTGGCTACATTTACTCCTAACGGCTTCTCTGGTAAGGAGATATGCGCCCTTGCACGTTATGCGGGAATCAGTGACCGGACGTCGCTTTTTGGGGTTTTCAATCATGAGAGTTCCCGCAATGAGGCGGCGTTGATGGCGCAGGTAGTGTGGTATTTTATTGAAGGAGCAAATTACCGTTCCAACGAATATCCTTTCGGTAGCCGTGAACAGTACACCAAGTATATTGTTCCGACTGAAGACGAAGAACTGGTATTCTACAAAAGCGATAGGACTGACCGGTGGTGGATTGAAATCCCGTTTGTTCCGTCACGTAATAATAAACTGAAAAAAAATACGTTGTTACCATGTTCTTATGAGGAGTATTTAACCGCCTGCAACCAGGAACTGCCCGAGAGGTGGTGGAAGGCCCAAAGACGGAATTCCCTCTAATTACAAACGAATTAAACAGCGCTGATATTGAGCTATAATTCCTACAAAAACACACTTTTTGTGCATTTTATCGGTGAATTTTGCATTTTATCGGCAAAAAATTTTTTTCATTCCGATGGAGAATCTACATTTGGACGTGGAAATTTATTTTTTATTATTAATTGCATTTTTGAAAAATAATGGATAGGTTTACGCCCTTAAAATTTAGAACAGAATACATAACCCAAATTGATATGAAGAAATTCGTTGCATTTTCAGCTCTTTTCGCCTTGCTGGTGGGCTGCGGCCGTTCAAACGACAAAGGCGAATTGGTTGGCGTAAAGGGTAAGAAATGGCATCCCGAGAAGCCGTATGGAATGACCCTGGTGCCCGGCGGAGCCTTTATCATGGGTAAATCAGACGACGATTTGGCCAATGTGCAGGACGCGCCCACAAAAACGGTGACTGTCCGTTCGTTTTATATGGATGAAACTGAAATCACCAACAGTGAGTACCGCCAGTTCGTGGAGTGGGTCAAGGACTCGATTATCCGCGTACGCCTTGCGATCCTTGCCGATGAGGTAGGGCAGACAGGTGGTACCGGTGGTGGCGGCCGTGGAAATGCGGGCAGTATCGGTGATTTTGCCTTCAACGATGCCGATCCGGCAACCATGACGCCGTACGACAAGTACATGTATGAAAATTACTACAGCGTAGGTACCGATGATGATCCGTATGCAGGGCGCAAACTCAACCGTAAGGTAAAGTTGATCACTGATACTTCAAAATATCCTGACGAATACTACACTGAGGTAATGGATACCATGTATCTTCCGGTGGCCGAATCTTACAACGGTCTGCGTACCATTGATGTCAATAAATTGCAGTTCCGCTATTCATGGATGGACATTCAGGCAGCAGCCAAGGCCAAAGTGGGCAAGCGCAGTGACTTTATCAAAACTGAAAAAGTTCCGGTTTATCCTGACACCACCGTTTGGATCAAGGACTTCTCATATTCATACAATGAGCCTATGCACAACGATTACTTTTGGCACCAGGCTTATGGTGATTACCCTGTGGTTGGGGTTAAGTGGACGCAGGCCAAAGCATTCTGCGCCTGGAGGACGCTCAACAAAAACGCTTACATTAAATCAAAGAAAAAAGGCCGTAACCTGATCAATACTTTTCGTCTGCCAACCGAAGCCGAGTGGGAGTATGCTGCCCGCGGCGGGTTGCAGTCAGCCACTTATCCTTGGGGCGGTCCGTATACCAAAAATGACCGCGGCTGCTTCCTTGCGAACTTCAAGCCAAACCGCGGTGATTATGCTGCTGACCAGGCGCTCTATACCGTTGAGGCAAAATCTTATGAGCCGAATGGGTATAACCTTTATAACATGGCCGGTAACGTAGCCGAATGGACCGATTCATCTTATGACCCGGGAGCATACGAATATGTTTCGACCATGAACCCCAACGTTGGAGACCAGTCCAACAAGCGCAAAGTAACCCGCGGCGGATCGTGGAAAGACGTTGCATACTTCCTGCAGGTTTCAACCCGTGATTTTGAGTATGCCGATTCTGCGAGGAGTTATATCGGATTCAGGACCGTACAGGATTACATGGGTCTTGAAGTTACCGGAAACGGCGCGCGCTAATTCTTAAATTAAACCAACTAAATTATATTAACTTAACTAAACTAAATTATTATTATGGCATTTTTAAGCAAAAAAGCAATGAATTTCGCTTACGGTATGGGAGCAGCAGTCGTAATCGTAGGAGCACTGTTCAAACTTATGCACTGGCCGGGAGCGAGCGCCATGCTTATCATTGGTCTGGGAACTGAAGCCCTTATCTTTGGTCTGTCTGCTTTTGACCCCGTTGATAAAGACCTCGACTGGTCACTTGTTTATCCTGAACTTGCCGGTGGCGAGGCCAAGCCAAAAAACGCAAAAGAAGATCCAAAAGAAGCACAGGGCCTGCTTTCTCAAAAGCTGGACAATATGCTTAAAGAGGCCAAGATCGACGGCGAGTTGATGGCCAGCCTGGGCAACAGCATCCGTAACTTTGAAGGTGCCGCCAAAGGTATCGCGCCAACCGTTGATTCAATCGCTTCGACCAAAAAATACAGCGAAGAGCTTGCAATTGCCGCCGCTCAGATGGAGTCTTTGAACAGCCTCTACAAGGTGCAATTGGAATCTGCAAGCCGCAACGCTCAGATCAACAATGAAGTAGTTGAGAACAACCTTAAATTGAAAGACCAAATGCAGTCGCTTACCTCAAACCTTGCGTCGCTTAACAGCGTGTATGGCGGTATGTTGTCTGCAATGAGCAACAGGGGTTAATTTTAGCTTACATTTTTTATTAACAAAACAATCTGACATACAAAAATGGCAAGTGGAAAATTAACGCCCCGGCAGAAGATGATTAACCTGATGTATCTGGTTTTCATCGCGATGTTGGCACTGAACATGTCAAAAGAGGTACTCTCCGCTTTTGGTATTTTGAATAATAAAATTGTCGAATCCAATGCGATCACTGACCTGCGCAACCAGTCCTCATTTGAGCAACTGGCACAAAAGGCCGCCGATCAGCCGTTGCAATTTGGAGACAAGAAGGTTAAAGTTGAAAAAATCCGGAAAATTTCCAAGGATTTCAACGATTATATTGAAGGACTGAAAACTGAGTTCACCAAAGATCTTGAGAAAGATGAAAACGGGAACCTTCCATGGGAGCAAATGGACAAGGGTGACTACGTTGATGAAGTTTGGTTTGAAGGTGACCGCGCTTCAAAGCGTGGCCAGGAATTCCTTGACAAGATTGCTAAATTCGTTTCGGATATTAAGCAAACCGGCGGAAGCGCTATCGCTGCCCCCGAGATGAAGAAAATTGAGGATCGTTTTGCGACCAAGCCCGTCAAGTCGGCTTCTGCCGGAACTACCCTGCCTTGGCTGCACTACAATTACCAAGGCTTCCCGCTAATCGCCACTGTGACCAAGCTTTCACAAATGCAAGCTGACATCAAAACCACTGAAAGCGATATCATCCAGGGGATGTTCCAGTCTGACCTTGTTGCTGCAGCATCTTTGACGGCTTACCAGCCAATCGTGGTTCCGGACAAAACTGCTTTCTTTAGCGGTGAGGCCGTAACCGGTAAGATCATCCTTGGTAAATTTGACCCGTCGCTCGTTGCCAAATCGGTAACTGTGAACGGTACAAACGTGAAAGCTGAGGCCGGACAGGCGAAATTCTCTTTCGGCGCAGGTGCAGTTGGCGAACATGAAATCACCGGATCGTTCAACTTTGACGAAGGTGGTAAAGTTGTGAGCCTTCCTATCAAAGGAAATTATGTTGTAGTTCCCAAGCCAAACTCGGCCAACATTTCTGCCGACAAAATGAACGTGGTTTACCGCGGTCTACCTAACCCGATGACCATCACTTTTGCAGGTATTTCCGATAATAAGGTGAATGCTTCGGCACCAGGTCTTTCTAAAGGTTCAAAGCCTGGCCAGTACAACCTGAATCCTGGATCAGGAACCGAAGTTACTGTTAGCGTAACCGGTGAACTTCCTGACAAATCAAAGGTATCTGATAAGAAAGTTTTCCGTATCAAGAACATCCCGGGTCCTGTTGGAGCTGTAGCGGGTGAAATGGGAACCGTGAAAGGTGCCAAAGGCCGTCTTGAGGTTGCCCAGATTTCGGCCAAGCTTCCTGACTTCCTCTATGACCTTGATTTCCAGGTAACGCAGTTTGCCTTTAAAGTTCCGGGCCAGCCGACAATCATTGTCAATGGAGACCGCGTGAACGCACAGTGTAAGCAAGCGCTCGCCAGGGCCGGACGTGGTGATCAGATTGTAATCTCTGACATCAAAACCAAGATCGTTGGGGTATCTGCAAATGTAATGACGGGCAAATGTGCTCCGGTCATTTACGAGTTGCAATAATCACGTTTTTGCGTCGTTAACCTACTTAAAGCTTAAATTGAAACAATGAAATTGAGAAACTTATTAATGGTCGTTTTAGGATTGGCAGGCAGCTACTCAATGGTTGCGCAGTCAAACCTTCTTAATGCCAAGACACCCGACGAAATCGGTAAAAAGACCGAGGCGCAAATGGAATCGGATAACGATAAGCCCCTTGCGTATGGTTATGTGCACGACAGGGACGTCCTGATGGGTAAGACCATTTGGGAGCAGATTGACCTGGATGAGCGGATCAATTTCCCGTTGTATTTTCCAATCGATACAGCTAATATCGGTCGTGACCGCCGGTCTTTGTTTAGCGTTTTGTTAAACGGCATCAAATCCGGAAGGATTACTGAAGTTTACGCTGATGATTACTTCAATACCAAAAAGACTTTGAAGGATATGGAAACCTCATTCACTTACGTGGATACGGTTCAGTCAGGTATTGATGAGATCAACAATTACTATGATGACTATCGCTCGGGCCGAAAGGTACTGGATGAGCAGTACATCAACAGGTTGGAATTGACCGCTCAGGATATTTTTGCTTATCGGATCAAAGGATTCTGGTATTTTGACAAGCGTCAGGGCGAGATGAAGTACAGGTTGCTGGCCATTTGCCCAGTCGCTCCTGAAGCCCGTGAGATTGGCAAGGAAAACGCAGACCCGATTGAACTTTTCTGGGTGTACTTCCCGGCTATCCGCGACGTGTTGCACGAAGCCAAGGCCTTCAACGACAAGAACTCGGCACAACCCATCACATTTGACCACCTTTTGAATTCGCGGCGTTTCAACGCGGTGATATACAAGGAGGAAAACGTTTACGGTGACAGGCAAATTGCCGATTACATGAAGGACAATGCGCAAATGCAGCTCCTCGAGTCTGAAAGGGTTAAGGAAAAGATCCGGAACTTTGAACAGGACATGTGGAATTACTAAGCCTATAAGTTATTGATTATTGAACTCCTGCCTTTGGGCGGGAGTTTTTATTTTTACGCCATGAAAGATTACCTCATTGTGGGTGCGGGGCTTGCGGGCCTGGCTTTCGCCGAAGCTGCGCTGGCCAGCGGCAAGACAATCCACGTGCTTGACGACGCCTCGCAAGATGCGTCCTCGGTTGCGGCCGGCCTGTATAATCCGGTTGCGATTAAACGTTTAAAAGCAATTCCCGATGCCGCCGAACTGCTTCGGAACATGTTTGAATTCCATTCACGGGTAGGAGAGGGCAAGTTGATTCCGCTTCCATTATTGCGCCGATTTCATTCAGTTGAAGAGCAAAATACGTGGTTTGAGGCCGCCGATTCACCTGGCCTTTTACTCTATCTTTCGCCAAATTTGGTCCGAAAATCGTTTCCAGGGTTTGAGTCGCCGTTTGGCTTCGGTGAGGTGCTGAATGCCGGTTACCTGTCAACCCGTGAGTTTATCGCTGGTTATAGGAAGATTTTATCAGATGAGGGCTTGCTGATGAATCAAACCATGGAACACGAGTCAATCGTCATTGAAGAAGACCAATGCCGATATGGCGATATTTCCTACCGGTACATCGTCTTTGCCGAGGGGTTCGGCCTTCATCAAAATCCATATTTCAATCATCTTCCGTTAAACGGCACCAAAGGTGAAATTCTATTGATCCGGACTGCCGGCTTGCAATTGGACAGCATCGTCAATGCAGGGATTTTCATTCTTCCGCTTGGCGATGGGATATTTCGGGTTGGCGCCACTTATGGGCATCAGGACAAGACAAATCTGCCCACGGCGGCGGGACGTCTTGAACTGGAAGAAAAACTTCGGGAGGTGCTAAATTGCGATTACGAGGTCATCGGCCATGAGGCAGGAGTTCGGCCTACGGTTCGGGATCGTCAACCTTTGCTTGGCCGGCACACCGATTATCCGCGGCTGGCAGTGTTGAACGGGCTTGGAACACGGGGCGTTTTGTTCGCGCCCACGCTTGCCAAAAAATTATTCGAACATCTGGAATACGGCCTTGATCTGCCCTGGAGGTATGACATTAGGAGATTTAAGCGCCCGGCTTTCGGTAGTGCACGAAAAGATTGATATAAATGTTTCGTGAAATCCGGGTAATCCAGGGCATCAAAATAAAAAGGCTGACCAGAATGACAATAAACGCAGTTTTCAGCCCCGTACCAATCACCCAAACTGAGATCAGGAACACAATAATGGCCATCAGCACCGCGAGCGCATAACTGACATACATGGCCCCAAAGAAAAAATTTGGCTCGATCTTGTACTTTAGTCCACAGTGGCTGCAGTGCTCATGCATTTTCATTGTTTCGGTCAAAACATAGGGGTTGGTATTGACGTACATGTTCTCGCTATGGCAACGCGGACAAGTTCCTGTTAAAATGCTATAGAGTTTGGAACCTTTTTTTAACATTTGCAGATTGATTTCCGGGCCATTGACCCAATGCAAATTTACGATGATTTTACCCCTTAAACCATGCTGAACATCCACAATCTTTCGGTCGTATTTGGCGGAACGCCGCTTTTTGAAGATATTACCTTCAGGCTGGGCGCCGGTGACCGGGTTGGGCTTGTGGGCAAGAACGGCGCCGGAAAGTCAACCATGCTTAAGGTACTGGCGCGCGACTTTGCACCAGATTCCGGAGTAATTGCTACTGAGAAAGAGGTGCGCATCGGCTTCCTTCGGCAGGACATCGACTTTGAGCAGGGCCGAACCGTGCTCGAGGAGGCTTACGAAGCGTTCACGGATCTGCGGGAGGTCGAGAAAAAACTCGAGCAGATAAATCATCAGCTGGCTACCCGCACTGACTACGAAAGCGAGGAATACGGCAAGATCATCGAAGACCTTTCAGATTATACTCACCGCTTTGAACTCCTGGGCGGATACAATTATGTCGGCGACACTGAAAAGGTTCTATTGGGTCTCGGATTCAAACGCGAGGATTTCAACAACCGCACCGATACTTTTTCGGGCGGATGGCGCATGCGCATCGAACTCGCCAAACTGCTTTTGCAATCCAATGACGTACTGTTGCTGGATGAGCCCACCAACCACCTTGACATCGAATCCATTATCTGGCTGGAGAATTTCCTGCGGAATTATTCGGGAGTGGTGGTGATCGTGTCGCACGATAAGATGTTCCTGGACAACGTCACCAACCGCACCATCGAGATTTCGCTTGGCAAGGCATACGATTTCAACAAACCTTATTCGCAATATCTGGTGCTGCGCCAGGAAATCCGCGACAAGCAGCTCGCGACGCAGAAGAACCAACAGAAAAAAATCGAGGAAACCGAGCGGCTGATCGAAAAATTTCGTGCTAAGGCATCAAAGGCATCAATGGCCCAATCGCTGATCAAAAAGCTGGACCGCGTGGAGCGCATTGAAGTTGATGAGGACGACAACTCCGTCATGAGCATCTCGTTTCCGGTATCAAAAGTTCCGGGGCGGGTCGTGGTCGAGGCCGAGCACGTGACCAAGCGTTTCGGCAGCAAAACGGTGCTGAAAGACATTTCACTGATGGTGGAACGCGGGAGCAAAATCGCGTTTGTCGGGCAGAATGGCCAGGGTAAATCCACCTTTATCAAGGCGATGGTGAATGAATTCGACTACGAGGGCAACATCAAACTCGGGCACAACGTCCAGGTGGGTTATTTTGCCCAAAACCAGGCCGAATACCTCGACGGCGAGATTACGCTTTTGGAGACGATGGAGAATGCCGCAAACGATACCAACCGCTCCAAGGTTCGCGACATGCTTGGCGCCTTCCTCTTTCGCGGCGACGAAGTGGAGAAGAAAGTCAAGGTGCTCTCCGGGGGCGAGCGCAACCGGTTGGCGCTTTGCAAACTGCTTCTGCAACCCATCAATGTGCTGGTGATGGACGAACCCACAAACCACCTCGACATCAAAAGCAAGAACGTGCTCAAGGCCGCGCTTCAAAAGTATCAGGGTACGCTCATCCTGGTTTCGCACGATAGGGACTTCCTTCAGGGGCTGTCCAACATCGTCTATGAATTCAAGGACCAGAAGATACGCGAATACCTGGGCGATATCAATTTCTTCCTCGAACAGCGCAATCTGCAAAACATGCGCGAAGTGGAGAAAAAGGATGCCGTGAAAAAGGACGCGCCCAAGGAGAATCCCAAACTCTCGTACGAAGACCAAAAGAAGAACAAATCGCTGCAAAACCGCCTGAGCAAGATCGAATCGCAAATCAAGCAGCTTGAGGAAGACATCCGCAAGGACGACAAGGCGCTTGAGTCAAATTACGACAAACACATCGAGGACGCCAGCTTCTTTACCGCCTATAACCGCAAGAAAGCCGATCTGGAAAAGCTTCTTGCCGATTGGGAGAACGTCCAGCTCGAGATCGAAAACGCGTGATCAGGCGATGAGCCCGATGCTTCTGGAATGTTCGATGGCATCGGCACTATCCCTGAAATAGCAGGTTTGGACCCCCAGGTCGGCGATGTTCCTTAGTGCATCCTGTGACTTTGCTTTTTTCTGGTTGCCCGTTTGCCGAATGTACACCGCCTTGACATTGACCGGGAAAATCTTGCAGATGTTTTCATAGAGGTACGGATCCTGCTGCGAATCATCGCCAAGAAGTGTATAATGCAGGTGCGGATAAAACTCCAATATGTGTTTGATCTTCTCGAATTTATGGTTATGGTCACCCCGGCCGGTTACCAGAAAATCCATCAGGCTTGTTTTGATATCCTTTAATAGCAGTACGGCCCTTGGCAGGTTGTGAAGCTTGGTAAAATCGACAATGAACCGGTACAGGTTCCACTCACTGCTGGATACGTAAAAAAATGCATTCTGCTCATTCCGGTTGTTGCGCCCGGCGGTACTCAGCGCCTGATAGTGCGGCACAACACCGTCAAATAATTTTCGGTCGTTGACATTTCGGAACAAAAGAATGTACATTTTTTTGAAAACGTTCCGGGTATGCGATATTAGAAAGGTGTCGTCAATATCTGAGATGAAACCCAATTTACCCTCATGCGGCCGTATATATGAACTTTTTGCGGTGATTTTATGCCCCTCGTGCATGATGTGAACCTGGTAGTCAGTCCAGCCGAAATTGAGTTCATTCTTTAACGGGATGCAAAACTTGAAATAGCCGTCGTCCAGAGTGCGCGTTCGGATTACCTGCGAACCGTGGGTCAGGAAAACCTCGGCATTGGCGCGGGTCTTGATCCTGAACATCCTTATGATCGACTTGGCATTTCGGAACCTTTTTTTCTGGAAATCATACTCTTCCTTGGTTTGCGGGGCAAAGACATGGCCCATCACGATCAGCTCCTGGTCATTGGCGTATCCGCGGTATAATTTGAGTACAGGCTTCATCAAAATTGGTTATATTTGGTAGAGTCTCTAAGTTACCCATAAATTTCTTAAGTACAATCATGGCCCCGAAAAAGACCGTTTTGCTGGTCGTAAATCCTATCTCCGGCGGAAGGGACAAAGCCGCCATCATCAAGGCGGCCCGCGAGCGCGCCGATGAACTCAACTATCAATTTATCGAATATGAAACGGACGGCGATAACGACGTTGCCGAAATCCGGAAATTGTATGACAGGCATCGCCCCGAAAGGGTATTGGTGGCCGGCGGCGACGGGACCATCAAAATGACGGCCGACGCCCTGCAGGAATTTGATGTGATCATCGGGATCCTGCCGGCAGGTTCGGCAAACGGGCTCGCCGTTGATCTTGGGTTTCCGGATCAGGTCGAGGACTATCTCGAGATCGCCTTTGGCCCGAATGTACAGGAACTCGACATGATTTTGATCAACGGGCATAAAAGCCTGCACTTAAGCGATATCGGCCTCAATGCCGAACTGATCAGGAACTATGAACACAGCAGCATCCGCGGGAAGTTAGGGTATGCGCTCCAGACCGTAAACACGCTCACTGATGATCCGATTGAATTTATTGCCGAAATCCGTACGGGTGAAAAAACAACTCGGGCCGAATCCAAAATGCTCGTCATTGCAAATTCTCAAAAATATGGCACGGGGGTCACGGTCAATCCGGTAGGAGCCATGGATGATGGCCAATTTGAAATTATCGTTTTCAGGAACCTGGACCTGATTACGGTGGGAAAAATCATTGCGGGAAAGATGCCGGTGGATACAGGTGAAGTCGAAATTATCGCTGCTACCGAGGCCGTCATCAGTACAAACAAACCTGTCCATTTCCAGATTGACGGCGAATATTTTGGCGAAGTCAGCCGGCTTGAAATCGAGATTCTTCCGCGTCAACTGCGGGTTGCGGTTCCGAAGTCTTGAACGGATGCCTTTCGGTCCAGGGTACTTCGGGTTCAAAATAACCGAACAATCGATGCAATTGCCTGTTGAGGATTTTGTTTCCGTGTTGGATCAGGCCGTGCATTTGCTCGGGTTTTGCACCAATCGAACTTTTGATTTCCAAGGCCGTCCGCGCAAAAATGACCCGGTCATATCGGTGTTTGATTGAGTAGCCCAGCATGTCGTAAAGCATGTTCAAATAGAGCATGCAGGTTTTCTGACTGACTTCATCATATCCCAAAAAGTACGTGTCGATATCACGTCCGTTGCGAATGATCGTGTTGAACCCTACAAGATTTTCGCCGTCAAAATAACCGTACACCCGGAAATCATCGTCCAGCGCGGTTTTGAGCGCAATAAAATGGTTAGGGTGCAAATAAAACGTATTGAAGGGCGCGTTGGCCGCGACATTGTGATAGAGTTGATTGATCCTGAGATTGAAGTGGGTGACATCGTCAAGTGACAATTGGCGCTTTTGCAGGGCCGCTGCTTTTTTTCGGGCCCGTTTGTACTGGTCACGGTATTTCTTGGTCAGCGAGCCAACGTAATCACTCTCGCTTCGCCAATCGGCGGGAATGTTAAAAACCATATTCGGCTGGGTGCTGAAGCGGTAATAATCGTTAAATGCGGGAGCCGAAAAAGAAGTCATCGCCTGTTTGGGAAAATCTTTCCAAATGGTGAGGTGCGGTGTCTTGCCCTGACTGGCGAAGATTCGTGCAATTTCTTTCAGGGCATTTCCCAGGGAAGGCACAACATCTTCAAGCCGGTAACCTGGCGCGCAACCAATGGCGTTTTGCCCTGTAAGCATGTTATTGCCCATCAGCAGAACATTGGCCGCGAAGCGCCGAAATGCCCAAGTCCTTATGCGGGTTTTAACGCAATTATCGCGCTCACCAAACGAGCGTACACGCGACATGTCCAGGAATTGCGAAATCGCGACCGCAGCGGGTGACTGCCGGCGGTGGACCATGACAAAATGCAGGGTCATATTGGCCGGTGCCGATTCAAACAGCGCCCGGAGATACCTTCGGGAAAGAAACAGGTTGGGGTGCGCCGCAATGTCCCAGGCTTGGGGGAGCTCATCGACATGACGGTAAACAGTGAACTCTAGCGTGTCGCGCACGAATTTTTTTTCAAAAGTAGGATTTAATATTTTGGCCTATCGACAACCAAATCATAAAATCTCGCCTGCCGCGACATAAATTATAATCATTGCCACGCACAGATTATTCCACCCATGATCATGCAGGTGACCACCCAATATCCACCGGTTACCAGGGTGTACTTCCAGCTTCGGTGTTCATACAGGGCGTTGGTCCCCACCACCGGAAGCGCAAAGAACAATCCGCTCATGAAACCGTGGAGCATTCCGTGCTGAAAAGTCCGGTAGGATGATCCGTAAGCTTTCATGTAATTTTCAAAAATAGAAGGATCAGCTTCGACATTCACTGTTGCGCCGTACGCGCCCCACTGATGGATGACAAGTGTTTGCAGGATCAACGAGATCAAGAATGCATAAAATACGGACATACCAAACAAAAGCGCCATGTTGGGTTTTTTGCCTTCCTCAGGATTTGTTCCCGATTCGCGCATCCAGATTGTTCCGAAAACTTTTGGGTTGTACCAAACAAACCCTACTGCCAAAGTTGACAGGGCAGCTACAATAAGGGGCAATACGTTGAATTCCATCGGGTTTTGATTTAAAGTTTGTCAAATGTAGAAAATCCTTGTAAGAAATGGATTTCGGAAACGAGACAATTTTATACATGGACTGATTTTGTAAGAATAAATCCGTAAAATTTGGATAGTAAATGCATTTCGTCGATTTTATTTGCTGATTATCGGCAATGCGCCTACATTTGAATCGTAATTCTAATTGAATCATCATGAAAAATATACTACTCATTGCCGCCATATTGACCAGCATGGTTTCTCTGGCAGCCATTTCTCCGACCGAGAAGCAGGCGCTGATCAAATTGCATCAGGCAACCGGCGGAAAAAACTGGACGGCGAAATGGGACCTGAATGCCCCGGTTGAAAAATGGCACGGTGTCAGGATTGAAAACGACAAGGTGATTGCCATCGACTTGCCCAACAATAACCTTCAGGGTGCCATTCCACAGGAAATCGGAAACCTGACCTCGTTGAAAAAGCTAAACCTGTTTCGCAATTCGCTTTCAGGAAGCATTCCGGCCAGCATCGCAAATCTAAAGGAACTGAAGTCGCTCAATCTGTCTTTCAATAAACTCAGCGGAAAAATTCCCGGAACTATCGGACAGCTAAGATCACTTGAATCTTTGGAACTTTACATGAACCGTTTTTCAGGTCCAATTCCTGCCAAGATCGGACAGCTTTCCAACCTGCAGACACTTTCACTGTTTAACAATGAACTGGAAGGAGAACTGCCGCAGAGCCTGTACGGATTGAAGAAATTAAAGGTGCTTTTGCTTAGCAGCAACAAAATTAGCGGTAAACTTTCAATGGATGTTGCAAATCTTTCATCGCTGGAAAACCTGAGCTTATTTGAAAATAATCTTGACGGACAGGTTCCTTTTGACCTTGAAAAACTCAGGAACTTGAAAGAAATGAATATTTCCTACAACAAATTCAACGGTCTGGTTTCGCGGCACCTTGCGCAATTGGACATGCTCAACATGACCATGATCAATGAGCAGGGCGTTGCCACTGCCCTTAAAGTGGATCTGAACCGGAATTCGGCCATTGCTGCGGACGAGTAATTTTTCATATAGAGTGTAGTTAGTCCCTGCTTCCCACGGCAGGGATTTTTTTTTGCCCAATTTCAGGTATCGGGTTATTTTGTGATTTGGCTAACAGTCGTTGTGGGACGGAAGTGGTAACTTTAATATAAACACTACGGCCATGATTCAGCAAATGAACGATTTACCGCCAAATATGGTGGGATTCAGGTCAGCGGGGACGGTGACTAAAGACGATTTTCACTTCGTAATTGACCGCGTCAGGGAATTGGTGAACACAAATCCGGACGGTGAACTCAATTATATGCTGGTGCTTGACAACGAACCCTCTGATTTTACGGCGGGTGCCTGGCTAAACGATGCCTGGCTGGGCGTAAAGAATCTTTTGCGATGGAACCGCGCCGCCATTGTGACCGATCTTGACAATGTGATCAAATTCACCGACGGCTTCAGCAAAGTCATGCCGGGAGAATTTCGCGGCTACCGTAAAGCGCAGCTTCAGGACGCAATTCAATGGGTATCTGGTAACCAAATAACTTGAAATATGGGAGAAGTGAAAAACCTGGCCGGCCGAGAGGAATCGGTGGCCAAATTAAAGGAACTTGCCGAAGATGTCGGAATCTGCATGTTTTGTACCAATCTGGATCAGTTGCCCATCGCAGCACGGCCGATGAGCCTGCGCGAGGTGGACAGGGACGGAAGCCTGTGGTTTATCAGCGGGGCGGGAACACACAAAAACATGGAAATCGAGAAGGATAACCGGGTGCAATTGTTTTTCTCAAAAATGTCCGATAACCACTACCTGTCAGTATATGGAACGGCGACCATTTTTCGGGACCGAAATAAAATCGAGGAAATTTGGACCCCGATAGCAAAAGCCTGGTTTGAAGAAGGCAAAGATGATCCTGACGTGACCGTGATCCGCGTCCAGCCTCATGATGCGTATTATTGGGACACCAAAGACGGCAAGGCCATAGCGTTTTTGAAGTGGACTGCGGCCGCCGTATTGGGAAAACGAATGGACGACGGCGGTGTTGAAGGCGAGATGAACGTGTAAGAATCGGCAACTTAAAATTTTGTAAGGTTTGTGACAAAATCTGTAAATTGAAAGCGTATAAATTTTTGCAATTTTATAGGAGATCTAACCAGCAAGCCCGATGAAAACCAAATCCAACCACCGCAAGAACTGGCGTGAAAAGCTTGAGTCGCCGAAACAGAAACAGGAACCAAACTCCAAAAGCCTGCTGTTGCGCAATTTGCTGCAAACCAATTTTCGGCTACTGAAAAATCTCGACATCAGCAACGCGGTATTATTCTAAAAGTTATGGAAGACAAGAACCGACACATGGAAGAGAACGAGGCCCTCGAGGCAGCTCAAAACAAGGGCCCGAAACCCGGACAGCCATTGGAAAGTGATGATTTCAACGCCAATGATTGGGATGAAAACGTCGATACCGATAAATATCTGGCAATGGAACAACCCGGGGTGACCTATACAACGGAAAGCAAGGCGACAATGAACTCGGACTTTGAAAACGCAGAAGATACCGAGGGAACATATGACGCCAGCGGGGCTAATTCCCGCAACGCCGATGCCTTTAGCCAGGATGATTATATCCTTCGCGACAATATCGATCTGGACGAAGACCAGAACCAATCCATCTCATCTGAGGATAACGACAAGTGATTCCTTGGAATGTTGAAGAAAGAAGGCCTACCCGCCTTCTTTTTTTTTGCCTATGATTTTGAGCACCAAAATAATTCCGGCCAATGCCGCCGATACACTATTGGCAAGGATAATGGGAAGGTCATCGCGGATTATACCGTAAATAAGCCAGCACACCAACCCACTGAAAAGCAAAATGTAGGTCATGGTGGAGATACTTTCGGTAGAACGCGTTCTGATAATTTTTATCGCTTGCGGAACATTTGCCGCGGTGGTGAGTACCGCTGCCACGATTCCGAGAAATTTTATCCAGTCCATCAAAGGGATTTTAAGATTTTGTTCAGGTCATGGCGCTTATCAAAGAAATCTTTCCAAAGGTCGCCTTTTTTGGCCAGCCGTTTTGGGACGGTTTTTAAATTGAATGCCGACAGGTCCAATTTATTGTTGATTTCAGACCACTCCAACGGAGTTGAGACCCCCGCACCTTCACGGGGCCTGATCGAGTAGGCGCTTGCCATGGTTTTCCCGCGGCCGTTTTGCAGGTAATCGAGATAGATTTTCCCGACACGTTTGGCGGGCATTCGTTCCAGACTGGTGATTTCGGGCAGTTCCCGATGCACCATTTGACTCACAATCAGTGAAAATTGCCGGGTCTGTTCATAGGTGTATTTAGGCAAGACGGGGATGAACACATGCAGGCCCTTGCCTCCGGAGGTTTTTACAAACCCTGTAATTCCCAGGCGGTCAAGCACTTCCTTTACTTTCAAAGCGGTGGCGACCAGTTTTTTGGTGTCGGCTTTATTGGGGTCAAGGTCAAATATGATGTAATCAGGATTGTTCAGCGAACCCACGCGGCTGCTCCAGGGATTGAGTTCGATGCACCCCCAGTTTGCCAGGAATAGCAAAGTCTCCTTGTCCTGGCACAAAAGCCACTCAATGGGTTCAGATGCCGATTCGGCTTTGATCTTTCGGGTTTTGATCCATTTTGGCACCGCTCCCGCGACGTTCTTCTGGAAAAAACCTTCGCTTTTTACCCCATCGGGCGTCCGGCGCAAAGATTGTGGCCGGTCGGCAAGGAAGGGCAGGATGATCTCGGCTATCGAATCGTAATAATCAATTACGTCGCCCTTGGTAATCCCTTCATTGGGAAAAAATACCTTGTCAAGATTGGTGAATTCAACACGGGACTCAGCCGGTTCCTTTTTTGCAGTACTTGTCGATTTTGCCTTGGACAAAGTCTTTTTTACCGACGATGCCTTTACGGCAGGGCGTTCGGCTACAACTTTTTTTGCCGGTTTGTCTTCGCGCAGTCCCAGAAAAACAGGATGCCTCATAATTCCGGTTTCGGTCAGTTCAGAAAATTTGACCTGCGCCAGTAACTGTGGTTTTACCCAATGTGCCCCCGCAATTCGCGGAGTTTTTTTGAACGGGCTGGTTTTCTGCTCAATTTTTTCCAACCGTGCCCGCAAATCTTTCAGCATCGCCGAGTTGAATCCGCTTCCCACTTTACCCGAGTAAATAAAATCGGCACCGTCATAATATCCCGTCAACAGCGCGCCGATACCCTGCCGGCCTCCCTGCGGCTGTGTAAAACCTCCAATGACCATTTCCTGTTGCTGTTCGGTCTTGATCTTTAACCAATCACGGGAGCGGCGGCCCAGGTGGTATTTTGAATTTGACTTTTTGGCGATAATACCCTCGCCGCCCATTTTTTCGGCTTTTGAAAATGCATCGTTACCGCGGCCGGCCACATGTTCGGAATACCTGATATTATCCATTTCAGGAACCACCGCGCGGAGAATTTTTTTTCGAAGCAACAGTTCCAGCCGGGTAAGGTCAAACCCGTTGAAGTACAGGATGTCAAAGACATAGAATACCAATTTTCCGCGCCTGGGCTTTTGTGCGTGATTCTGCAACCATTGGAACTGGCTTTTGCCCTTGGAATCTTCCATGACTATCTCGCCGTCCAAAATCACCTCATGTGCAAATCCCTCGAGCGATTTTGCGATGTCGGGATATTGGCCAAACTCCAGGCCATTGCGCGAGACTAGCTTGCACTGTCCTGATTCGACCATCGCCATCGCCCGGTAACCGTCAAATTTGGTTTCAAAAATCCAGTCGTCATTGTCAAAGGGCCCGTCGGCCAGCGTTGCCAGTTGCGGTTTCCATTCCCGGGGAAAGCTCGTGATCCTTTCGGCATCTTTTAGGTCTTCGGGAGAAAATTCAATGGTTTGCTTGCTGGGACTGGCTTTTACTTTGGCAGGTTTCTTTTTTGCCTTTGCAAGCGCGGCGATATTTTCGTCGACTGTTTTGGTGGAATGCCAAACCTGGTCGCCCTGCGCAATTTCGTCAAGTTCCCTGCCGGTCAGCACTGAGGTTTGGCCGTATTCGATTTTGGTTCCCGAATGTTCGTCCTTTCCTTTCATCAGCAGCCATTGGCGATCTTCGCCCTTCATCATGACGCAATGCCATGATCCTTTGAGTTTTTTGCCCTCCAGGACCACTTTGATATTCCCGTCCCGAAGTTGTTTTTTCATGAGCGCATTGTCCTTGGCAACATCGTCATTACCCTCGGCGTGATAGGTGCCGATGTCCCAAACCATGACCGTCCCGCCGCCGTACTCGCCTTTTGGGATCGTGCCTTCAAAATCCATGTAGCCCATAGGATGGTCTTCGGTCTGCACGGCAAGCCGTCTGTCGGCGGGATTTGCCGAGGGCCCGTTGGGGACGGCCCAGCTGACGAGCACACCGTCAATTTCCAGCCTGAAGTCATAATGCAATCGGGAGGCAGCGTGTTTTTGTACAACGAAGCGCAGTTTTCCTTTGGAGGCTTTTTTTACCCCGCGCGGCTCACGCGTTTTTTTAAAGTCACGCTTTTCGTTATATTTCTCAAGTCCCATTTAGTTTTTAATGGCGGCCAGGCTTGCCTTAAGTTGTTCCAAAAGATCATCGCCGGCAGGTTTTTTTGCCTTTGTTTTGGAAGCAGATTCCTTTGCGGCGCCTTTTTTTGGTTTTTCCTTTGATTTTTGCTCAATCATCCGGATCATCTCCTCCTTGTAGGTGTCTTTGTATTTTTCGGGCTCAAACTTGTCGGTCATCTGGTCAATGATGGTCATGGCCATGTCCAGTTCTTTTTTTTCGATTTTGATGTCGGTGGGAATCTTGGCTTCCATCGGGTCCCTTAAATCCTGCTCAAAACGAATCTGGATCAATAAAATCGCATCGTCCTCTACTTTAAGAAGGCCAAGGTGTTCGGCAGTCCGCATGACATATTTTGCCAGGCCAACCTTGCCTGATTTTTTTAGTGCCGAACGCAACAGGGCGTAGGTGCGGGCCGCCTGCTTTTCCGGCTCGATGATATAGGGTTTTTCCAGGTATTGCGAGGGGATTTCCTCTTCCTTGACGAATTCGAAAATCTGGATGCTCTGTGTTTTTTCGGGCATTAGCTTTGCCAGGTCATCTTTGTCCAGAACCACATAATCGCCGTCTTCTTTCCGATATCCCTTTGCAATTTCTTCCCACGGCACTTCCTTGCCGTCTTTCTTGCAAATCCGCACGTATTGGATGGCGCATTTGTCTTTTTTCCTGATCATGTCAAGGTCAATCCGGTGCGATACTGAACCGCTGTACAGCCTCACCGGTATGTTGACCAGGCCAAATGTGATCCCGCCTCTCCAGATTGCTTTCATGATCTAAAGTATTAATTCGTTTTGGATATGTGCCGGCACGGCAGGCGTGGTACTGAAGCTGGCATGCAGCTCGCGGATCCTCTCGATGTATTTAAGATGCGGAATCCTGTTGGATTGTTCATCGAGGTCCCAGATCCCACAATTGGAAAAACTTTCCAGGTTGTCCCAATCAGGCCTGTCGGTAACGGGGTACAAGCAAATTCCCAAAAGGTTCACCCCGCGTTGCATCGCGATGTGGCACTGGTCAACCACTTCATCAAGCCATTCAATCCGGCCCGAACCAAAGTGCCCGGTTTCAGATAAAAAAAGTGGTTTTTGATATCGGCGGGATGCCATTTCCAATAATGC
>JAEZGB010000107.1 GCA_023437485.1 Bacteroidota bacterium
TGCCCCCTGCCCCCCACCCGCCACCCGAAATTTCCCACCCTGCCGCGAATTTCCACGACGGGAAAACCGGAAAAAGTCAAAAAAAATGCACAACGGCTTGCCTGCAAGAGTACAAATTAATTGTAGACGTTCAGCACAATTTGAATAACGCAATCAAACTGACCACTGGCCGCTAACAGCCGACAGCTTTAATTATCTTTGTCAAATGGAAGAACTAAAGCGCATCAACAAATTTCTTGGCGAATCCGGCTACTGCTCCCGGCGGGAAGCCGATGCGCTGGTGGCTGCGGGGCGCGTTTCCATCAACGGGAAAACAGCCGAAATGGGTTCCAAGGTTTCGCCAGATGACCAGGTCAGGGTAGATGGCAAGCTCATTGCCGAACGGATGGAAAAACCGGTTTACCTGGCCTTGAACAAACCTGTTGGAATCGAGTGCACCACCAACCAGAAAGTCAGGGGAAACATTGTTGATTTTGTCAATTACCCCAAACGGATTTTCCCCATTGGCAGGCTGGACAAGAATAGCGAAGGCCTGATATTTCTCACTGATGATGGCGACATCGTCAACAAAATCCTGCGCGCGCGCAACAATCACGAAAAAGAATACATCGTCACGGTTGACAAGCCTGTATCGGACCGGTTTGTCAAAAAAATGTCATCGGGAGTGCCCATTTTGGGTACCGTCACAAAACAGTGCCTGGTTGAAAAGACCGGCCCGTATTCATTCCGGATCATCCTGACCCAGGGGCTAAACCGGCAGATCCGGCGAATGTGCGAATTTTTGGGATATGAGGTGCGATCGCTGAAAAGGACCCGGATCATCAATATAAAGTTGGACCTGCCAACGGGCCGTTACAGGGAATTAACACCGGCGGAAATCAGCGAACTCCAAGCCTTGATAGAACCCTCGTCAAAAACCCAGGAAGCCAGCCTGCCCAAATCCGTTTCACAACCCATCCTCAACCAGCGAAGTGGAAGGCGCGCCCAAAAATAAGAGCGTTTCCTGGCCGGCATTGACGATTGCCATTCTGTTAGCCGTATCCTGGTTGTTTTGGCTGATCGCCTTGTATACTGATGTATACGCCTTTATCTTGACCGGAGCTATTTTTGAAGCCTTATGGCTGCCGATGCTGGCGCTACTTGCAATACTGCCATTTTCGATTCTTTGCTTCTGGGCACGTCACAAATTTGCGATGCGTTCGGCGTTTCCTTTATTGCTACTGGCCTGGTCTGCACTTCTGCTATTTTTATTGACGCGAAAACTCTGATACAGCAATCTGCCCGCCGATACCCGTGAGGGCAAAAGCTACAGGCGCTGACGCCGCTGGGTACGGGCGAGCAACGTATTTTTGAGCAGCATCGCGATGGTCATGGGGCCCACGCCACCCGGGACCGGTGTAATGAACGAAGCTTTTTTGCTGACGTTTTCAAAATCGACGTCACCGGTAATCACATAGCCTTTTTCCGAAAATTTATCTTCTACCCTGGTAATCCCCACGTCAATCACTACCGCGTCGTCCTTGATCATCTCGGCTTTGAGGTAATTGGGCACGCCAAGCGCGGTGATGATGATATCGGCCTGTGTAGTGATTTGCGAAATATTTTTGGTATAGGAATGCGTCAGGGTAACGGTCGAATTTCCCGGGAAACCCTTCCTTCCCATCAGTATGCTCATCGGGCGCCCAACAATATGGCTTCGGCCAATGACCACCGTATGTTTGCCCTTGGTTTCGACTCCGTAGCGTTCAAGCAATTCCAGAATCCCGAAGGGCGTTGCGGGAATAAATGTTGACATATCCAATGCCATCTTGCCAAAGTTCTCAGGATGAAATCCGTCGACGTCCTTTGACGGGTCAATGGCCATCAGGACTTTTTGGGTATTAATCTGGTCTGGAAGAGGGAGCTGAACAATGAAACCGTCAATATTGTCATCGTCATTGAGCTTCTGGATCTTTCGCAGCAATTCCAGTTCGGACGTAGTGCTGGGCATCCGAATCAGCGTGGACTCAAACCCTACCCGTTCACAGGCCTTGACTTTGCTGTTGACATAAGTAAGGCTCGCACCGTCATTCCCGACGATGATTGCCGCCAGGTGCGGAACTTTTTCGCCGCTTGCCTTCATCAGGTCAACCTCCTGCCGGATTTCGTTCTTGATGTCGGACGATGTTTTCTTGCCGTCGAGTATCTGCACTGCTGGAAGTTTAGTTAATGACACGCTCCTTTTATCTTTCGACTTTTGTCTTTTGTCTTTCCTCTTTCCTCTTACTTCATGCCTGGCATCCCTTTCATGCCTCCCATCATTTTCATCAGGTTTTTGCCGCCGGGCCCCTGCATCATCTTCATCATCTTGCTCATCTGGTCAAACTGCTTCATAAGCTGGTTGACCTGTTCTATTTTGGTTCCGGAACCTTTGGCTATGCGGTTTTTGCGCTTGACATCGATCAGCGAAGGCTTCTTGCGCTCAGCCGGTGTCATGGAATGGATGATGGCCTCGATGTGCTTAAAGGCATCGTCTTCAATCTCGATATCTTTCATGGCTTTTGACGCGCCGGGGATCATTCCCACCAAATCCTTCATGTTGCCCATTTTTTTGACCTGCTGGATCTGGGCCAAAAAATCGTCAAACCCAAATTCGTTCTTGGCAATTTTCTTTTGCAGTTTGCGAGCCTCCTCTTCATTGAACTGCTCCTGCGCGCGCTCCACAAGTGAGATCACGTCACCCATCCCCAAAATCCTGTCGGCCATACGGGAAGGATAGAACACGTCAAGCGCTTCCATCTTTTCGCCCGTCCCCACAAATTTAATTGGCTTATCCACCACCGATTTGATCGAAATGGCAGCACCGCCACGGGTATCACCGTCCAGTTTGGTCAGGACCACCCCGTCAAAATTGAGCCTGTCGTTAAAGGCTTTGGCCGTATTGACCGCGTCCTGGCCCGTCATGGCATCAACCACGAAAAGTGTTTCCTGCGGCTGAATGGCGCGGTGAACATTGGCGATCTCGTCCATCATCTGCTCGTCAATGGCGAGGCGTCCGGCAGTATCGACAATCACAACATTGAAACCATTTGATTTCGCGTGGCGGATGGCGTTCTGCGCAATTTCTACCGGGTTCTTGTTTTCAGGTTCGGAATAAACCTCAACACCAACCTGCTCGCCCACCACATGCAACTGATTGATGGCAGCGGGACGGTAAATATCACAAGCAACCAGGAGCGGCTTTTTATTTTTCTTTGCTTTGAGGAACAAGGCAAGTTTGCCTGAAAACGTAGTCTTTCCAGATCCCTGCAAACCTGACATCAGGATCACCGACGGATTCCCGGAAAGGTTTACCCCGGCCACATCGCCTCCCATGAGCTCAGTAAGTTCGTCCTTGACCAGTTTCACCAGGAGTTGCCCCGGCTGAAGCGTAGTGAGAACGTTTTGGCCTATCGCTTTTTCTTTGACCTTGTTGGTAAATTCCTTGGCAATCTTGAAGTTGACGTCGGCATCGAGCAATGCCCGGCGTACCTCTTTAAGGGTGTCGGCAACATTGACTTCGGTGATTTTTCCGTGGCCTTTCAGTATGTGAAACGCCTTATCGAGCTTCTCGCTTAGATTCTCAAACATAATCGCAATTTTGAGTCGCAAATTTAGACAAAACCGCGCGAATTTTTAGATTCCCGGCGCTATATATACCACAATCCTGTAAAGAAACGTGTACTTTTTATAGCAGGCCTGCCTCTTTAGTGGAGTAACTTTAAATTCAAAATTCAATAGCCATGAAAACCACTGCATTTATCAGACACGCGATGGCGGTAGCCTTGTTGGCCCTGATTACCGCATCCTGCGCGCCGCGGTACGCCTCATATGGAACAGCGCATGACCGCACCGGGACAAACGGCGCTACCAACGGAAATGGAAAAGCACCCTCAACATCGGCGCATTCCTTTAGATACTAAACCCAAAACGGTTGGGTGAAGTTGGATCACACTGATGACTGACAACTGACAACTGACAACTGACGACTTACAACCAACCCCTTCCTACATTCTTTCCGGAACCCCAATCCCCAAAAGTGAAAATGCCGAGGCGATCACCTGGCCCACCTTGTGCGAAAGCTGGATCCGGAAGTCGCGATTTTGTGCGTTTTCTTCGGCCAGGATGGGTACAGATTGATAAAAAGAGTTGTATTCCTTGACCAGCTCATAGGTATAATTGGCAATGATGGCAGGGCTGTGCGCCGATGCGGCCTGTTGGATGGTTTCGGGGAATTGCGCCAGAAACTTCAATAGTTCCTTCTCTTTAGGATGGAGCCCGGCGGGATTGGCATCATTATCCGGCAAGGTTTCGGCGCGGCGCAATATCGATTGGATCCGCGCGTAAGTGTATTGGATGAAAGGCCCGGTGTTGCCCGCGAAATCAACCGATTCTTCCGGGTTAAAAAGGATCCGTTTTTTGGGATCGACCTTGAGAATATAATATTTAAGCGCTCCAAGCCCAATAATATTGTACAACCGTTTTTTATCCTGGTCGGGATAACCTTCCAGTTTGCCCAGTTCAGCCGAGATCCTTTCGGCCGTCTCCACCATCTCGTCAATGAGATCGTCGGCATCGACCACGGTGCCTTCACGGCTTTTCATCTTGCCTGATGGGAGATCGACCATGCCGTATGAAAGATGATAAAGGTTTTCGGCCCACTCAAAACCAAGCTTTTGCAAGATCAGGAACAAAACCTTGAAGTGGTAATCCTGTTCATTGCCTACGGTATACACCATTCCCGCGATGCCCGGGAAATCCTGCACGCGCTGAATCGCCGTGCCAATGTCCTGGGTCATATAAACCGCCGTACCGTCGCTCCGGAGCACGATTTTGCGGTCAAGGCCTTCGGCAGTGAGATCAATCCAGACCGAACCGTCGGGGTCGCGTTCAAATACACCTTTCTCAAGGCCCATCTGCACCACGTCCTTGCCCAGAAGATAGGTCTGGCTCTCATAATAGATTTTGTCAAAGTCCACGCCCAGATTTTTATAGGTCTGCCCAAATCCGTCGTATACCCAGCCGTTCATTTTCTCCCAAAGCTCAAGCACCTGCGGGTCACCCTGTTCCCATTGTTGCAGCATCAGCTGGGCTTTTTGCATAAGGGGGGCAATTTTTTTGGCCTGTTCCTCGGGCATTCCCTGCTGAATCAGTTCGCGCACCTGCTCGCGATACGCCTGGTCAAATGCCACATAATAATTGCCGACGAGTTTATCGCCTTTTAACCCAGTGGATGCAGGTGTTTCCCCTTTACCGAATTCCTGCCACGCAATCATCGATTTGCAAATATGGATTCCGCGGTCATTCACGATTTGGGTTTTGTAAACCCTGTTTCCAGCCGCTTCGAGAATCCTGGCCACGGAATACCCCAGCAAATTATTGCGTACATGGCCAAGATGCAGGGGTTTGTTGGTATTGGGTGAAGAATATTCGACCAATATTGCGGGGGAACCGGGCGTGGGGGTGCTAATCCCGAAATTATCGGCGCTTTTGACCGAATTGAAGAAGTCAAGATAGTAATTACCTGAAACCACGATATTCAAAAAACCCGAAACCACATTATAGGAATCAACCATCCCGCCATTAGCCCTCAGGTAGTCGCCAATGCGTGTACCGATTTCGGCAGGCGATGATTTTAAAAGTTTGACCAGCGGGAAAATTACCAAGGTCACATCGCCTTCAAAATCGCGCCTGGTCGCCTGAAATTCCAGAGAGACCGATTTAAGTGAAAACAGATTTTGAAGCGCCTGGTCAACCAAAGGGGCAAGATGTTGGGATGGGTTCATGTTGAATTTTATAGAGCCGCAAAGATAAGGCTTGGAAATCAAATAAAGCGCACCTTCGAAATCGACAAACGGCAAAAATCATCGACAAAATGCACGTTAAATTGTAAGAATTTTAAGGTAAATTCAAATATTATTGTGCAGTTCATCGATTTTTTTTGCTTTTAAACGATATTAGAAGCAATATTTGTCGCGTCAAAAGTAAATCACGAAATGAAAAAATTATTACCCCTTATCTGCCTGTTGGTTTCTGCCGTCGGTATCTCTCAGCCGATTACGGTAAGCACAACCAGTCACACCGTTCCCGAATTGGTGAACAATGTCCTGATCAACTCGCCCTGCGTCTCGGCTACCAACGTGACCTGGCGCACCGGGAGCAATTTTGGTTCCACCAACGGAATCGGGTTTTTCCAAAACACCAATCCCACCTTCCCCATGCAGGGAGGTGTTATCCTGAGCACGGGCAACGCGATGAACGCCGCCGGGCCAAACTCGGTTATGCTCAACGATGGTTCGGCTGCCTGGAGCGGCGATGCTGACCTGGAAGCCACACTTGCCGCCGCCGGGATCTCGATGCAATCTACCAATGCAACGGTCCTGGAATTTGATTTTACGCCCATTTCCTCGCACTTCAACTTTGACTTTGTTTTCGCATCTGAGGAGTACGGAAACTTCCAATGCCAATTTTCAGACGCGTTCGCGTTCTTGCTCACCAACATGAACACCGGCGTTACTACCAACCTTGCCGTTGTTCCGGGAACCAGCACGCCCATCTCGGTTGTAACCATCCGCGATTTTCTATACAATTCATCATGCCCTTCGCAAAACGTCCAATATTTTGGTTCGTACAACGGCGGATCGGCAGCGCCATCGTCAGCTACCAATTTCAATGGCCAGACCGTATTGCTCAATGCTTCGTCGGTGCTTACCCCAAATACGCCATACCACATCAAACTCGTGGTGGCCGACCGTTCCGATTTTGAGTCGGATTCGGCAATATTCATTTCTTCTGACAGCTTCAACATCGGGCAGGATGTCCTGGGCCTTGACCTGACCACAGCGGCAGGAACCGCGATTTGCTTTGGTGAAACCTATGTGCTGAACACGGGCCTCAACCCCGCCGAATACACATTTTCATGGACCCGTAACGGCGCGGTGATTGCCGGTGCCACCGGACCATCGATCAACGTGACGCAACCCGGGGTTTACGGTGTGACCTACACCAATATCATCGATGTATGCCAACCGGTGACCGACCATATCACCATCCAGTATTTCCCTCAGTTCACTACGCCCAACCCGGTGACGCTTTACAAGTGCGATACGGGCGCGGCCAGTTACATTTTTGATCTGTCGCAAAACACACCCGTTCTCACCCAGGGCTTGCCCGAGGGAACGGTGGTTTCCTACCACGCGTCACAGGCCGACGCACAGGCAAATGCCAATCCGCTTAACACCAATCACGTAAGCCCAGGTAACCAGACGGTTTGGGCACGGATTAATAATCCAAATACCGGGTGTTATGCGCTAAAGTCCTTCCAAATACAACTTACCCCTGCCCCTGTGGCAAATGCAATTCCCGACATGGTAAAGTGTATGCGCTCCTTAACTGTGCAGAATGCGATCTTCTTTTTGCAACAGGCGGCGCCGGCGGTGCTGAACGGACAATCTTCTTCAATTTATTCGTGCGCTTTTTACTATACACAACAAGACGCGAACAACAATACGAACCCAATAACATCTGTAAATATAATTTCGACCGGGCAACCCATTTTTGTCAGGGTTTCACTCCTGACCGATCCTGGCTGCTTTAGTGTGTCATCCTTTAACCTTGTTGTGAACCCGCTTCCGCCGGTTGATGACCTGGAAGACGTGATAGTTTGTGACAGCTACATCCTTCCTGAACTTGAGCACGGCCACTATTTTACCGGCAGTAACGGAACAGGCGATCAGCTTTTCCCGGGCGACCTGATTGGGGAGACGATGACTATTTACATTTTCAATCAGCCGGGCGGCCCCGAATCATGCCCGAACTCATCGAACTTTAAGGTGACCATCATTGACCCGATGACAATCTCGCCGTCAAGTGGCACTTTTTGCGGAAGCTACACCTTGCCGGGGCTTGAATACGGAGCATATCATACCGCTCCGGGCGGTGGCGGCCAGGTTATCCCGGCCGGAACAGCCATCACCTCTAGCCAGACCGTATACGTGTACTTTATGACTGAGGTTGAACCGTTTTGCGTGATCGATACTGATTTTGAGGTGACCATTGTCCAGAACCCTGAGGTGGGAACCTTTCAGAATGTGTTTGACTGCACATCGTACACCTTGCCTGCGCTGGCAGTGGGTAAGTATTACACCGAACCCAATGGCGGCGGTACTGAGATTCCTGCCGGAACTGCGATCACCTCAACCCAAACCATCTATGTTCACGCCCAAAACGGGACTGATCCCATATGTACTGACAGCGCGAGCTTCAATGTATATATC
>JAEZGB010000192.1 GCA_023437485.1 Bacteroidota bacterium
GTCCTGCATAGCCATGCCAATAACATGGGAATCGAGAGCCTGCATGCCATGATGGCTATTTCCACCCCCAACGCTTCGTCTGACGCGAAGTTAACCCTGCGCCGGGCACTGTTTGGTGAAAAATTGAAATACGAACTTTCAGCACACCCTTTTAATCGTGAAGGCAAAGCCGAGGGGGAGTTGGTCGGCGGAAATTTATCCGTACTCTACAGTATTATGGGATCATCGTCACAAGTAGACCACAAGGGCAAGATTCTATTTATCGAGGATCTTGACGAATACCTCTATCACATTGACCGGATGATGATGAATCTAAAGCGAAATGGCTGGTTTAATGAACTAAGGGCGGTGATAATTGGAGGGATGACCAGCATGAATGACAATGAAATTCCGTGGGGAAAAGACGCACTTGAGATCGTTCGGGAGATTTTCAAAGATTACACTTTCCCCGTAATTTATAACTTTCCGGCAGGCCATATAAAGGATAACCGCGCCATGATCTTTGGCCGGAATGTTAAGGTGGAGGTTAAGCCGGAGGGTTCAACCGTGGTATTTGACTGATGGCTTCGCACAATGATCTGGGCAGGACCGGTGAACGAATCGCCGCCGAATTTCTGGAAAGGGACGGGTACAGGATCCTGGAACGAAACTACACCTTTAAGAAAGCCGAGATTGACCTGATCGCCGTTAAAGATTCGATATTAAGCGCGATTGAAGTGAAAACCCGCACGAATTGCGCAACAGGCAGGCCACAGGAATTTGTTTCGAACGAAAAAATCAGGCTGATGCAGTTGGCGATCAACAATTATGTAATTGAGCATGGAATTGACCTGGAAGTGCGTTTTGATATTATCGCAGTAACCCGCGAAGGGAGCGCATTTAGGGTAGAACATTTTTCCGATGCGTTCTATCATTTTTAAATCGACACCTTAGTATACGAATGGCCCTGATTATTGTTGTATTTTGACCGAGATACATAAAGATAATTTAAGGAATAAAATTTATCTTTGACGATTCAAAAATTTCAAACATGAAAAATATTACTGTTTTGTTCATGGTCCTTTTCCTGACCGGGTTGCAGGCGCAAAATGCTGTGGGTAGCCGCGTTCGGGAATTGGCAATGCAACAAACTGATTTTACGCCGGTAAGTGTGTTGCAAGTTACCGGTGCGACACCGTCTGCAGAAGTATCGAAGGTGGTGGACAATGCGACCATTGCGCGTATTGATGCAAACGGGTTGGCTTACATCAATTCTTCCAAGCCTGATTTTATTGAGATTGGGATCCCTTTTGATGGAACTTTGATTCCCGTGCGGCTTTTTAAAGTAGACATAACGGCCGAAGGGTTTCACGTTGACACTGATAAAAAAACGTACATTGACTATACGCCGGGAGTATATTACCGCGGCGCGATTGCCAATGATTTTACTTCAGTTGCGGCGATGAATTTTTTTAACGATGAACTCAATGGCGTGGTTTCAAGCCCCGTATATGGGAACATCGTAATAGGGAAATTGGATGTGCCCGGTTCGTCAGATTATGTGGTGTATTCCGATGCACAAATGAAGGTTTTGAACCAATTCCAGTGTGGGGTCAAAGACGATGGCGATCATGATCATGGCGAAATGGAAAACCAGAGATCGGTGCTGACCATGCGATGCGTGACTACTTATTTTGAAATTGATTACAACCTGTTTCAACAAAACAACAGTAATACCACCACGACATCCAACTGGATGACCTCGGTTTTCAACAATGTTCAGACACTTTTTGCCAATGATCAAATCACAACCAGCCTGAAATCTATATTTATCTGGACCGAAGACGATCCTTATGAAGGCGATTCATCAGTGGATTACCTATATCAGTTCAATTCGATACGTCCGGTTTTTGATGGTGATGTAGGTCAGTTGGTCGGTATCGATCCCGGAGGGTTGGGCGGCGTCGCCGTGACAATCAACGGATTGTGCTCGCAGAACAATTTCAGCTATTCTGATGTGAACTTCAGTTATAGTACGGTCCCCACCTTTTCGTGGACCATTCAGGTGATCACCCATGAACTTGGCCATCTTCTTGGCTCAAGGCATACTCATGCCTGTGTTTGGAATGGAAATAACACTGCAATCGATAATTGTGGCCCATCGGCCGGAATAACCGAAGGATCAAATTGCGTTAGCAGCCCTCCCACGATTCCCTCGCCCGGTATTAAGGGAACCATTATGAGTTATTGCCACCTAATTTCGGGTGTTGGAATTAACTTTTCAAATGGTTTTGGACCGCAGCCCAAAGCGGCAATCATTCAGGCGGTCGAAGCCAGTCCGTGTCTTAGTGCCGATTGCGTCAGCACCTGCATAAATACGGTTGCCAATATCAACTTCACAAATGTGACCAATACCTCGGCGACCATAACCTGGGATGAGGTCGGCTCGTCAACCAGCTGGCAAATCGCGGTACTGCCCTTCAATTCGCCTTTTCCAACCTGGGTTTCGGTCAGCAGCCCAACCTATACGGTCACCGGGCTGAACCCAAATTCATATTATAAAGTCCGGATTAGGCCGGTTTGCGACAATCTTACATCAACTTTCCGTCAATCCATCTTCGCCACATCGGCCAACTGGTGCGATGGGGTTACCATAACCGACACAGGCGGGGCAAACAATGATTACACCGATCTCCAGGACTACACGCGTGTGCTGATCCCAACTCTGCCCAACAAAAAAATCAAGCTCACTTTTACATCGTTTGACCTTGAAACGGACTATGACTATATGTATGTGTATGACGGAGCCAGCACGGCATCTCCTGAACTTAGCGGCAACGGTTTGACGGGAACCGGTATTCCCGGCCCGTTCGTGTCGTCGTCACCCGACGGTGCACTGACCATCAGGTTTTTCTCTGATCCAGGCGTAGTGGAATCAGGTTATGTGGCAACGGTTTCGTGCGAGGATAATCTGTCAATTGACGGATTCAGCAATATTGACCTGACCTATTGGCCAAATCCGACAAATGGAACGGTCAACATACTTGCCAACACGGCAATTGATGAAGTGCTGATTTATAATCCGCAGGGGCGATTACTGTACAATGGCAGTCCAAATTCCCTGGAAGCCAAGATCGACATCTCGCAATTTGCTACCGGAACATACTTTTTCCGGTTGAAGTTTGGCGATGCACAGGCCAATTTCAAGATCCTGAAAAATTAAACAAGATGCCGCCCCGGGGCGGCATTTTTTATTGATCTATTTGTGAGAGGAGTTCAAGAGCTTTGCGGACACTTTTTACATTGTCAAAGGTTACCATCAGCCGAAGCCCGCCAGAGGTCTGCTTTTCTTTTATCCGAGCCAATTCCGGATGCTTTTGGATATAAACAAGCAGGTTAGTGAACCTGTTTGACTGATAAAACGCCGAATTTTGGTCGCCAATGAAATAGCCAATCATTTTGCCTTGTTTCATGACGAGTTTTTCAATGCCCAATCTTGAAGCGATCCATTTAAGCTTGATCGAATCCAAAAGCGATTTCGCCGGTTTTGGCAAAGGGCCGAACCTGTCTGCAAGCCTCTGTTCATATTCAGCCAAAGATTTTTCATCCTTGATCAGGCTGACCTCGTTATACAAATTCAGCCGCTCTGAAATATTGTTGATATAGTTGTCGGGGAATAGCAATTCAAAATCCGAATCAATCTGGATGTCTTTTACGAATTCTGTCTGTTCGGATTCTTCAGTCTGATAAATGTCCCGGAACTCATTTTCCTTAAGTTCTTCAATGGCCTCATTCATGATTTTCTGATAGGCCTCAAACCCGATTTCATTGATAAAACCGCTTTGTTCGCCACCCAGCAAGTCACCAGCGCCCCTAATTTCAAGGTCTTTCATTGCGATGTTGAAACCGCTGCCAAGTTCGCTGAACTGTTGCAAGGCGTGAATTCTTTTGCGGGCATCTTCGGTCATAACTGAAAATGGGGGCGTAATAAAATAGCAGAACGCTTTTTTATTGCTTCGGCCCACGCGGCCCCTCATCTGGTGCAGGTCTGAAAGCCCGAAATTATGCGCATTGTTTATAAAAATCGTGTTGGCGTTTGGAACATCCAGACCGCTTTCAATGATGGTGGTTGATACCAGCACGTCAAAATCGCCGTTCATGAACCCAAGCATCAACTCCTCGAGTTTTTTGCCCTCCATCTGGCCATGGCCCACGCCAACCCGTGCATCGGGTACAAGCCGCTGGATCATTCCCGCAATTTCCTTGATGTTTTCAATGCGGTTATTGATAAAGAATACCTGGCCGTTTCGCTGAATTTCATACGAAATGGCATCCCGGATGGTTTCCTCATTAAAGCCGATAACATGCGATTCGATGGGATAGCGATTAGGCGGAGGCGTTGTGATCACTGAAAGATCGCGTGCTGCCATCAATGAAAACTGGAGCGTTCTGGGAATAGGAGTGGCCGTAAGGGTAAGTGTATCGACATTTGAGGCGATGGTCTTGAGCTTGTCCTTGACATTAACGCCGAATTTTTGTTCTTCATCCACGATCAAAAGGCCAAGATCCTTGAATTTGACGCTCTTATTGACCAATTGATGCGTTCCGATGATAATATCCAGCTTGCCCTCGGCCAGGTCCTTTAGCGTTTCGGCACGCTCTTTTGCACTCCTGAACCGGTTCAGGTATGAAACCGTCACGGGCATTTCGCGAAGCCTTTCAGAAAAAGTCCGGAAATGCTGGTAAGCCAAAATGGTGGTCGGCACCAAAACCGCAACCTGTTTTCCGTTATCAACCGCTTTGAACGCCGCCCGGATGGCCACCTCGGTTTTCCCGAATCCAACGTCGCCGCAAACCAGGCGGTCCATGGGCCGTTCACTTTCCATGTCCTGTTTGACCTCCTGTGTAGCTTTGGTCTGGTCAGGAGTGTCTTCATAAATAAACGACGATTCGAGTTCCAATTGCAGATAACTGTCCGGGTTGAACCGATAACCCTTTTCCAACCGCCGTTTTGCATAGAGTTGGATCAGGTTAAAGGCGATGTGCCGCACCCGTGCCTTGGTTTTCTGTTTGAGCGCCTTCCAGGCCCCTGAACCCAATTTGTATATTTTTGGCGGCGCGCCGTCTTTCCCGTTGTATTTTGAAATCTTGTGCAGCGCATGAATGCTCACATACACAATGTCATTGTCGGCATAGACCAACTTTATCGCCTCCTGAACACGGCCTTCGTTTTCTATTTTCTGCAACCCGCCAAACTTGCCGATGCCGTGATCGATGTGCGTGACATAATCGCCCACCGACAACGTGTTCAACTCCTTCAGGGTCAGGGCCTGCTTCTTGGAATATCCGTTCTTGATATTGAATTTGTGGTAACGTTCAAAGATCTGGTGGTCAGTATAACAGGCAATGCGGTTATCGTGGTCCACAAAACCCTGGTAAAGCGGCAGCACAATCGTATCATAATGCCGCCTGAAATCGTCATTGCCAGCCCGGTCAAGCGATTCGAAAATATCGTGAAACCTGCGCGCCTGTGTCTCATTTGAGCAAAACAGATAATTTCGGTAGCCCTTGGCGTGATTCTCCCCCAGATCATTGAGCAACAGGTCAAATTGCTTGTTAAACGATGGCTGTGGCGTGGTTTTGAACGCGTGTACCCAGGCATCGGTAAAATGGGATTCGTTGCCAATTTCAATCACTGAAAAGTTCTCGGCCTGGGCAAGGAAGGTGGCAC
>JAEZGB010000014.1 GCA_023437485.1 Bacteroidota bacterium
CGGGCAATATACCCGGCACTAAGTTACATATTATCGCAAATTGGCAACATGCACGCATAGATCGACGAGTTTGCTGGAATAGCCGTACTCATTGTCATACCAAGAAACAATCTTGAAAAACGTCGAGTTGAGCCCGATCCCTGCCTTGGCATCCACAATGGAGGTACGCGGGTCCGAGACAAAGTCCTGTGATACAACGTCGTCTTCGGTGTACCCGATAATTCCCTGGTAATCACCTTCAGAGGCAGCCTTGAGTGTGGACATGATCTGGTCATAGGTGGTTTCGCGCGCCAGTTTTACGGTCAAATCAACCACCGAAACATCGGCCGTGGGAACCCGCATGGACATCCCGGTGAGCTTGCCATTGAGCTCCGGGATCACCTTCCCTACCGCCTTGGCCGCGCCGGTTGAGGCCGGGATGATGTTGAGAAGCGCCGCCCGTCCGCCCCGGAAATCTTTTTTGCTTGGCCCGTCAACGGTCAATTGGCTCGCCGTGGTGGCGTGAACCGTGGTCATCAGCCCTTCCACAATGCCGTATTCGTCATTGAGTACTTTGGCAAGTGGCGCCAGGCAATTGGTTGTGCATGAAGCATTTGATACAATGGTATCAGAAGCCTTGGCCTTGTCGTGGTTTACGCCCATCACGAACATTGGCGCGTCAGCCGATGGAGCCGAAATCACGACTTTTGTCGCCCCGCCGTCAAGATGCGCCTTCGCCTTTTCCAGGGTGGTAAAAATACCGGTGCACTCGGCCACTACTTCTGCTCCTGCCTGATCCCACTTGAGTTGTGAGGGATCTTTTTCGGCAGTCACGCGGACTTCTTTGTCATTGACAAATAATTTCCCGTCGCGAACCTCCACCTTTCCGGCAAAATTCCCGTGTACCGAGTCGTATTTCAACAGATACGCGAGGTGATCCACCTCCAGCAAATCATTGATTGCAACTACTTCAACATTGTCCCTGTTCAGCGATTCGCGAAGGACAAGGCGGCCAATGCGGCCAAAGCCGTTTATTCCGAGTTTTATCATAAGATCGAATTTGAAAATTTGAAAATTAGAAAATTTGAAAATGAATAACTAAACGTGCCAATTGCCGTCTGACGATTATCCGGTCAATGGCAACTAAAAACTTGCTAACTTTTTTGACGCTTTCGACTTTAGTCTTTCAACTTTCGTCTCTTTACGTACTCATTATATCCGACACCCTCAACAACTCCCGATCAATCTCGCTCCTGCCCTTGATGGCCTGTTCAAGCGGGGTGAGGGAGATCTTGTCGCCGTTGATGCCCACCATGTAATTGGACTTGCCTTCAAGCAGTGACTCTACGGCCTTGACACCGAGTCGGCTGGCCAGGACGCGGTCAAAGCACGTGGGCGCGCCGCCGCGTTGCATGTGGCCCAAAACCGAAACCCGTACGTCATACTCGGGCATGTTTTGCTCCACGTAATCCTTGAGTTCAAATACATTCTTGCCAATCTTGTCGCCCTCGGCAATTACAACAATGCTGGATGATTTTCCCGACGCCTTGCTTTTGCGCAAGGATTCCAGGAGCCTCTCAAGGCCGAGGTCTTCTTCGGGGATCAAAATTTCCTCGGCACCGGCGCCAATTCCCGCATTTAGCGCGATATGACCGGCATCGCGGCCCATCACCTCCACAAAAAACAATCGATTGTGCGAGCTGGCCGTGTCGCGGATCTTGTCGATCACTTCGACCACAGTGTTCAGCGCGGTATCATATCCAAGGGTGTGGCTGGTGCCATAAATGTCGTTGTCAATCGTGCCGGGAATGCCCATTACCGGAAAACCGTACTCGGCGTTAAAAACCTCGGCGCCGGTAAAACTGCCATCGCCTCCAATTACCACCAGCGAATCTACTCCCGCCTGGGTGAGGTGCTCATGGGCTTTTTTCCTTCCCTCGACGGTCCTAAACTCCTTGCTCCTTGCTGATTTGAGAATGGTTCCGCCTTTGTTGATGATGTTGTTTACACTGCGCGGCCCCATTTCCTTGAAGTCGCCTTCAATCATGCCCTGGTATCCGCGGTAAATACCGATGCATCCAATCCCGTGGTAGGCACATGTCCGGACCACGGCCCGGATGGCGGCGTTCATTCCCGGGGAATCCCCCCCTGAGGTAAGCACGCCGATTTTCTTGATCGCTTGTGGCATTAAAACTTGTTTGAGTCGTAAAATTAACAAACAACGTGAGAAGGCTGAGGCATTCGGCGCCTTATTTAATAAGAATTTAAAATTTCAAACGATTTCGTTGAAAAGTTGCCCGTCGTGATGGTTCTGGCTGATGTCTGATAACTGAATCGAACAACCAATAACAAAAAAAGGCCGCCAAATGGCAGCCTTTTGAATAATTCTACTTGCTTAAGCGAGTACCTCGCGAACTTTTTTGCCAATTTCGGCAGGTGAATCAACCACGTGAATGCCGCATTCGCGCATGATGCGTTTCTTGGCCTCGGCGGTGTCATCGGCACCACCAACAATGGCTCCGGCGTGCCCCATGGTACGGCCTTTTGGTGCGGTTTCGCCTGCGATGAAGCCCACAACAGGTTTGCGGTTGCCATCCTGTTTGATCCAGCGTGCGGCATCGGCCTCAAGTTGACCTCCAATTTCGCCTATCATGACAATGCATTTGGTTTCTGGATCGTTCATCAAGAGCTCGACGGCTTCTTTGGTGGTTGTCCCAATAATCGGGTCACCGCCAATTCCAATGGCCGTTGTGATGCCCAGGCCTTGTTTGACTACCTGGTCGGCGGCCTCATAGGTGAGCGTTCCGGACTTTGAAACAATCCCCACGGTTCCCTTTTTGAAAACAAAACCGGGCATGATGCCTACCTTGGCCTCCTCGGGAGTTATTACGCCGGGGCAGTTCGGGCCAATCAGGCGGCAGTTCTTGCCCTGGATATAGGCATAGGCGCGAATCATGTCAGATACGGGAATGCCTTCGGTGATGGTGATGATGACTTTGATCCCGGCATCGGCAGCTTCCATGATGGCATCAGCGGCAAATGCGGGCGGAACAAAGATAATGCTGGTATCGGCACCGGCCTTGTCCACGGCGTCCTTTACGGTATTGAAAACCGGCCGCCCCAGGTGCTCGCTCCCGCCTTTTCCGGGGGTAACGCCACCTACCACATTGGTGCCGTATTCAATCATTTGCGAGGCGTGGAACGTGCCTTCACTTCCCGTAAAGCCCTGAACGATTATTTTTGAATCCTTGTTAACTAAAACACTCATGATTTGTTGTTTATGGTTTGTAAATTATAACTTAGGAGAGTTGGCTCATCTGGTATCCGCGGTATAGCAGCCCGTCCTTTAATTCCCAAATGACGATAAAGTGCGCCAGAAGCATTTCCTCGCGCGGGTTTTCAATAGTTTTGACATAATGCGAATAACGGACGGCCACATTGGCCCCATCGCCAACAAGGTGGCTGATCACGATCCGCGAATTCTCGTTAGCCTTTCCAACTTCGTCGGCAAGTTTGAGCATATCGCCCAAACGCAATTGCAAAAAGCCCTTGCTGCTGTTCCAGTCCAAAAGAACTTCAGGATGCATGTAGGTTTCCATGACCTCGCTGTTGGTGAGCGCGTTGGAAGTATAGAATTTCTCGACAAACTTTTTGGTTGTCATGATTTAAGTTTTTCTATAATTTCTGGGATTTTCTTGATGTTTGCCATCTGCTTTAGCTTTTCCCGCGATTCCTCTACGGGAGTGCCAAAATACGTCTTTTCGCCCACAATTGATTTGGTCACCCCCGTCTGGCCCATGACAACCGCACCCGAACCGATGGTGATGCCGCTCGTGGTGCCAACCTGCCCCCATAGCGTGACGTTATCCTCGATCACGACACATCCGGCGATCCCGGTTTGGGAGGCGATCAAACAGCGTTTGCCAATAAAGGTATCGTGGCCCACATGGACCTGATTATCGAGTTTGGTGCCCTCGTCAATGGTGGTGTCGCCCGTGACGCCGCGGTCAATGGTGCAAAGCGCCCCGATTCCGACGTTGTCCTTAAGCACGACGCGCCCGCCTGAAATCAGCGGATCGAATCCCCATTCGCGTTTTTTGTAATAGAAGGCGTCGGCACCGATGACAGTCCCGGCATGGATTACAACATTATCGCCAATAACGCAGTGGTCATAGATTGCGACATTGGGATGGATCACGCAGTTGCTGCCGATGCGCACGTGGTTGCCGATGAAGACATTCGGCTGGATCACGGTCCCCTCGCCTATTTCGGCCGTTTTGGCAATCGATGAATTTGACGATTGGAATGGCCGAAAATGCCTGGTGAGCTTGTTGAAATCGGCAAACGGATCATTTGAAATGAGCAGTGCCTTGCCCGGCGGGCAGTCTACACTCTTGTTGATCAGGATGACGGTCGCCTTTGAATTCAGCGCCTTGTCGTAGTATTTGGGGTGATCGACAAAGACAATGTCGCCCGGTTCCACCACGTGAATTTCGTTCATGCCCGATACGGGAAAATGCGCATCGCCCACGTAATCGCAGTCGATCAGCGCGGCAATGTCCTTGAGCGGGTATGAATGGGGAAACTTCATTACTTGACGCGTTCCATGTATGATCCGGTGGCAGTGTCGATCTTGATTTTGTCGCCCTCGTTGATGAACAGCGGTACATTGACCGAGGCGCCCGTCTCAACCTTTGCCGGTTTGGTGGCATTGGTGGCGGTGTTGCCCTTCACGCCCGGTTCGGCGTAGGTGACCTCAAGGATTACCGATGCCGGCATGTCCACCGATAGCGGCGCGTCGGTTTCGGCATTGATCTGTACCATGACGTTGGTCCCTTCCTTCAAAAGATCGGGAGCGTCAAGGATGTCTTTATTAAGTGAAATCTGCTCGAAAGTCTCGTTGTTCATGAAGTGGAAATCGTTCCCTTCGGCATACAGAAACTGGAAAGTGTGCGTCTCAACTCGTACGTCCTCGAGTTTATGGCCGGCAGAGAATGTGTTGTCCAACACCTTGCCGTTGGTCAGGCTCTTGAGCTTTGTGCGCACGAAAGCTGGTCCCTTGCCCGGTTTTACGTGCAGGAATTCGATGATCTTATAGATGTCGTTATTGTATTTGATGCAGAGTCCGTTGCGGATGTCGGAAGTGGTAGCCATTTGTTATTTTGAATTTTGAATTTTAAATTTTGAATGCAGTGACTTTTGGTATTTGATGGGCATGGCGTTCATTAAAGAAGCCAACATTAACTTTTAAACTATAATATTATAAATTCTCTTTTGTATCTGTACGTAATACAGCTTTCAAATTATTATGAACTTAAAATTTGAATATTGAACTAAATGCTGAATTCGCGGCAAAATTCAAAATTCAAAATTCAAAATTTTTAATAATTCCCGGTGTATCCCTTCATCACCCCCCTCGATGAATTCCTGATAAACAAAATGATCTCGTCGCGCTCGGGCGTGGCCTCCATTTCGGCCTCGATAATGCCCAGCGCCTGGGTGGTGTTGTAATTTTTCTGATAAAGAATGCGGTAAATCTCCTGGATCTCACGAATCTTCTCGGTCGTGAAACCGCGCCTGCGAAGCCCTACCGAATTGATCCCCACATAAGACAGCGGCTCTTTGGCGGCCTTGGTGTACGGTGGCACATCCTTGCGCACGAGCGATCCGCCCGATACCATGGCGTGGTCGCCGATGTGGATGAATTGGTGTACCGCCGCAAGCCCACCGATGATGGCGTAATTGCCCACGGTAACGTGGCCGGCAAGCGCAACGCCGTTGACCACTATGGCATTGTCGCCAATATGGCAGTCGTGCGCGATGTGCGCCGTGGCCATGATCAGGCAGTTGTTGCCGATGGTGGTCTGGCCCGAGGCAATTGTGCCGCGGTTGATGGTCACACATTCGCGGATGGTGCAGTTGTCGCCGATGATGGCCAGCGAATCTTCACCTCCAAATTTAAGGTCCTGCGGAACGGCCGCGATTACCGCACCGGGAAAAATATTGCAGTTCTTGCCGATGCGCGCCCCTTCCATGATGGTGACGTTTGACCCGATCCAGGTCCCGTCGCCAATCACTACATTGTTGTGAATCGTGGTAAAGGGTTCTATCACGACGTTTTTCGCAATCTTGGCGCCTGGATGAACGTATGCTAAAGGTTGGTTCATAGTTATTTGTTTTTGACGATCTGCGCCATGAGTTCGGCCTCGGCGACGAGTTTGCCATTGGCGTAGGCGTTGGCCTGCATATGGCAGATGCCGCGTCGGATTGGCGAGATCAAATCGCACTTGAAAATCAGTGTGTCGCCTGGAAGCACCTTGTGCTTAAACTTCACGTTATCAATTTTCATGAAATAGGTCAGGTAATTTTCAGGGTCGGGCACTGAACTAAGGATCAGGATACCGCCGGTTTGCGCCATCGCCTCCACAATCAACACACCGGGCATTACCGGAGCGCCAGGAAAATGTCCAACAAAAAAACTCTCGTTCATGGTGACGTTTTTGAGCCCCACCACATGGCTGTCGCTCATCTCCAGAATACGGTCCACCAAAAGGAACGGCGGGCGGTGCGGCAACATCGACATGATCTTGTGGATGTCCATCAGCGGTTCTTTGTGCAGATCATATGTCGGGATCTGGTTGCGCTGCTCGAGCTTGATGATCTTGGAGAGTTTTTTGGCGAACTGAGTATTGACGTGATGGCCTGGCTTGTTGGCGATCACTTTGCCGCGGATGCGTGTCCCCACAAGCGCCAGGTCTCCAATAACATCCAGCAATTTGTGACGGGCCGCCTCATTGGGATAATGTAGCGTCAGGTTGTCCAGGATGCCGTTTGGCTTGACCGAAATCTTTTCCTTGCCAAAGGCCACCTTTAAGTTTTCCATGGTCGAAGGGCTGATTTCCTTGTCCACGTAAACAATCGCATTATTGAGATCCCCTCCTTTTATCAGACCATTGTCCAGCAGGGTTTCAAGTTCGTGCAAAAAGCTGAAGGTACGCGCGTTGGCAATTTCATCCTTAAACTCTGAAAGGCTTTTCATGGTGGCATTCTGGGTGCCCAGCACCTTGGTACCGAAATCAACCATGGTGGTCACCTGGTATTCGTCGGCGGGCATGACCAGGATTTCGCTTCCGGTAGCCTCATCGGTATAGGAAATCACTTCCTTGACCACGTAGCATTTGCGTTCGGCGTCCTGTTCTTCAATTCCGGCTTTTTCAAGTGCCTCGACAAAGAACTTGGACGAACCGTCCATGATGGGCGGCTCGGGAGCGTTGAGTTCGATAATCAGATTGTCCAGGTCACAACCCATGCAGGCGGCCAAAACATGTTCAGATGTCATGATCCTGACGCCCAATTTTTCAAGATTGGTCCCGCGCTGGGTATTCACAACGTAATTGGCATCGGCTTCGATAACCGGACTGCCTTCAAGATCTACCCGGACAAAACTGAAACCGTGGTTTACCGGTGCCGGCCTGAAGGTCATTTTTACTTCCTTGCCTGTATGCAGGCCTACTCCCGTAAGGGAAATTTCGCTCTTTATGGTCTTTTGGTTAACCATTTCTATTTTCTGTTGTTTTGGTTTTTGGTCAGTTCTTCAATTTCAGAAACAATTTTTGGAAGATTCCTGAAATGAACGTACGATTTACTGTAATCGCTGTAGTTGAATGACGGCGATCCCTGAACGGTTTCACCATCGGGAAGGTTTTTGCCCACCCCGGATTGCGCCTGGATCTTGACGTTGTTGCCCAGGACAAGGTGCCCGGCAATCCCCACCTGTCCACCAATCATGCAATTGCGGCCAATTTTGGTAGATCCGGCAATTCCCGTCTGCGCGGCGATCACGGTGTTTTCGCCAATTTCGACATTGTGCGCGATCTGAATCTGGTTGTCAAGCTTGACGCCGTTTTTGATTACGGTTGATCCCATGGTAGCGCGGTCAATGGTGGTACAGGCGCCCACATTGACGTCATCGCCAATGACAACATTGCCAATCTGCGGGATTTTGCGGTAAGTGCCATCCTGCTGCGGCGCGTAGCCGAACCCGTCGGAACCAATCACGGCCCCGGCATGGATGGTGCAATTTTGGCCCACAATGGTTTCGGAACATATCCGTGCCCCGGCAAACACCAGGGTGCCGCTGCCAATTTTGACATTGTCGCCAATAAAGCAATTTGGATAGATTTTGACATTGTCGCCAATTTCAACGTTTTGGCCAATATAAACGAACGCACCCGCATAAAAATCCGTTCCATAGCGTGCCGATTCGGAAATTGTGGAAGGTTGCTCGATCCCGGTCTTGTTGTGTTTGACCTGGTTGTAGTATTCCAAAATCCTGGTGAAAGCACCGTAGGCGTCATCCACCCGGATAAGTGTGGGAAGGTATTTTCCCTCGGGATTGAATGAGCGGTTCACGATAGTCACGCTGGCCTCCGTGCTGTACAGGTAGTGATTGTATTTGGGATTTGACAGAAAGGTCAACGAACCGTTGGTCCCCTCTTCAATCTTTGAAAGTTTCCAGACCTCCGCGTCAGGGTTGCCGGTAACTTCCCCTTCAAGGATTCCTGCTATTTGCCGTGCTGTGAATTTCATCCCGTGGTGTTGGCGCCCGCATAATGGCCCTGACGGCGCGGGTATATTCAATCCAGCAAAAATATAAAAAATCAGTATTAAAGATTATTTTTCGGCCAGTTGTTTTGGAAAACAGATATAATACTTGGTAACGGGTTTGGAGAGCGCCCTGAGGTTGAATTGATCGGAGGCCTCGGTAACGTCTTCGCGGCCGCCGTCTTTCATCAGGATGTGGATCGGCTCGAGTTTTTTGCTGTAAGCCTGGTTCTTGATCTTGCCCCTGAAAATAAAAAACGCGGCTTCGGACGGGCTTATGCCCTGTTCATTGGCAAACAACTGTGTCATCCGCCCCACCTCTTCTTTAGGAAACTTGGTCCCCGAAACGCGGATCTTGAGCAAATCGCGGTTGAGAAGCCTGCGCGAAAGCGAGTTCAGGATCACGTCGGGATGGTGTTGCCAGGCCTTGATCGCCGAGAGGATATCAGTATCGTCCAACTGCGCAAACCGTTCCAGCATACCATCGTCAAAATTGGTTTCGTCAACATGATGCGCCATAAAATAACCCAACGGGCCGCTGCACGGAAGCTCCTGGCCCTGTCGGTGCAGTTGCCGGGCGCGTTTGAGGAGTTTCATCAACATCAGTTCGGCCGCCAGGCTGGTTTTGTGCAGATACGCCTGCCAGTACATCAGCCTGCGGGCCATCAGGAATTTCTCGACCGAATACACGCCTTTTTCCTCGATCAGCAACAAATTGTCCTGAACCGTCAGCATTTGGATGAGCCGTTCGGAATTAATATTGCCTTCGGCCACCCCGGTATAAAAGGAATCGCGTTTGAGGTAATCGAGCCGGTCCATATCCAATTGGCTGGAAATGAGCTGCAACATGAATTTTCGGGGGTATTGCCCTGTAAACACCTCGATGGCAAGTGAAAGGGCGCCGTCGAACTCGCGGTTAAGCCGGTCCATGAAGGCGAGCGAGATCCGCTCGTGCGAAATTCCCTGAACAATGGAATGCTCCATGGCGTGGGAAAATGGCCCGTGCCCGATATCGTGTAACAATATGGCGATGTAAAGCGACTGCTCTTCCTTATCTGAAATGTCAACGCCTTTGCCCCTAAGCACCCCGACGGCTTTTTGCATCAGGTGCATGCAACCGATCGCGTGGTGAAACCGGGTGTGGTGCGCTCCCGGATAGACCAGGTAGGAAAGCCCCATTTGCGAAATGCGTCGCAGCCGTTGGAAATACGGATGTGCGATCAGGTCGTGGATGAGCGGATCATCAATGGTGACAAATCCGTAGATGGGGTCGTTAAGAAAGGTTTGCCGTGCGATGGTGCTGAACTTTGCTGCAAATATAACGGAATTTGGATGCGTCTGCTATGCTCCGCCCGAGCGCCCGGATACGCCCTTGCTTTGGCGAGAGAATCCTCCGCCGCGGGATGAGGAGGAGCCATCGTGGTAGATGTTGCCGCTCCTGCCCGAAACCCCGGCTGTATAGTGATTGTGCTCTGAACGTGCAGATTCACTTCCAAATCCGTCAGCTTCAATATTTGGGTTGCGTTCATCTCCCGCTGCCTCCTGCCGGTACATCTCTTCTGATTCGTAACGTTGCGGATCGTGGTTGGTACTTTGCCGGTTAGCGCGGTCCCAGTTGTTCTTTTCCTGTTCCATAAACTAAATATTTAATGTCGCGATTGGCGATGAATTTCATCGGGTTTGTCCGGTGCGGCGCCGTAATGATCGTTGGCCAGGTTTTCGTCGGTCTGCACGTGGCCGTAATTGGCCCCGGTCTCGGTGTTGCCCTTCTCGCCCTGGGTCCCGCCTGCCCGGCTCTCCTTCATTGGACGGTTGTTATCGGTATCGGAATGAAATTCGCGGTCAGCATGGTTTCGCGTAAAATCGCGGCCATTGCCTCCGCCGTGTTGATTGTTTTCCATGACTAAAAGTGTTTAGCCATAAAATTAAGGTTTCCGAAAAAGGTAAATTTACACTATTTGATTGAAATTTACCAATATCACGGCATTCGCCGAAGTGTAAAGTGAAAAGTCGTCCCCTTATTTTGCTGAGATTCCACCCAAATCTGCCCGCCGTGCTTGTCGACGATCCGCTTTGAAATGGAAAGGCCAAGGCCGGTTCCCTTGGTTTGGTTGAGTTTTTTAAAGGTAAAATAAAAATAACGCAACCATTAAACAAAACACAAAAAAGCCGAAACTTTCGTTTCGGCTTCGTGGGCGATACTGGGTTCGAACCAGTGACCCCTACCTTGTCGAGGTAGTGCTCTGAACCAGCTGAGCTAATCGCCCTCGGGGTGCAAAGATAAATAGTTTTTGTAATCCTGCAAGAAAAATGGCAAATGTCGAATGACGAATGTCGAATGACGAATGACGAATGTCGAACGGAATCATAATCGGGGCCCGCATTCAAAATTAACTCCCGCTGGTCGTTCAGTTCGGCTGTCGCCTCGGGTCAAAATTCAAAATTACTTCAGCCTAATGTCCTTCAAAACCGCCTTGTCATCAAAATTGATGATTTCAAGAGCCACGTCCTGCCCTTTTTGGTTCTTGCCGTAAATGATGTATTTCTTACCTCCCCGCTCGGGTTTGTTTGACAGTTCGAAATCCACGTCGCCTTTTGTCAGGATTGCCCGGAAATCTGCCGAATCGATCAACTTTTCAGCCATCTGCGCCTCGGCCTCCTTGGAATATATAAATGGCTTTGACCGCAGGTTTTTCAGCACGCGTGCATTGGGGAAATAACTGCAGCTTGCGTCTTTGCCGTTCAGGATAAAAAATACGAATACCATACCGATGCTAAAGCCCGCCAAGTAGTAGGCAAGCCTAAATTGAAACTTCATTCTGAAAATTTTTGCAAAGGTAACCTAAAAAACAATCAGGTTGATATCACTCACCGGCAGTCCAAACCAGTCTCCGATGGCCCGGTTGGTCAGGATTCCGTGATAAAGGTACACGCCGTTCTTGAGCCCCGGGTTGATCCGGATTGAACTCTCGATCCCGCCATCCTCGGCAATATCAAGCAAGTACGGGGTGAGGATGTTGCTGATGGAAACTGACGCGGTTTTGGCGTATCGGGACGGAATATTGGGTACGCAATAGTGGATTACGTCATATTTGAGGAAGGTCGGGTTTTCATGCGTGGTCACTTCGGAGGTTTCAAAGCATCCTCCCGTATCGATGCTTACGTCAACCACAACCGCACCGCGCTTCATGTGCTCCACCATGGTCTGGGTCACCACCACCGGACAGCGTTCCTTGCCGCGCATGGCACCTATGGCGACATCGCACCTGCGAAGCGCCTTGAGTAAAGTCTTGGGTTGAATGGTCGAGGTGAAAATGCACTGGCTCAGGTTGTTCTGCAACCGCCGGAGCTTGGTAATCGAGTTGTCAAAAACCTTGACGTTGGCGCCCAGTCCCAAAGCAGTTTTGGCAGCGTACTCCCCTACCGTTCCCGCGCCGATGATCACCACATCGGTGGGAGGCACACCGGTAATGTTGCCCAGGAGCAGCCCCTTGCCAAATTCATTGTGGGTCATGAGCTCCGAGGCGATCAGCACCGAAGCCGTTCCCGCGATTTCGCTGAGTGATTTCACGGCCGGGTAGGTTCCGTCGACGTCCTTAATATATTCAAATGCAAGCGCGGTTATTTTTTTCCGGGTCAGCGCCTCAAAATACTCTTTTTTCCGGGTCTTGATCTGGATGGCCGAGATGACGATCGCCTTGGGGTTTACAGCCTCGATTTCGGCCATGGTGAGCGGCTCAACCTTTAGGATGATGGGACAACTTAGTACTTTTTTGGTGTCGGCAGTAATCTCGGCGCCTGCATCGGAATACTCCTTGTCGCAATAACTCGCCAGTTCCCCTGCCCCTGCTTCGATCATCACCCGGTGCCCGTGCTGGGTGAGCGAATTCACTGCATCGGGCGTCAGGCAAATGCGCCTTTCCTGATAGCTTGTCTCTTTTGGAATACCGATAAACAACTCGCTCTTGTGTCTTTCAACCTCAAGTTTCTCTTCCTGCGGCAACAGCTGCTGCTTTGTAAACGGCGTCAATGACATGGCTCAGAAATTACCGGTCTAAAATAGCAATTTATTCGATGAGTTTCAGAAATTTAATACAAAAGCTACCCGAAAGTGACCTTGCGCAAGCCATCAGGCAATTGTCCGATGCTGACGGTGTGGTATTCCCGGGGAAGCAAATTGGGGATTTTTTCGGCCCATTCTATAAAACAAAGGGAGCCCGAATGCAAATACTCTTCAATACCCATATCAAGCGCCTCGGTTTCGGCCTTGAGCCTGTACATATCAAAATGATATACTGCACGCCCCCCGGGGTCACGGTATTCGTTTACCAGTGAGAAGGTGGGGCTGGAAATCGCGTCAGCGATGCCCAGTGATTTGCAGAGCGCCTTGATCAATGTGGTTTTGCCTGCGCCCATCTCACCGTTAAAGACGGTTACGGGGTGTTTGAGCTCCCGATGGATCTGGCGAGCCACCCGGTCAATATCGGCCAGTGAAAATTCGATTTCCATTATTTGGGATTGAATACGAGAAACGGCACGATCATCTCCTCAAGCGAAATCCCGCCGTGTTGGTACGTATTGCGGTAATAGCTTACATAGTGGTTATAATTGTTCACGTAAGCCAGGAAATAATCATTTATTGCAAAGATATAGGAACAGCTCATGTTAATCGAAGGGAGCATGATGCTTTTTGGATCCTTCACGGCATAGACGTCCCGGTCTTCATAGGTCAGGCTTCTTCCGGTTTTATAGCGAAGGTTCAGGCTGGTATTTTTATCGCCGATCACCTTTGACGGGTTCTTTACGTTGATGGTTCCGTGATCAGTGGTGATGATGAGCTTGAATCCAAGTTGTTGCGCCTGCTGGATCACTTCTAGAAGCGGCGAATTGCGAAACCAGCTTAGGGTGAGTGATCTGTAAGCCTTGTCGTCGGCGGCAAGTTCCTTGACCACTTCCATTTCGGTTTTGGCATGCGAGAGCATATCAATAAAGTTGTAAACAATTGTCACCAAATCATTTGACTTGTATGACTTAAAGTTTTCAACCAGCTTCTTTCCGCCCGCAAAATTGGTAATTTTAAAATAATCGTGCTTGATATTGAGCCCAAGGCGTTTGAGGTGTGCCGACAGGAATTCGGCTTCATAAAGGTTTTTTCCGCCTTCTTCCACATCATTTTTCCAGTATTGCGGAAACTGCTTTTCCATCTCCAACGGCATCAGGCCTGAAAAGATCGCATTTCGTGCATACTGTGTCGCCGTGGGCAAAATGGCGAAGTATGGGACTTCCTTTTCCAGCTTGTAGTGATTGGCCACCACGCTTTCAAAGGCTTTCCATTGGTCATACCGCAAATTATCGATCACCACAAAGAGTACCGGTTTATCCTTTTTTGTGATTTCGGGGATTACCAATTCGCGGAAGAGGGTGTGCGACATCACGGGTTTGTCAACCTTGGCATTTTTGGCTGCCGGCTCAAACCATGTAGCGTAATGGCGCTCGATGAATTTCCCAAATTGGGCATTGGCCTCGATTTTCTGGCTTTCGAGAATTTCAGTCATCGCCTGGTCTTCAATATTTTCAAGCTGGAGTTCCCAAAAAAGAAGGCGCCGGTACAAATCGGCCCATTCTTCATAGGTGTTCACCATTGACATGTCCACGGCGATCTTGCGAAATTCCTTCTGATAATCGAGCGTGGTTTTTTCGGATACCAATCTTGAATGATCCAGGTTTTTTTTGATGCTCAACAGGATCTGGTTCGGGTTGACGGGTTTGATCAGATAATCGGCAATCTTGGATCCAATGGCCTCTTCCATGATGAGCTCCTCTTCGCTTTTGGTAATCATGATCACCGGGGTGCTCGATTTCTTTTCCTTAATTTCCTGAAGCGTTTCCAACCCGCTCATCCCGGGCATGTTTTCATCCAGAAAGACAATGTCAAAAGTCCCTTCGGCAAAAATATCGACCGCGTCACGGCCATTGTTGCAGGTAATTACCTCGAAATTTTTCTTCTCGAGGAACATAATATGCGGCTTGAGCAGGTCTATTTCATCGTCCACCCAAAGTATTTTGATTTTGTCCATTACATGTACTTTAAGGCGCAATTTAACAAATAAGCCCTGACCCGAATCATAAGGAATTGATAATTACAGCGTCGTTAAAGTTTGGATGTCCGGCATTTTTTTTCTAAATTTCGGCCGCGTTATCCCTACAACGCCTTCAAATTCAAATGAATGGAAAAGTTTACCGGGATAAATCGCTGGCGGCGCAAGATCATGCACGCGCTCACGGCAGGGCTCCAAAGTCATCAGAACCTATTGCCACTGTCTTCCAAAATCAACAGAATCCTCATTTGCAGGCCAAACGGAAGGTTGGGCAATATGCTGTTGCTCACTCCACTTGTTCGCGAGATCCACGATGCGTTCCCCCACGCCACAATAGACCTGTTTGTCAAGGGGCCTCAGGCTTCCCGCGTTTTCAGGGAATTCCCGCAAATGGGCAGGATCATTGAACTTCCTGACAGGCCCTTTGCCAATTTATGGCGTTACGCCGTAACCTGGGCAAAACTGAGGCAGACAAAATACGATCTTGTATTTAATGTCGATGCCGGATCGTCCTCAGGCAGGCTGTCGACAAAATTTGCACGGGGTGACTATAAGGATTTTGGACAAGGCCACAACCTGGACCGGTATCCCGACGCGGTCCATATGGCCAAAAATCCGGTCTACAGATTTCGGGAATTCCTCGCCGCTCTGCAACTCCAGCCACGCAACGCCCGGCTTCCCGAATTGTCGCTATGTTTGACCAGAGAAGAAAAAACGCAGGGCGCGCAAAAACTGCACGCGCTGATTCGAAATTCAAATCCCGTGGTTGGCCTATTTACCTATGCCACTGGCAACAAGGATATGGGCAAGGACTGGTGGCAGAGTATGCTATTACTGCTAAAAGAAGAACTTCCGCAGGTAAACTTTATCGAACTGCTTCCGGCACACGGGGTTTCAAATCTCGATTACAAGGTACCGTCGGTTTACAGCCGAAATATTCGCGAGATGGCGGGCGTTGCTTCTAATTTTCAGGCCTTCATCGGCGCCGATAGTGGTGTAATGCACCTGGCGTCGGCTTCCGGAGTGCCCGTAATCGGTTTGTTTACGGTTACCCGAAAGGACCGGTACGCGCCTTACAACCGTCAAAGCATTGGCATGGATATGAATGTTCATTCTACCGAGGATGTGGTGCGGAAACTCAAACGCATCATTGGCCCAAAGGCAATGCTCGCGCCTTCCCCGATGCTTCTGCGTGAAATTGCCAATTAATTACCGAAGCATCGAATCCAGTTCCCGGATCGTGAACTGGGCCTGCCCGCACGATGAATACCGCGATTCAAATACAGCCCGGTTATCGTCAATTTGCAGGACAAGATCCAGCCATCCGATCGGGTCATCAAGGCACGAGACGCCGGCCTTCCGCTTTTGTTGTCGGTCTTTGGCCATTCGGGTGTTGATTAATTGAAGCGCCTTCTCAGGATGTTTTGCGATTTGGCGCAGGCTTGTGGCAATGTACCGGCCGCCCTCCATTCGCGACACCGTGAAATCATTTCCATCACCGGATGGCGACAATGAAAAACGATATTGCCTGAACGTACAGCTTTTGACTGAGTCCACGGATATTGCTGTTTCGCACTGCGGTTTTGGGACCGGGCGCAAGGCCATTTCCTGGGCCGAAACGCTAAAGCACATTAACACAAAAGCAATTAGCTTCATCCTCTCAACATTAAACCGCGCTGCCAGGCCCGCTGGGATCAGTATCCGGGTCATATGAACCCGCCTGCGGATCAACTTCGCCCCAATCCTGCTTCGGGTCTGGATCCTGATCGATTATGCCCTGGTCATCACTCTGGTTCTGATCATCGTCATGATGGCCGTTCCTGTCGCTTCCCCATTGTGTGCCGTTTTGTGAGCGCCGCAATTGGTCGCTGTTCTCGTGTGGTGTTCCGGAATTTTCCATGATAATTAGTTTTACAGTAAAATTACCTTGGAACAGGATTGCGGCGTTACGCAACTTTTCGATTTTTTTACGCGATTTAATTGTAAAGTCCTGAAATCCTAACAGGAAATTCTGTAATGCCGCCGTTTTGACAATTTCCGAACTTTACAAAAAAGAAATTATGAAAGCTACAATCATTACAGCCATGATCCTGCTGGTGGCGGGATTGGGCACGAGTTGCAAGGATACGGCAAGCCAGTTTGAACCCGTCGGCGAAATGGAAAATCATCTGGTACAAAGTGATACGATCAAACCCCGCACTGGTGGCTTGGATCAAAATACTTCCGAAGATTCCAATTATGACGAAGCCTCGGCCTCCGGCAAGGCAAGCGAGCCCCGACCGGTTCAAACCCAGGTCAACAAAGCCAAACAGATTCAGCAAAAAAACCGTGCCAATGCCGTGGGATATGATGGTTACAGCGCCCCTGACGGTACACCAGCCGAAAATTATGACGGGGATATGTACACCAAGTTTGACACCACAAGGATGCCAAGTGGCGCTACGCCAATCAAATAACGATTTTTAAGGCTGGTGCCAAACCGGTTCCGGGCCACGCGAAATTGATTTGCCGTGTCAATTAAAATCTCTACTTTTGAGGTTATGACGCGAAAGATAAACTCAGTCCTTTTAACTGATGATGACCCGGATGACCGGTTTCTGTTTGAAGAGGCACTTTTGTCTGCCGACCCGAAAATTTCCTATACAAGCGCGGTGGACGGTTTGGACGCAATCGAGAAATTGTCAAAAGGCGATCTTCCGGACCTTATATTTATGGACGTGAACATGCCCAGGATGAACGGCATCAGTTGCCTCCAGGAACTGCGTCAAATGCCAAAACTTAGCAAAATCCCCGTGATCATGTACAGCACATCCAGTTACTATCGCGATGAGTGCTTTCGATTGGGGGCCGATGCCTACATTGAAAAGCCCAGCGATTTTGCGAAATTGTGTGAAAAACTTAAACTCATTACCCACGGAGGGATTTCCCTGAAAGACATCAACTGATGATCCTGATTGTTGACGACAAGCGGGAAAACATTCTCCCCATTGAAAAAATCCTCTCGCTTCACGGACTTGAATCAGATTCGGCCGAATCTGGCGAGGAAGCGCTCAAAAAAATTCTGAAGTACGATTATTCGCTGATCATCATGGACGTGCAAATGCCGGGCATGGATGGTTTTGAAGTGGTGGAAACCCTCGCCGGCAGCAATCGCACCAAGGACATTCCCGTGATTTTCCTTTCGGCAGTGAGCGTTGAAAAAAAGTTCATCTCCCGCGGATATGAGAGTGGCGGCGTGGATTACATCATCAAACCGGCCGATCCAGATTTGTTGATTTTAAAGGTCAAGACTTTTCTTCGGCTATACGGCCAGCACAATGAACTCAAGGCCATCCGCGACCTGTTGTCACAGGAAATTGAAATCCGCAGGCACGACCAATTGAGCCTTGAAGAAAAAGTCCAGCAGCGAACCAGTGAACTTACCCGCAAAAATGAGGAACTGGAAATGCGCAACCACGAACTCCAGCAGTTCACCTGGGTGGTGTCGCATGATTTGAAAGAACCCTTGCGCAAAATCGAAATTTTTAGCCGGATGATCCGCGACCGGTACCTAACGGATCCAACGGCACTGGGATATATGGACCGGACCATTCATTCGGCCGAACGCATGTCGAGATTGATCAGCGACCTGCTTGAGTATTCCCGCCTTTCATCTGAAATCCATCACCAGCAAACTGACCTGAATGTCGTGCTGCGCGAAGTCCTGGTTGACCTGGACTATGTGATCGAGGAGAAAAAAGCCATCATCAGCTATGAAGACCTTCCCACCATTTACGGCGTCCCAAGCCAGCTCAGGCAGGTCTTCCAAAATCTGATCGGAAATTCGATCAAATTTGCCCGGGAGGGGCATCCGCCGGAGATTTCGGTGCAATCCAGTTTTATCGCTACCCGCGATGCGGAGGCGCCGGCAGTCGATGACGGTGATTTTTGCCGGATCACGGTCACCGACAACGGGATTGGTTTTGATGAAACATTTCTGGATAAAATCTTCGTGATTTTCCAAAGCCTGAATGGGCGCGAAGAATATGAAGGTACGGGAATCGGCCTTGCCATCGCCAAAAAAATCGTCGACAAACACGGCGGAATGATCACCGCACGCAGCAAACCAGGCCAGGGAGCGACCTTTATTCTGGTATTGCCGGTGGCTAAAAACATTGAAAAATGAACGGAAACTTTAAAAGAAACCTTTTTATATCAACCGGAGTTTCGGTCCTGATCCTGATCATTAGCGCCACTGCTTCATTTTTGAGCATCCAAAGCCTTTTGGACAGCAACGCGCAGGTGCACAAGACCCAGGACATGATCTTTCACCTGAATGAAGCGCGTGCCGAAGCCCTTGAAGCCCAAACCAGCATGCGCGGTTACCTGCTCACGGGGAAGTCAAATTTTCTCGAGGCTTACAATGGGTCCTATACACGGGTGCGGGAAAAACTTAACCGAGTGCGGCAGTTGAGCCTTGGGAATCCGTCACAGATGCGGAATCTTGAAAAGCTTGACCTGGTCATTGACAGTTATTACGATTATCTGCGGCAGCGCGTCGAAGAAAAATCGGCGGGAGTCACCACTGATCAGGCCGTGCTAAAACGCGGGAAATATCTACTGGACAGCCAGCGGTCACAATTTTTAATGATCGAAGCTCACGAAAAGCAACTTCTTTCAGACGGGATTTCCGATTCTAACCGGGCCGGGCGATTCAGTTCTGCCCTGGTATTGACGGCGGCCCTGGTGGCGCTTATCATCAGCGTGGTGTTCTTTTACCGGATCCTGCGAGACTTCCAGGTCCGGACCGAGTTGCAGCGCGCCCTTGAAGAGAGTGACGAAAGCACCCGCCGCCGGATTGAGGCCATCAGCGGGATTGCCGGTGAGATTTCGGGCGGGAATTACGCGGTGCGCGTGGACGATGACGAACGCGACGCCCTGGGCAGCGTAGCCACATCACTCAATGCAATGGCTGAATCACTTGAAGCGTCGTTCGGCAAACTCAGGGACCGCGATTGGCTTCAAAGTGGCGTGGCAAAACTCAACGACGCGATGATTGGCGAGCAAAATGCCGATAAACTTGCACAGGTCATTATTGAGCAGGTATCGGTATATACACGGGCATCGGCCGGAGCCATCTTCCTTATGGAAGGTGAAACCCTCTCCCCGGCGGCGGGATATGGCTATGTTCCGCCGAACGATTTTGAAATCCCGATGGGCCACGGGCTTGCGGGCCAGGCTGCCAAATCAAACGAAATACTGGAGCTCGAGGCTGCTACCAGCGAAGATATCACAATTACTTATGCCATGGGCGAAGTCAGGCCTGCCCACATAATCGCGGTGCCCCTCAGCGATGGCAAGGTAGCGGGCGTCATCGAACTGGCCACCACTAAAAAATTTGATCACCTTGACCGCGAATTCCTGCAAACCGTTGCAGGCAATATCCTGATTTCCATCCGTGCGGCACAAAACCGCAACCGGGTTCAGGAACTTTTTGAAGAGACCCAGGCGCAGGCCGAGGAGCTTGCAGCACAACACAGCGAACTTGAGAGCATCAACGCCGAACTGGAAGTTCAGACCGAAAAACTCCAGGCCAGCGAAGAAGAATTGCGCGTGCAACAGGAAGAACTCCAGCAAACCAATGAAGAGCTCGCCGAACGCAGCGTGCTTTTGGAAGAGCGGAACATGGAAATCCAGAAAAAATCGGAGGACCTTGAACTGACAACCCGCTATAAATCGGAGTTTTTGGCCAATATGTCGCATGAATTGCGCACTCCGCTCAACAGCATCCTGTTGCTCAGCAGGCTTTTGGCCGAGAATACCGAGAAAAACCTCACCCCTGAACAGACCGAATTCGCGCGGGTGATCCAAAGTTCAGGGAACGGATTGCTGGGCCTGATTGACGAAATACTGGATCTTTCCAAGATCGAGGCCGGAAAAATGGACCTTGAACTTGCCGATCTGACCGTCACTTCGATTGCCGAAGGCCTGCGGCCGATGTTTGAACCGCTTGCCCGCGAAAAATCAATCGACTTTAAAGTTGACATTTCCAACGCGCCGGTCATTGTAAGAACTGATAAGATGCGGTTGGAACAAATCCTCAAAAACCTAATTTCCAATGCAATCAAATTTACCTCCACGGGCGAGGTCAAATTGGAAATCGTCAAGAATCTACACGATCCACAAATGGTGGATTTCACGGTTTCGGATACGGGAATCGGCATCGCGCCTGAAAAGCAACTGCTGATTTTTGAAGCGTTCCAACAGGCAGACGGATCTACCAAACGCAAATACGGCGGCACAGGGCTGGGGCTTTCGATCAGCCGGGAACTTGCGAAGCTCCTCCGCGGCGAAATATCGTTGGAAAGCACTGAGAACAAAGGAAGTACTTTTACGCTCACATTGCCCATCGCCGGCCCGGGAAGCCTTAGCAACGCCGAGAACCAACCCGAACATCCGGAAATCGAGCAACAGCAACCGGAATTGCCGCAGTACGTCAGCCCGGAAATACCAGATGATGTTCCCGATGACCGCGATAACATTGGCCAGGATGACCGTGTTATGTTGATTGTGGAAGACGACGTGAACTTTGCCAAATCGCTAGTTGAATTCACGCGCCAGCGCGGCTACAAGGCTGTGGTGAGCGTTCGGGGCGACCATGCGCTGAACCTTGCAATGGTGTACAAACCTTCAGGTATACTGCTGGATATTGAACTTCCCGTCAAAAGTGGCTGGGAAGTGATGGAGGAATTAAAGGCCCACCGGCAAACGCGCCACATCCCGGTACATATCATGTCATCGCACAAAGTTCGGCAGGAAAGCCTCTTGAAGGGTGCGGTCAATTTCCTTGACAAACCTGTCGCTTTTGAACAGATTCCCGAAGTATTTAGACGTATTGAGCAAATCGTGAACAAAGAGTCCAAAAAAGTGCTCATTATTGAAGACAATCCAAAACACGCCCGCGCCTTGTCATTTTTCCTCGAATCGTACAACATCAATTCGGAGATCAGCAGCGAAGTGGCCACGGGTGTCGATGCGCTGCAAAAGGATGAAGTCGATTGCGTGATCCTGGACATGGGAATCCCGGACAAGCAGGCTTATGACATATTGGAGAAAATCCGCAACCGCGAAGGCCTGGAAAATTTGCCGGTTATCGTCTTCACGGGTAAAAGCCTTTCGCTACAGGAAGAACTCCGTATCAAGAAATACGCTGATTCAATCGTGGTGAAAACAGCCCACTCTTACCAAAGAATGTTGGACGAGGTCTCACTTTTCCTGCACATTGTTGAAGAAAAGAAAAAAAACAAGCCGGGCGGGCCGCGCAAAAAGAACAACCTTGACAACCTGCTGGCGGGCAAAACGGTGCTCATCGTGGATGACGATGTGCGAAACATCTATTCGCTCACCAAAGCCCTTGAGGTGCTCAATATGAAGGTGATTACCGCAATTGACGGAACAGAGGCCCTCAAAGCGCTGAACGAGCATCCGGAAACCGACATCGTGCTGCTTGACATGATGATGCCCAATATGGACGGTTACGAGGCCGCCGGAAAAATCAGGGAACAGCCGCGCTTTCGGAACCTTCCGGTGATCGCGGTAACGGCAAAAGCCATGACCGGTGACCGCGAGAAATGCATCAGCGCCGGCGCATCAGATTATATTACCAAACCCGTTGACGTGGACCAGCTAATGTCATTGCTTCGCGTCTGGCTTTACGACTAAGATGAAAAAAAAGCAAATCCTGATTGTCGACGATGACCCGCGGAACATTTTTGCGCTCCGTGCAACCTTGCTTGCCGGCGGGTTTGATTGTGTCGATTGCCTATCGGCGCAGGAGGCCGTGGTCAAACTGGCAGGTTCCGAAGTTTTTGACGCCGTGCTCCTGGATATGATGATGCCGGATATCGACGGTTACGAGGCTATCCCTTTGATCCGCAATATTACAGGGCGCGAAAACATTCCCATTGTCGCGGTGACGGCGCAAGCGATGAAGGGCGATCGCCAAAAATGCCTTGACGCCGGCGCGGATTACTATGTTTCAAAACCGGTGGACGTGGACAAGTTGTTTCAAATTTTAAGAAATTTGCCATGATCACCAATGCGCAACTTGAACTTTTGATACAGGAAATCGCCGATTACCACGGGTATGACTTCAGCGATTATTCAAAAGCGTCTTTCAAGCGGCGCATTGACCGTATTTACCAGCTTGACCGGTACAGTGATTTTTCACAGTTTCTTTCGCGGGTGCGGCAGGACCAGGATTATTTTCGCTGGCTGGTGGAAGAAATCACGGTTAACGTAACCGAGATGTTTCGCGATCCGCATTTTTACAGGGCGCTACGGTCACACGTTCTGCCCCAATTGGCTACCAAACCTTTCATCCGTGTGTGGCACGCCGGCTGTTCCACTGGCGAAGAGGCCTACTCCATGGCCATTATGCTGGACGAGCTCAACCTTTTGAACAAATCGCTGATTTACGCCACCGATCTGAGCCCTGCAGTATTGCAAGCGGCCAAAAAAGGCGTTTTTCCGCTCAGGATGATGAAGCAATATTCTGAAAATTATGTGGCTGCCGGCGGAATGGCTGATTTCTCCGATTTCTATATCGCCAATTACGGTTATGCCAAATTCAGTGAAAGGTTGTCACAGAAAATGGTTTTTTCACAACACAACCTGGTATCAGACCGGTCCTTCAATGAATTCGACCTGATCTTATGCCGAAACGTGCTGATTTATTTTGACCAGGCGCTGCAGGACCGTACGATTTTGCTCTTTGACCAGAGCCTCGCCCGGTTGGGTTATCTCGCTTTGGGCAGCAAGGAAACCTTGAAGTATTCGGCCGTGAGTGCTAATTACGAGCAATTGCCCGGCGAAAAAATCTGGAAAAAAATCGCATGATAACAAGGCTGGTTATAATCGGGGGATCGGCGGGAAGCCTTGAAGTCGCCCTCAAGATCCTGGCAAAAATGCCGGCCGACCTCCCGCACCCGGTGGTTTTGATCCTTCATAGAATGGCATCGGAAGACCATATGCTCGAGGACCTTTTTGCGGCGAAATGCGAGCTGGAAACTGTTGCGGTTGAAGATAAGACCTTACTTTCGGGAGGCAAGATTTTTATCGCGCCAAGCGATTACCACCTGTTGTTTGAAGGCGACGGGACACTCTCGCTTGACACCTCGCCCAAAGTCAATTACAGCCGTCCCAGTATTGACGTGAGTTTTGAATCGGCGGCCGATGCCTGGAAAGACCGTGTTACCGGAATCCTGTTGTCAGGCGCCAACGCCGATGGAAGCCGCGGACTTGAGGCTATCAAAAAGGCCGGTGGGACCACAGTGGTGCAGGATCCCGCTACCGCCGCCATGCCCGTAATGCCTCAAAGCGCTATTGACTTCATGCAACCTGACCTGATCGCCGGCAAAGCAGAACTTGTACGGGTGATCCAAAAAGGGATAATATAATGGACAGCCTGACTCAAATTGTGCTTGGCGCCGCCGTAGGCGAAGCCGTTGCAGGAAAAAAGTTAGGCAACCGGGCTGTCCTTTATGGGGGGATTTTGGGAACGATTCCGGATCTGGATGTTTTTGTGGGCAAATTCTATGATATTGTCACCGCCAATGACATCCATCGGGGGTTTAGCCATTCGATTGCCTTTTTCCTGCTGGCCTCTCCCCTGTTGGCTTGGTCACTGAAATTCCTGGAAAGGAAAAACGGCCTTACCTTGAAAGAAGGATTCACAATGTCATTCCTGTGCCTTCTGACCCACGCGCTGCTCGATGCATTCACCAATTGGGGCACACAGCTTTTTTGGCCGCTTGACCTTAGGGTTTCCATCCAATCAATTTTTGTGGTTGACCCCCTCTACACGCTGCCCTTCCTGTTTTGTCTTATCATGGCAATGCGGATGAAGCGTACCAATCCACGGCGTGCGCGTTGGAACCGGCGCGGTCTTATCATCAGCAGCATTTATCTCTTGCTAACCGTAGGCGTTCAGGCTTATATCCGGCAGCATTTTCACCATTCGCTGAAATCACGCGGTATCGCCTATTCACAGCTAAGCGTTCGCCCAGCCCCGCTTAATATTATTTTGTGGAATGCCAATGTTAAAGTGCCTGACGGTTATTTGTTGGGCGAATACTCGATATTTGACACCGCGCCCATCGACTACCGATTTTTTGCCAAAGACAGCGCCCTGGTCGGAAGCGGAATCCATACTCCCATGATACAAAAATTGATCAGGATGTCAAATGATTGGTATACCCTGAGCAAAAGCGGTGATAAACTGTATTTCAATGACCTGCGATTTGGCCTTATCAGCGAGGAATCGGCTGCGCCCGAGTTCGTGTTCCGTTATGAACTTCGACAAAACAACGGCGTCTGGACAGGCCACGAGGCAGAAAGCCCTTCCCGCCGCGAGCCTGGAAAATTATTGCGAAGGTTGTGGAAGAGAATGTGGGGAAATTAATGGAGTTTGAATTGCCTCGTGATCGAGACAGTCGCCGCGGTCTTTCCAACATTTGACCCGGGCCAAAAAAAAGCCACCCAAAGGCAGCTTTAATATTTAAATTGTCATGCGGTTACTTGATAAACTCAATCCGCTCGGCTTCTTCCAGGTTCTTGCTGTCAAAAAAACCTTGCTCGTTCATCCAGTCGTCGCTGAAAACCTTGCTCATGTAGCGGCTGCCGTGGTCAGGGAAAATGGCAACAACATTGCTCTCAGGTCCAAATTCGCCTTCCTCGGCATATTGCTTCACGGCCTGCATAACAGCGCCGGAAGTATATCCGACAAAAAGCCCCTCGCGCTTGGCAAGCTCACGAGTCGTGTGCGCACTTTCTTCATCGGTAACCTTGATGAACTTGTCAATAAGGTCAAAATCGGTTGCGGATGGAATTAGGTTCTTGCCCAATCCCTCTATTCGGTAGGGGTAAATTTCGCGGTTGTCAAACTCTTTGGTTTCGTGGTATTTTTTAAGTACCGAACCAAAAGCATCGACACCCAACACACGGATCATCGGGTTTTTCTCCTTGAGGTATTTGGCCGCGCCCGAAATGGTTCCGCCGGTCCCGCTGCACGCCACCAAATGGGTAATCCTGCCATTGGTCTGCTCCCAGATCTCAGGGCCGGTGGTTTGATAATGTGCGTCGATATTGAGTTGGTTGAAATATTGGTTGATGTAAACCGAACCTTTTGTTTCTTCATGCAACCTTTTGGCCACATTGTAGTAAGAACGCTCATCATCGGCCGAAACATGCGCGGGGCAAACATAAACTTTGGCACCCATGCTGCGGAGCATGTCAATTTTATCTTTTGAAGATTTGCTGCTCACGGCCAGGATGCACTGGTACCCTTTGATGATGCTTACCATCGCAAGGCTGAATCCGGTATTTCCCGAAGTGGTTTCAATTATGGTATCTCCCGGGGAAAGTATGCCGCGTTTTTCGGCTTCTTCTATAATATATAAGGCGATCCTGTCTTTGGTAGAGTGTCCCGGATTGAAGGCTTCCACTTTTGCGAAGAAGTTTCCAGGTAAGCTTTCCGTAACATTGTTGAGTTTAATAAGCGGTGTATTACCTATTAATTCAAGCACATTATTGTAAGCTTTTATTTCTTCTTTCATAAAAAAATAATTAATTAAGGCCGTGTCAGGACATGACTCACCTTTAATCCTTGCAAATCTAAAAAAAATATTCTAATTACTTTTTAATTCCCTCCAAATCTAACAAAAAAGAAAATTCCTTTGCCAGCTCCCGCAAAGCCTCGAAACGCCCCGAAGCACCGCCATGGCCTGCCTCCATATTTGTGTCCAGGAACAGTTGTTTTTCCCCGGTGGAAACCATCCTGAGTTTGGCAACCCATTTTGCCGGTTCCCAATATTGGACCTGCGAATCGTGAAGGCCAGTTGAAACGTATAGGTTGGGATAAACTTTTTGCTGTATGTTGTCATAGGGCGAATATGACAGCATATAAT
>JAEZGB010000088.1 GCA_023437485.1 Bacteroidota bacterium
CTTATATCATTACCGGGCTTGACGGCAATGTTTCGGTAATTTCGTCGGGCCAATTGTACCTGGCTTCATACGGTTCAAGTGACGCGGCGACTTTTGGAGGTTTTTATTCCGGTTTTACTTTCAAGCCGGAAATTGCATTCAACCAGCTGGATGTGCAGCAGCCGAATTGCCTGCCTAATGTGGTGCTGTCGGTGAACCCGCTTACAGCTTTTGATATTTTTCAGTGGTACTTCAATGATACGGCAATTCCCGGAGCGACTACCGGGAGCATCAATCCCACCCTGCCTGGTTATTATCACGTGTCGGCTACCATTGGCGCCTGCGGGACAACGCTCATTTCTGACAAGATCCCGGTATCGTCATGCGCAACCAATGTTGACGGCGATCTGGCCAATGACAATATCGATCTGGATAACGATAACGACGGAATTGACAATTGTACCGAATCTTATGGAAATCAGCCGTTCCCGCTTTCAAATCCATTGGGCGGAACGATTGCCGTGGGATCGTACACCAATACTTTTGGCGGAAGCTTCCCGGCCGGTTCCGGAGCGCCAGACCCCACTCCCTTTCAGGGCCAGAACAATGGCGATTTTGTGACGGCAACCACGGCGGGCAAGGGAAATTCTGTTATTTACAGGGCTGATTTTGCCACGCCGCTGAGTGTTTCGCTTGAATATGCAACGGCAGCCGCGCAGGCCGATCTTCTGACCTCAAACGCCGAATTCGCAATTACGGTCCCGGTTGACAAGACCATAACCGTGCTCAACCCGTCCAACCAGCTTTTGATAGATACCAACTACGACGGTATTTATGAAAGCGGCGTTACCCAGCACTCCTCTTTTGAACTTAGGTTCAGGCGCAACGGAGCCACGCCCCTGGCGGCCGGAACGGGCGATTTCTCGTTTCGCGCGCATTTGGTGGACCATGTGATCTTTTCACATATAAACCTCAACGAAGACAGCCCCAGCCGGGCAACTTTCCGCCTGCTGGCCACCTGCGTGCCGCGCGATACCGATAACGACGGGGTTTATGACCAATTTGACCAGGACAGCGACAATGACGGCCTACCAGACCTGATGGAAGCACTCGGCGCTGCTTTTGAACCCTTGGCCAATGCCGATGACAACGCCGATGGCCTGGACAATATTTTCGGGGGAGGAATCGTCCCGGCCGATACTGATATGGACGGCGTGATGGATTTTGTCGATCTGGATAGCGACAACGACGGAATTTATGACCTGGTGGAGTCAGGAGCCGCGATTGCCGATGCGGACAATAACGGCATCGCCGATGGAACTCCCGCGCAATTTGGCCCCAACGGCCTGCTCAACGCGATCGAAAACAGCGCGGGCTCCGCGACGGTAAATTACGTTCCTGCCGATTCTGATGGCGACGGCGTACCCAATTACATTGAACTTGACAGCGACAACGACCTTTGCAACGACACCCGCGAGGCCGGCTTTGCTGATCCGGACAACGACGGATACCTGGGCAGTGGAACCCCCGCGGTAAACGCTGGCGGCGTGGTCACCGGTTCGGGAGGATATCTTGCCCCCAATCCCGAATACGTGAATCCCAAGCCCATCGAAATCCTATCGATCCCTCAAACGGTTACCATTTGCGAGAACCAAAATGCGGTCATTGGCATTGAAACCAATCCAGGCGTGGGTTACCAGTGGCAATTGATGCAGCCCAATGGCAGCTTTGCCAATCTGGGTGACAACGCGCTCTATTCCGGGGCGACGACCTCACAACTCACCATCAACAATGTCCCTGATTCGATGGACGGCAATATTTACCGGGTGCTCCTGAGCAGGCCCGGCAACGTGTGCGGAATGATCTCACCTGTCATCAGCCTGGAGATAAATCCGCTTCCTACATCGGTAAGTAGAATCCTTGTGCAGTGCGAAACAGGCTTTCCTGCCGACGGGATCACACTTTTTGACCTCAGCCAGGCCGATTCGCTTTTTACCGAAAACGACCCCAATGTTAGCGTGGCGTATTTCCTGAATCAAGCCGGTGCGGACCTCAATGAATCGGCTTTGCCACAGAGTTACACCAATGTGAGTGACCCACAGCAAATCGTGGTGCGCGTAACCAACAACACCACGGGCTGTTATGTTTTGAGTTTTCTCAATTTACAGGTCAACACCCTTGCCAACCAAAGCCTAAACCTGCCCGAACAATGTGACAGCGATGGTGTTGAAGACGGGTTCCACCTCTTTGACCTGACCCAGGCTCCGGTCTCGGCGGGTTCGGGACAAGCCATTACTTATTACGAAAGTGAAAATGACGCGCTTTTAGAAGACAATCCCATTGGCAATCCGTCGGCCTACCAAAACCTGACACCCTACGGCGAGCAAATTGTATATGCAAGGGTTGAGAATGCGCAGGGTTGCGCCCGGATCGCCCGGATACGAATCAAGGTAAACCCATTGCCGGATATCGATGTTAACGAAGCACTTGAAAATCATCTAGTTTGCGTAAACACGCCTACTTTCTCAACAGTATTGGACCCTGCGTTCCTGGACGGATCAAACCCTGACGATTATTCGTATCAATGGTTTTTTGAAGGATGGCCTGTTCCGGGAGGCAATTCTCCTACACTGACCGTAACAACCGAAGGGCTTTATACGGTTCAGGTGACCGACAACAACGGTTGCAGTGATATCCGATACGTTCCGGTACTGGCCTCGAGCACGGCCATTATCGAAAGCATTGATATCGTTGATCTGACCGATTGGAACACCGTCACGGTAAACCTGACTTCAAACAGTTATGGCAATTATGTGTTTGCGCTCAATCACATGAACACCTATCAATCGTCCAACGTATTCAACAACGTACCTTCGGGAATCCACACCGTTTATATTAAGGACCTCAACGGTTGCCCAATCGCCAGCCAGGTAATCGCGGTAACCGGAATTCCCAATTACTTTACCCCAAACGGCGATGGCTTCAATGACACCTGGAACGTCAAAGGGATCGGCAGCGGGTTCAATACCGGAACCGTGGTCCACATTTTTGACCGTTACGGAAAACTGATCAAACAACTGGGTGCCGATGGCCAGGGTTGGGACGGAACCTTTAACGGGAAACCGCTTCCTTCAACTGATTATTGGTACGTGGTCAAACTTGCGGACGGAAGGATGGTCAAGGGGCACTTTGCGCTAAAGCGATAAATTTCAAAGGCTTTTGCAAGTTGATAAAAAAAAGCCACCCAAGGGTGGCTTTAATAATTATGATCGCTGCAATAGATTACGCAATCTTGAAACGCTTGCGGTCATTTTCATTCAGGTAGATCTTTCTGAGCCTGATCGATTTCGGCGTCACCTCAACATACTCGTCTTTCTGTATGTATTCCAAGGCTTCTTCAAGTGAAAATTTGATGGCCGGTGTGATGCGTGTCTTGTCATCGGCACCTGCCGAGCGGAAGTTGGTAAGCTGCTTGGTCTTGGTGATGTTGATGGTCATATCGTCACCCCGCGAGTTTTCGCCCACAACCTGGCCTTCATAGATATCTTCGTTTGGATCGACAAAAAACTTACCGCGGTCCTGAAGTTTGTTGATAGAGTATGGAATGGCCTTTCCTGTTTCCATTGAAATAAGTGATCCATTAATACGGCCAGCGATTTCACCCTTGAACGGCTCATACCCTATAAAGCGGTGCGACATGATGGCCTCTCCCGCCGTGGCGGTCAATAGCATGTTCCTTAGCCCGATAATGCCGCGCGAAGGAATGTTGAATTTGATGATCATCCGCTCGCCCTTGGTTTCCATTGAGAGCATTTCGCCCTTGCGCACGGTAACGAACTCAACCGCACGGCCCGAAAGATTTTCCGGAAGGTCAATGGTAAGTTCTTCAATCGGTTCGCATTTGGCTCCGTCGATTTCCTTAATGATAACCTGCGGCTGACCGATTTGAAGCTCATACCCCTCGCGGCGCATGGTTTCGATCAGGACCGAAAGGTGCAATACCCCACGGCCAAAGACCATGAATTTATCGGCCGAATCAGTTTCGGAAACCCGAAGCGCAAGGTTTTTTTCAAGTTCCTTGGCTAAACGGTCCTTAATGTGACGCGAAGTCACGAATTTCCCCTCCTTGCCAAAGAACGGCGAATCGTTGATGGTGAAAAGCATGCTCATGGTAGGCTCGTCGATGGCGATGGTGCGCAGGGCCTCCGGATTTTCAAAATCGGCAACGGTATCGCCAATCTCAAAACCTTCGATTCCGACAATGGCGCAAATATCGCCCGCCACAACCTGCTCTACCTTTTTACGGCCAAGCCCTTCAAAGGTGTGCAGCTCCTTAATGCGCGATTTGAGAATCTTGCCGTCGCGTTTTACAAGAGAAATTGGCATGCCTTCTTTCAGGGTTCCGCGTTCAAGCCTTCCAATGGCGATCCGCCCGGTAAAGGACGAGAAGTCCAGTGATGTGATAAGCATTTGCGGCGTACCCTCAGAAACCTTAGGCGCGGGAACGTTTTGGATCACCATGTCAAGCAGTGGCTCGATGGAATCGGTTTGGTTGCGCCAGTCGTCGGACATCCAGTTGTTCTTTGCCGATCCGTAAACCGTGGGGAAATCCAACTGCTCCTCGGTAGCGCCAAGTTCAAACATCAGATCAAAAACCTTCTCATGGACTTCTTCAGGCGTACAGTTTTCCTTGTCAACCTTGTTGATCACCACGCAGGGCTTCAGGCCAAGGTCAATGGCTTTTTGCAAAACGAAACGCGTTTGCGGCATTGGCCCTTCAAAGGCATCGACCAAAAGGCAAACGCCGTCGGCCATATTGAGTACGCGCTCCACTTCGCCGCCAAAATCGGCGTGGCCCGGAGTATCGATAATGTTGATTTTTGTTCCTTTATATACGACCGAAACATTCTTGGATGTGATCGTGATGCCGCGCTCTCGCTCAAGGTCATTATTGTCCAGGATCAGGTCACCGGTATTTTCGTTTTCTCGGAAAAGCTGGCAATGATACATGATTTTGTCTACCAGCGTGGTCTTCCCGTGGTCAACGTGTGCGATGATCGCGATATTCCGGATTGATTCCATAAAAATTTTTTAGGGCGCAAAGGTAGGCTTATTTTTTTGGATTTCAATGTTAACTCTTTGCGTAAAAATAACCTACGCAGCGCCGAAAGGATTGTTGACAAAATTTCCGGGCACACTGCACCAGGGTATGCGCAAATCTCTATTTTTAATCCATGCAGGAAATTGTAAATTCCTTTGGATCAGAGCGCCAGCCGGCTTTGTTACTGGCCGCGCTGGAACATGCGGCATGCGGTATCGCGGTGATTGACGACGACGGTATCCTGGCGTACGTAAACTACCGCTATGCCGAAATATACGGCTACTCGCAGGAAGAACTCATCGGCACATCGATTATCCGGTTTGTTCCCCCGCCTGACAACCGCGATCCCGGCCGTGTGCTTGAAGGTTTCAGAAAGCTTCAAACCCGGGCTACAGGTGAAAGGCGCGTGGTGCGGCGGGACAGTTCATACATCGACATTCACTTTACGCTGGAACGCGTTACCCAAGACGGCAAGCTTTACACTTTGACCACTGTCCAGGACATCGGTGAAATGCTGGATATGCGCAACATCGCGGCGCGCAACGAGCAAATCCGCCGGTTGCTTATGAATGCCGCACTGGATGCGGTCATTTGTACCGATAGGAAGGGCCGGATCTCCTTTTGGAACCGGCAGGCCGAAGCGATATTTGGATGGACTGCCGAGGAAGCCGCCGGAAAAGACCTCGCCCAATTGATTTTCAGGGACAATGGCTGCCGGATCAACGATTCTCTCAACAGCCTGCGGGAACTTTTGGCATACAGGCGTGAGGGGAACGAATTCCCGATTGAATTTACCGTTGTGCCCATCGATGAGGACAACGACAGTTTCCTTTGCATATTTATCCGCGATATTTCGGAACGCAAAAAAAATGAGGCCATTTTGCGTGAACTCAATTTGGAGATGAGCAGGAACATCGATGAACTTGGGAAGTCCAATCTTGAACTCGAACAGTTCGCATATATCGCCTCGCACGATTTGCAGGAACCGTTGCGGATGGTAACCGGGTTCCTGACCCAACTCGATAAAAAATACCGCGACCTGCTTGATGACAAAGGCCGCGAATACCTGCACTTTGCCGTAGATGGCGCAGTCCGGATGAGGCAGATCATTCTTGACCTGCTGGAATACTCGCGCGCGGACAAGACCGACGCTCCGCTTGAAGATGTGGACCTGGACCGGGTGGTAGCGGAACTCATTGAGTTGAACCGGGAACCGCTTAAAGAGGCCGGCGGCGTCATCACCCACAGTCCACTACCTGTGGTAAAGACCCGTAGGATTCCCATCACGCAGGTTTTTCAAAACCTCATTGGCAATGCGATCAAATACCGGCGACCCGGTGTTCGGCCTGAAATCCGGATTAGCTGTGAAGACATACAATCCCATTACAAATTCAGCATTGCTGACAACGGTATCGGGATCCCGGCCAAATATTTCGAAAAGATTTTCGTGGTTTTTCAAAGGCTTCATCTTCGCGAGCAATATTCAGGAACGGGTATCGGCCTGGCCATCTGCAAAAAAATCATTGAGGGATACGGCGGAAGGATATGGGTCGAATCTCAAGAAGACAAGGGCAGCACTTTTTATTTTACAATTAGAAAATAGTTTACCTATATTTGTTTCCGAACCCTACCTTAATCAATATGCGAGTCGTGCCCAACTGCACTTCCCACGCTTGCCGCCTGAATTGTTTTGACACTTTGCGCGGTGAGGCAGGCGCATATTACCAACTTATCTGCGCATGACTTCTTTTGCTAATGATTGCACGATACTGATCATTGAAGATAATTATGGTGATTATGTCCTGATTGCCGATTTTTTGGCCGAAAGTTTTACCCGGCCGGTAATATTGAACGCGCGCAGTTACAAGGAAGCTTCGGCCATACTGGCAACCCAGCAAAAAATTGACGTGATTTTGCTGGATCTGACACTGCCCGATGGTGGCGGAACTGAACTCATCAGCAACATTCACGAGCTGGCACCACAGATTCCCCTTATTGTATTGACTGCGTTTGCCAATCAGGAGTTTCAGCATAAAAGCTTTTCATTTGGCGTCTCGGATTATCTGCTCAAGGACGAGCTCAACGCGCCCCAGCTTTTTAAGAGCATCACGTACTCCATCGAACGGCAAAAAAACCATCAACGGCTACGGGAATCAGAAGAAAAATACCGCAACCTTTTTCAGTGGAGCCCCTTGCCCATGTGGATATACGATTGCGAAACCTTGAAAATCCTGGACGTCAATGATTCGGCGGTACGGCAATATGGTTACTCCCGGGAAGAATTTCTTGAGCGCACCATTCTTGATGTCAGGCCGGAAGAGGATGTTGAAGAACTCTTTAACGCCCTGCGAGTTATCAAAGGATCAAAATCCTACAACACCGGATATTTCAGGCACCGTAAAAAAAGCGGTGAGATCATCGACGTTCAAATTGAAAGCAACGATATTGAATTTGACGGCCGCCGCGCGCGCATCGTTCTGATCATAGACATCACCAAACGACTATTGGCCGAGAAGGCTTTGCAAACCAGCGAAAAAAGATTCAAATCACTTATCCAGGAAGGCGGTGACCTGATCACCATTGTAACGCCCGAAGGGGTTGTATTGTACGCCAGCCCAAACCACAAGGCCATCCTGGGGTATTCGGCCCAAAGCTTTACCGGACGCAACATCGGCGAATTCATCCATCCCGAAGACCTTCCGCGAACCCGCCAGTTGTTCAATAACCTATTGGCGCGCAAACGCATTTTCTCATCGCAATTCCGAATGAGGAACTCGGAAGGAAAATACCTGTGGATCGAATCGATCGCGACCAATGCTCTGGCCGACGAAGCCGTTGGCGGTTTGGTGATCAATTCACGCGATGTGACCGCCCGGGTTGAGAATGAACGCAAGATCCAGGAAACCAACGAACGGTTTGAGGCAATAGCCCGCGCGACCAGCGATGCGATTTACGACCTGGATTTCCAAACGCAGAAAATCTATATTTCAGGTTCAAACTACCATACCCTTTTTGGATATGTGTTTGAAAACCACACCACCGATATAGCCTTTTTTAAAGCTTGCATCCATCCGGATGAACGCGATCGGGTGTACGATTTTTTAAAAACCACCGTGGTGGACCCCGGCAGGACGCACTACGAAATGGAATATCGGTTTTTGCGGAGCGACGGAACTTACGCCGATATCCTGGACCGGTTCAACATCATTTGGGACGGAGATGTGCCGGTGCGCAAAATCGGGGCGATGCAGGACATCTCGACGCGAAAATTCCAGGAAACAATCCTCGCGTTTGAGAAAGAAATTTACGAACTCAATGCAAATCCAAAAATTTCATTTGACTTTGTAATCAATAAGCTTACGGCCAATATTGAATCTTTGGTCCCGGAATCCATTTGCACCATCATCGCACTCACTGAAGAACAAACCATAAAGCATATCGCGGGCAAATCACTCGAACCGGAACTGATTGACCTGCTTGACGGGATTGGGATCGGCAAAAAAGCGGGCTCCTGTGGCACGGCGATGTATACCGGGAAAAGTGTTTACGTGACCGATATCAGCACCGATCCCCTTTGGGAAGATTACCGCGAACTTGTGGCACCGTTTGGTTACAAAGCCTGTTGGTCAGTACCTGTAAAAAAGCGGTCCGGGAAGGTGATTGCCTGTTTTGCCACCTACTACAAAACTCCACGCGCACCCAAAAAAGAAGAGATTAACCTGATTGAACGCGTAACCAGCCTGATCGGGGTCCTGATTGAGAACCGGGACGCGGTTGAAGAGACCGAACGCGCGAAGGAAAGGTATGACATCGTGGCAAAAGCTACCAGCGATACCATTTGGGATTGGAAAATTCAGGAGGACCTTTTTATCTGGAACAAAGGCATTCAGGGCGTTTTCGGCTACAAAAAGGAACAGGTGGGAAAGACCTCGAAATGGTGGTTTGACCGCGTTCACCCTGAAGATAGCATCCGGGTATCAGTAAAACTTTATAATTTCCTTGAGGAAAAAGTTGAAAAATGGCAGGATGAATACCGGTTTGCCTGCGCCGACGGAACTTATAAATACGTTTTTGACCGTGGTTTCCTGGTCAAGGACAGCGAGGGCAAACCTATCAGGATGATCGGAGCGATGCAGGACGTGACCAAGCAAAAGGAGGAAGAACAACGCCTCAAATTGCTTGAAACCGTGGTGACACAAACCAAAGATTCGGTAGTGATTACCGAGGCCGGAAAATCCAGTGGAATCCCCAAGATCGTCTTCGTCAATCCGGCCTTTACCAACATGACGGGCTTCAAGGCATCGGAAGTTATTGGCAAATCCCCGGCGGTGTTTATGGGCAAGAAGTCAGTGATCAATGAAATCACCAAACTCTCGGAAGCGCTTAAACACAAAAAGGAATACAAATTTGAAACGCTCAATTTTCGCAAGTCAGGCGAGGAATATTGGGTAAATTTTTCGATGATTCCCATCACCAACAAAGAGGGCGAACACTCGCACTGGATTTCCATCCAACGCGACATCACCGAAGAGAAGAAACAGGAAAAGGAAAAGGAACAACTCATCCGCGAACTGACCCAGAACAACAAGGACCTGAAACAATTCTCCTACATTACCTCGCACAACTTCCGGGCGCCGCTTTCAAACCTGACCGGGCTATTGCACCTGATGGAGGATATTCCGGTAGAGAACGAGGAGCTTCGGGAAATCCTGGACGGTTTTTCAAAATCGACGCACTTGCTCAACGAGACCATCAATGACCTGGTCAAGGTAATTATTATTAAGGACAATCCGTCGATTCAAAAGGAGGAAGTCCTGATCAAGGACGTGTTTGAGAATGTTTTCCATCAGCTCAGCTTTTTGATCAGCCTTCACAAGCCCATCATCAAAATCGAGTTGGAAAGGGTTTCCATCCTCAACATCAACAAAGCATATCTGGAAAGCATTCTGCTCAACCTGCTTACCAATGCCATAAAGTACCGGGCCACCAACCGCAAGCTGAAAATCCAGATCTCGTCAAAAGAAGTAGGCAACAACGTGACACTGATTTTCCGCGATAACGGTATTGGGATTGACCTTACGCGAAACGCCGACAAGATCTTTGGCCTT
>JAEZGB010000104.1 GCA_023437485.1 Bacteroidota bacterium
GTGTGGGCTGGATTCCAAAATCGAGACGCCGGTGGCCTCGCAGGAACCGGTTTTTAGAAGGCAAATCGAGATCGCGATGCGTCATGGCAAACCTCTTGTGCTGCATTTGGTGGGCGCTTATGATGACCTGATCCGGATTAAACGCGAGCTGGACCCGCAAATTCCGATTGTGATCCACGGGTTTTCAAAAAGCCCGGAACTGGCGCGTCAATTGCAGGGCGAAGGGCTGTATTTGTCCTTTGGCAAGTATTTACTTCGCAATCCCGGGCTGTGCGAGACGTTTAAGTCCGTTTCGCCCGAACGCATTTTCCTGGAAACCGATACCGCCGAGGAAACCATTGAACAGGTTTATGACAAGGCTGCCCAGTATTTGGGAGGTCGCGTTCAGGAGGTCAAAAAAATCATCGCCCAAAATTTTAATACTGTTTTTGGACAAAGTCTCTCCTGAAATTGCGAATTTTGGCGCTTTTACAATTATGGCTCAATGGACTGAACGTGCCGAACTGCTTTACACCACGCAGGGGCTGGAAAAACTCAGGAACTCGAATATATTGGTTGTGGGACTTGGAGGGGTTGGTTCTTTTGCCGCCGAATTCCTGGTGCGTGCCGGAGTGGGCAAAATGACCATCGTCGACGGCGATGTGGTGGACATTACCAACATCAACCGCCAACTTTGCGCGTTGCATTCCACTGTCGGCAAGCCTAAAATTGATGTTATAGGCGACAGATTGCTCGACATCAACCCGGAACTATCGCTTGTGGGTTTGCAGGAATTCCTCTCGCCCGAGCGGGCTTATGAAATCGTATCCAATGAATTCGATTTTGTGCTGGACTGCATTGACAGCGTGACGCCCAAAGTAAATTTGATTGCCGCGGCCAAGCGCAAAAAGGTCAGGATTGTTAGCAGCATGGGAGCGGGCGGTAAAATGGATGCTTCAAAAGTCCGTGTGGCCGACATCAGCGCAACCCACAATTGTTTCCTCGCCAAGACCATTAAAAAGCGGCTCCGCAAGGAGAAAATCGACAAAGGTGTCCGCGTGGTGTTTTCGTCCGAACCGCAGGACCCCAACAGCCTGAGAATGACCGACGGCAGCAATTTTAAAAAGTCGTTTTACGGTACCAGCAGTTACATGCCCGGCCTCTTTGGGCTCTACTGTGCCGAAACGGCTATCCGGTATTTGTTAAATCGGGAAACCCCAACGCAATCATGATCACCACCGTAATCTTTGATATGGACGGTGTGATTGTCGATACCGAACCCGTGCATTACTACGCCTATCAAAAACACTTTGCCCAACTGGGGATAGTGGTTTCAGACCAGGTCTATTCAACCTTTACCGGCAATTCGACCAAAAACATTTATCAAAAACTGAAGGAGCGGTTTGCCCTTGAGGAAGATGTCGAAAAACTGGTATCCATCAAGCGCGCCATTTTTAACGAGACCTTTGACAACAAGGAAGACCTTTGCCTGCTCCCCGGGGTGGAAGATCTAATTCGGGATTTGCACCAAAACGGAATGAACCTGATCCTGGCTTCGTCATCGGCACATGTGACCATTGACCGTATTTTCAGCCGCTTCGGGCTTCATCAGTATTTTAGCCATATTGTAAGCGGTGAGGAGTTCCCGCGTTCCAAACCCGATCCTGCCATTTTTGTTCGCGCCACCGAGCTTTCCGGCCATCCCTCGCATCAATGTATCGTCATTGAAGATTCGACCAACGGGATTCGCGCAGCCAAGGGTGCAGGGCTGTATTGCATTGGATATGACAGCGAAAACTCCAGGATGCAGGATCTCTCGCAAGCCGATAAAATCATCAGGAATTTTTCGGAACTTTCGTTTCAATCGATTCGCGATCTTGCCTAGGTCAATGCCCTTTTGAAGGCCTCAAGGCAACGTGTGCGGGCGAACCGGTGTTCAACCATTGGCAAAGGGTATTGACTCGTTCCGTATTCTGGGATCCATTTGCGGATATAGGCTGCCCGACCGTCAAATTTCCGGGCCTGTTCGACGGGATTGAAAATCCTGAAATAGGGAGCCGCATCAGTCCCGCTCCCGGCCACCCATTGCCAGTTCCCTACATTGGAGGCCTGCTCGTAATCCAGCAATTTGAGCGCGAAATACGCCTCGCCCCAGCGCCAGTCAATCAGCAGATGCTTACAGAGAAAACTGGCCGTGACCATCCGCACGCGGTTGTGCATAAAGCCCGTTTGATTGAGTTCGCGCATTCCCGCATCTACCAGGGGATACCCGGTTTTTCCCTGTTTCCACAAGGCAAATTCGGCGTCATCGTTTCGCCATCTGATTCGGTCATATTCAGGGCGGAAACTGTTTTGGACCGTTCCCGGGAAATGCCAAAGCACATGTGAAAAAAATTCCCTCCAGATCAGTTCATTGAGAAATGTTTCAGTTGCCGATTCCCGCGCATTGCGCACCGCCTCCCGGATGCTGACGGTACCAAACCTCAGGTGTGGCCCCAGTCTGGAGGTCATACTGGCGGGAAAATCGCGGATATTCGCATATTGCTCAATCAACTCCCCGGTAAAGTCTGGCGGGGGCACGGAAATTGGCGAAGGCGTGAAGCCGATGTCATTCAGATTGGGAAACGCAAGGCTGTGCGCTGCCCATTGCACGGTGCGCTCCCTGGGCCGGGCCACCAACTCCTTATCAAACATGGTTGTCCATTTCCGGGCGAAAGGGGTAAATACCATATAAGGCGAACCATCTGGCTTAATGATTTCCCCGGGCTCAAAAATCAGGTGGTCCCGAAACTGATGGAAGGCAATCCCGGCCGCTTCGAGCAGCTTTTTGACGGCTGTGTCGCGCGATCTGGCATACGGCTCGTAGTCAGCGTTGGCATACACAGCGGTAATTTGGTATTTTGAGATCAATTCTTCAAATACCTTGACCGGGTCACCCTTGATGCCCGCCAGGCCACCGCCCTGAGCTTTTATGGCCTCATCAATCAGCCGCAGTTGCCCGTATATGAAATTTACCCGGGGGTCGGCGGCGGGAAGCTCGGCCAGGATTTCGTCGTCAAAGATAAACAAGGGCAAGACCGGGTTGCCCGATGCGGCCGCGGCTGCCAGTGCTGTATTGTCGTGGAGGCGAAGATCCCTCCTGAACCAATGGATTACCATAACTTTGAAAGGTAGTTAAGGTTATTTGTGCGGTTTAAAAGTTTCCTCCAGGACCTTTTGGCGGTAGTCAAAAATTTCATCCAGCTTCGGTTTTACCAAAAACCCGTGAAACATCCTGCCCAAGATACCCATGGGCAATTTGTAGTGGATCAGGTCTTCCATTTCCACCCCGCCATCCACTTCGCGTAAAAAATGTTTGTGGTGCCAAAATGCATACGGGCCAAAACGCTGTTCATCAACAAAGTAACGGCCCTGGATTACATGCGTAATTTCAGTGACCCACCGCATCCGAATTCCAAAAATCGGTTTGATGTTGTAAACAATCACCTGTCCGGGAAATATGCCGCGGTCATCGCCCGAAAGGGTTTCAAATCCCATCGACGGTGGTGTGATCAGTGCCAGGTTTGAAAGATTTGACAGAAATTTCCAGGCTTGCTCAATAGATACGGGCAGAAACTGTTTGACGTGTTTAATATACATACCACAAAGATATACTGTTTAATAATACCGGTAATAACGTTAAACAAAATTTTACTTTTATCGTTGAATGATGGCTTCCAAATCACCACGGTTTTGTAAATTTGAGGACTAACTAAATTTTTTGATCTATGAAAAAATTGATAACGGCCGCCGTATTGTTATTCGTGGCGGCGTCATCTGCCCAGGTACGCACGCCGCAACCCAGCCCAAAGGCAACGCTTAAGCAAATGGTGGGGCTCACTGAAGTGGAAATCGAGTATTACCGCCCAAGTATGAAAGGACGTACCATCTTTGGCGATTTGGTGCCTTTTGGCAAGATGTGGCGCACGGGTGCAAACGCGAATTCAACCGTTTCATTCAGTGAAGATGTGACCATTGACGGCAAAACGCTCAAAAAGGGCAAATACGCCATTTTTACGACGCCAAAGGCCGATAATTGGGAAGTAGTATTTTACAGCGATACCAATAATTGGGGAATTCCCGAAAAGTGGGAAGAATCAAAAGTGGGGATTCGCACATCAGTAAAGCCAGAGATGCTTACCCGCAATGTTGAATCATTTACCATTGGACTGAACAACCTGGACAATAATTTCGCGCATTTGGAAATCATGTGGGAAAAGACCCTGATTCCGGTGCGTTTTGAAGTCCCTACTCAAAAAGCGGCCCTGGCCAGTATTGAGAAAGTATTGGCAGGCCCATCGGCGGGCGATTATTTCTCGTCGGCTCAGTATTTTTATCAGTCCAACCAGGACATGAAGCGAGCATTGGAGTACGTGAACAAGGCCATTGAACTTAATCCTGACAAACCGTTTTGGTACACGCGTCAAAAGTCTTTGATCCAGGCAAGAATGGGCGACAAGAAAGGGGCCATCGAGACCGCAAAAATCTCGCTATCGGCAGCACAAAAAGCCAACAACGCCGATTATGTCAAGATGAACCAGGACTCAATTGCCGAGTGGAGTAAATAAAGCGTCGCGAATGGTAAATCCTTCCAGGCGAGAGTACGATTTACCGTCAAAGTAACCCAATTTAAATGACAGAAGGCACTTTCGGGTGCCTTTTTCTATTTATCAACTGCCGGTTTTTTCCTCCCCGGCCATACCATTTGCAACATCACCGATAGCAAGATGGTAAGCATCGCACCGATAAAATTCAGCCAAAGAAAACTTACCACATCCAGGTAGTAAATGTAAAAAATGGTCAATTGCGAGACCACCGCGCCCCAAAATATCGGGCCTGCCTTTACATACTTGATGTAAAAACCTACCAGAAAAATTCCCAGGACCGTTCCGTAAAAAATGGATCCCACGATGTTTACCAGCTGAATCAGGTTTTCAAACAAGGTTCCCACGCACGCAAAAAGGATTGCGATCACGCCCCAGACAAGGGTAAAGAACTTGCTGGCATTTACAAAGTGTTTTTCCGATTTTTCGCTGCGGAGGTTTCGTTTGTAGATGTCGATTGCCGTAGTCGATGCCAACGCGTTAAGTCCCGAGGCCGATGATGACATCGCCGCCGAAAGGATCACCGCCACCAAAAGCCCGACCAGTCCGTGCGGAAGATAGTGCAGGATAAAGTGGATAAAGACATAATCCTTGTCATTTATCTCGGCCTTGTCATTCGCACTTTTGATGAGTTCCTTGGCCCGGTCGCGCAGGTCGCGCTCCTTGGCCGAGAGTGCCATCATTTGTTTGCGCAGGATCGGGTTGTCGTAATTTTGGTTGAGGTGATCAATGTACAAAAGGTTGATTTCCTTTTTTTCTTCATAAAGGTCGCCCAGTTGCCGTTCCAATTCATTGTACTGCTCTTTGTATGCGCTTTTTTCCACAACAATTTTATTGTTCGGATTAAAGTTGAGCGGCACGGGGTTGAATTGAAAAAAGACAAAAACCATGACGCCCGTAAGCAGGATAAAAAACTGCATCGGGACTTTTAGGAAGCCATTCATGATAAGGCCCATCTGGCTTTCTCGGACAGATTTGCCAGAAAGATAGCGGCCCACCTGTGACTGATCGGTGCCAAAGTAGGAGAGGGCAAGGAAAAATCCGCCGGTAATCCCGCTCCAAAAGGTGTAACGCGTTTCAGGATTCATTGAAAAATCCACAATGGTCATCTTGTCGTTCGCCCCTGCAATGTGCAGTGCGTTGGAGAAAGTCATATCATTGGGCAGGTAGTGCAGGATTAGGAAAAAGGTTACAAACATCCCCGACATAATCACGAACATTTGTTGTTTTTGGGTGACGTTCACCGCTTTGGTTCCGCCCGAAAATGTGTAGATGATCACCAGGATCCCAATGGCGATGTTCAGCAGTGTCAGGTTCCAACCCAAAATTGACGAGAGGATGATCGAGGGCGCGTAGATGGTCAGGCCGGTTCCCAGGCCGCGTTGTACCAGGAAAAGGATTGAGGCCAGCGAGCGGGTCTTGAGGTCAAAACGGTCTTCAAGGTATTCATAAGCGGTAAAAACCTTGAGCCTGTGGAAAATCGGAATAAAGGTGAGGCTGATGACCACCATGGCGATGGGCAGTCCAAAATAGAACTGGACAAAACCCATTCCGTCGTGAAAGGCCTGTCCGGGAGTGGAGAGAAAGGTGATCGCGCTGGCCTGGGTTGCCATCACTGATAAACCCACCATAAACCACGGTGTCTGGTTGTTGCCCAGAATGAAGTCTTCGACGTTTTTGCTGCCGCGCGTTTTTGCGACACCGTAAATGACGATGAACAACAATGTGGCCAGTAAAATGATCCAATCAATATGGTGCATCAGGAGAAGAGTTGCATCAGAAGGCAGAAAAGCATAATGTACAGTGCATTGGCCACCAACACCCAGGTGTAGCTCTTTTTCCAGCTCGGTTTTTTTCCAGTATCGGTCATTTGCCCACGGAAATAAGGTTTGCCATTAGCCTGAACGCGCCGGGGACTCCCTCGGGCAGTTCCCTGAAAAAGCTCAGGCCGGTATAAATGTAATGACCTTTTCCATACTTTGCCACCAGTAACCCTCCGTTTTTGGGATTTTCGCCCGTGTCATTGGCCGAGAGCACCGGCGTGAAGGCCTTGTCCCATTCCGATGGGAAATACAGGCCCAGTTCCTGCTTCCAGCCCTTGAAATCACTGGCGGTGATCTTATTGGGATAATTCAGGACGCGGTGGCCGGGCGCCAGGAACCGAACCTGCGCATCTTCTTCGGTCACGCGGTCGCGCGAAATTTTTAGCCGATACGGTGAGAAGCGGTCGGTGACCAATTCGCCAAGGGTATTGTATTGCACGATCATGGTTTTGCCCTCGTGAACGAGTTCCAGCAATAATTGTTGCCTCGCGGTCAGTTCCTTTACCGTATTGTAGGCCCTGATACCAAGCATGATCACATCAAACGCAGCCAATGACTCGCGGCTGATTTGCGATGGCGCAATCACCTGGACCTGGTAACCCATTTGCCTCAAGCTTTCAGGGACCTGATCGCCGGCGCCCATAATATAGGCGATTTTCTCGCCACCGGTACGTATGTCCAGGTTGACCACTTTGGTTCCCGAGGGGCGAAGGACCATTTGTTTGGAAATGTGACCATAGCGGATATCCACCTGTTCAAATCCAAGGGTTTTCCCTTCGACATTAGCCTCAAAGCCCACCACGGCTTCGGATGCCGTTTTGGGCGGGAAGGCCTCAAATTGCACCACTATTTCCTGCCCGCGTGTGTGAAGATCGAACGCATGCGATTGCGGTGTGACTTTCCATCCCTGGGGAACCTTTGGCGAGACCGTTCCGGAGACCGATGATTTTCCTGCCTTTATTCGCACCTCAATTGTCCGGGCGTTGTTTGTAAAAATGTGGACTTTTTCAATCGGCGAAATGGAAACCTCCGGGACAATATCGAATGGTTCATAAACTTCGCCCCGCACATCATCGTTGTATTTGTGAATGACTTCCCGCCAAAATTCAATGGGTGTATTGTCAATTGCAACGGTAAAGCGCGCCCTGATCTCGCGCGGTGCCTCGGCACGGTTCACCATGGCCGGGTCTGGAACACTGTACATTCCCTCGCTGTAGGGGTTTGACAACCAATAGGGTTGGGTGTAAGCTGAACCGGGAGCAATGGACAGGGTGTCGGAAGCGGTCAGGAGTTGGTTTTCTTTAAGAGTGACATTCTTGGTCATTTCCTTGTCCCCGGGAAAAATGACCGCGCTTTGTAGCGTTACGGGCACGGCGCTTCGGTTTATGGCTTCGATGGAAACCTTGATTGTTGAGCCGGGTGTCGCGTCGGGAACATCAGCCACTGCCTCCAAAAACAGCCCCGCGCACGATGCGATGATATTGGCCGCCTCGGCTGATTTGACCGAACGCCAATGCGGGTCTTCGAGCTTCTGGATCAGCCTGTACGCCTGCAAAAGTGCAGGGATACTAGCCGCGGGATTGGTAAAATCAAAATCCTTTTCAACTTGCGCGAGCAGTTTTCCGATTTCCTTACCGCCTTTGACACGCCCCCATGTAGTGTCAATGCCTTCAAAGATGTTTTCTCCTGTTTGTGGCCCACTGCCGGCAATGTGTTCCAGATATTCCCATTCGGCACCCCGGGTCCCGGTGCTTCCAAAGCCCTGCGATTGGTGCCGGCTGCGCGATAGCGCCGCGATTTCCGGATTGGAAAGCCCCAAGGCGGGGAAGTATTCGCCTATCGGAACTCGGTAAAGATGCGATTTATCAGCTTTCTCAAATTTGTCGCGACCGCCATAAAACCAGAAAGAGGTATTGAAAAACGCCCGTTGCGGTTGCCATGCGGGCCATTGGTCAATGTGCTCTGAAAATTGCCTTGAATCGGCGGCGAGTTTCATCGCCTCCAGGCTTAATCTTGCCGACGCGGTATGATGCCCGTGAGTTGTACCCGAGGTGCGATGGTCAAAACGGTTGATGATAATATCGGGGCGGAACTTCCGGATGGCCAAAACCATGTCAGAGAGGACCTGCTCCCGATTCCAGATCCGCAAGGTTTCTTCGGGCGTTTTGGAATAACCAAAGTCATTGGCACGGGAAAACATCTGCTGGCCACCATCAATTTTTCTTGCCTCGATTAGTTCCTGAGTGCGGATAACGCCCAATAATTCGCGAAGTTCGGTCCCGATGAGATTTTGCCCACCATCGCCGCGGGTTAGCGAAAGATAGGCCGTGCGCGCATTGACACTGTTGACCAGATAGGAAATCAGCCGGGTATTCTCATCGTCGGGATGCGCGGCAACGTAAAGCACCGAGCCCAGAAAATTAAGTTTGCGGATCTGTTGGTGGATTTCGGCCGAGTTCGGTTTTGAGGGCTGTGCCGTACAAAAGGAAGCGACGAGCAGGATTACGGCAGTGAAAATATTACGCATGGCTTTTTGGTGAGCGCCAAATATAATCATTTCACGCCATTTGCCTATTTGCGCGCGGTAGATGCCGAGGCAATTTCACGGCTTCGGCTGCTGAATTTTACGGGGTACGCTTTTTTGTGATCTTCAATGAACCGGGTGATGTCGTCCTCGTCATAATCGGGAATTGACACGTTGATCTTGTTGAACAGTGAATATCCGCGGAATCCGCTCGGAATTTCATCGGCAACAGTCCATTGGCCATTTTGAAAGAGCAGGTAATTGTCCTGCTTCGCATCATAGTAAGCGCCGAGGTTTGGATAATAGTAATACCGAAGTTCACAATTGGTTTCGGGATTTACCGGCAGGATTTTGGTTTGAGCCTGCGCGGCGGCGGTAAGTGGAGAGATCAAGAAAATAACCGCCATTGTCTTAAGTAATTTCATGACAATATGATTTGGTTAATAATTCCGACTGGGTAAAATTATTTCTCCAGCGCCAAAATGACGATAAAACGCAATAAATAATCGATGAATTACTTGTTTAGAGTGAATTTATAAGAAATAGTGTATAAAGTTTATTACATTGTGCATAAAAAAACCCGCTGATGCGGGTTAAGATTAGTTTGATGCCAGTTTGGGCGAATCGGCTTTTTTGGGTGGTTTGCGTTTTGCCGAATAATTGGCAGGATGTTTTTCCTTGTGGATTTCAAAACGTGTTTGCGGTTCATCGCCATTATAATCGGTAATGTCCACACGAATATTATTCATTACAGAGTAACCGCGGTATCCGGAGGCGATTTGCGGGCCACGAACCCAAGTCCCGTTTTGACGATAGACATACACCCTTTGTTGAAGGTCGTAGTAGGCCTGGAGGTTGGGGTAATAGTGATAACGTACACCTATCACCGGGAGTTCGTCCTCGGTTAAAATCTCCTGGATATTTTTGGTCGTTACTGCTGATTGGCCAAAGGCACTAGTGCAGGCAATGGTCATCATCAGGATCAGAGAATATTTTATTGACTTCATGATTAGTTTCTTTCCATTTAGCTCTACAAAGTAACGACAGCGCTGTAAGAAGTTTGTTACATGGTTCTTCACGCTCATTATATAATTCACAGCAAAGTTATGTCGTGGTTGTGATATTTCCATTTTCAATCGACGAAATGCACGGTTTGTTAGATTAATTACATTAACGTTAACAAAAAAGGAGGCTCAAGGCCTCCTTTTAAGTCATGTTAGATTAAATTACGCTTGTTTGTCCTGGGTATTGCGCACCAACCCGATTCCGGCAATAAAAAATATCAGGCCGAGAATACCGTAAACTGCGAGGATTTTAATGTCCTGAACCCCGCCACCGGTATTCATGAACATGAAAGCGGCGTAAATGAGTCCTACAATCCCCAGGATTGTCAAGACGGTGCCGAAAACTCTTTTTACGTTCATGGTTTACAGGATAAGGATTAACAACAAGATGATAATAATGATCGCTCCGATCGAAAGATAAATTCCATTGCTGGTGCGGCTTAGTTCGGCTTTGATTGATTTAACCTCGCTTCGCAATTCTTTGCGTTCAGCTTTGGTAAGCTAAGAGTGATCCATGTCTTTAATTTCATGGAGCCGGTTAAGCAGGGTACGCACTCGCTCCGGCATTTCTTTTTCCTTGGCAGGGGTTACAGGATCGCTTTCCCGCGCGCTCAATGCAGTAGGTGTAGCCAGTGTAAACACGGCAATCAAAAGGCAAAGGAATGATTTTTTCATGGTGTAAGATTTTGTGTTTAAGTGAAATAAAGTTGGAAATTTCTGTCAAAAACCACCTTACACAATTTAGTTAAAATCTTCCACGATTCACGGAAAGTCTGCCGGTGCCTTACAATCGCGCCAATAGTCGATAATCTTCTGCAAAAGGTTTTCCAGATCGCGGAAACTGCTGGGCTTAATGAACAACCCTTGCACCGAAAGTTCGTAAGCTTCAATTACCGCTTTCTTGGTGGTCGCCGTTGTAAAGAAAATAAAGGGAATGCTTTTCATCTTTAGGCTCGGGTTTGCCTGGATGGCTGCCCGAAGTTCCAATCCGGACATTTTTGGCATATTTACATCCGAAAGGATCATAAACGACAATTCGTCGGTGGCAAGCAGATATTGGTGGGCTTCATCGCCATTGGCAAAATAGAGTACTTTATTGGGATAATTTAGTTTTTTGAAAACTTCGGCCATGATGTCGCGGTCATCGCGGTCATCATCAATAACCAGGATCGGTCCTTTTTTGTTCATTGCATTTTATGTTTTTTGGCTTCTTAAATATAAGAAAACCATCTCAGTGCACCTAACGCAAAAACGTATTTAAACTACTCGTAATCCACTGTCCGGGGCTTGGCAAGGTCAAAGTTCTGGTATCCGAAATCAGTG
>JAEZGB010000134.1 GCA_023437485.1 Bacteroidota bacterium
CGCTGCGATCGGGGCTATGGCAGGCGTCTTTCGCCAAAAACCCTCCAATTCAGAGGGTTTGATCACTTAACATTGGCCGCGCCAAAGAACTAGGCTCCCCTTTTTTTTCCGAAAAACCACATCGGCAAAACCGCGACATTCAATAGTACTACGCCCAATATTAATAAGATGCTCGCCCCTGGCCAGTGCATCAATTTAAAAAGGAATCCGGTGCTCAGCATGACTGCGACTGCATAAGCCAGTGCATAAAACGAATTTTTCATGATTAGTTATTTAAGTGGTTAATTTTTCCATTTTGGCATACCGGCTTCGTTTGTACATCGCCGCGACCAGCAGCCCGATTCCCGTCGCGACTGAGATCGTCAACAGGGCATTTCCCATGGGCCAATGCATCATTTTGAACATCGCTGCCAGAATCGCAAAAAACCAAAAGCCGTTTCTGAGCCGGTGAACGGCCTGCCTCAATTTTACTTTCTCCCGGTGCTGCAAGGCTACCCGGGTTTGCCTTTGCAAAAAACCCATTGCCGCCACTCCGCCGAATTTTTTCATCGCCATTGCCAGTGCTGTTTCAAAATCGTCATCGGCAGATTCAATATCGGAACAGATGTGATCGAGCAAATCGGCGCGCAGGGCGGTGCAATCCACGCCTGAGGCCACGAGCAGCGCTTCAATCCGGTCAATCTGTTCCTCGGTCAAATTCACGGCAACGCAGGGTTTGGATTTAAGATTAGCTGCAAAGTCCTGATAAAGTCATTGAGTTCGGCGATCCGGTTGGCCGCATCCTCTTTGCCCGTCTCGGTAACGCTGTAGTATTTCCGGACCCGCTTTCCTATAAAAACGCTTTCAGTTTCCAGTATGCCGTCGGCCTCCAGCTTGTGCAAAATAGGGTACAGGGCGCCTTCTGAAATGTCGATCTTGTCGGCAGTCAGTTCCCGCACTCTCTGAGTAATCTCGTAGCCGTACATTTTCTGGTTGCTGAGCAATTTCAGAATAATGGGAAGCAAGGTTCCTTTGGTTAGATCTTTATTATACATAAGACAAATATACATTTTATTTCAATGCATTTACATTATTGTGTACTTTTTTGATTTGGACCAGTCAAGACGCTGTTATAAAGCCGTATTTTTGCACAAACCATTTTTACCTTGTTCAACGTACACGACATCCGCAAAGACTTCCCGATTCTTTCCCGCGAGATTAACGGTAAACCCCTGGTCTATTTTGACAATGGCGCCACCAGCCAGAAACCTCTGGCCGTGATCAATGCGCTTTCACAATATTACCGTGAAATCAACGCCAACATCCACCGGGGTGTCCATACGCTAAGCCAGCTCGCCACTGATGCCTATGAGCAATCGCGCGAGAAGATCCGGGCCCATATCAACGCGGCCCAACCGCATGAAATAATCTTTACCTCAGGGACCACGCATGCCGTAAACCTGGTAGCTTCTGGATTCGGAACAATGCTTAAATCCGGCGATGAGGTCATCGTATCGGCACTTGAGCACCATTCCAACATTGTTCCCTGGCAGTTTGCCTGCGAGCGCTCAGGTGCCACATTGAAAGTCATCCCGATGAACCTGGATGGCGTGCTGGATATGGAAAGCTACGTAAGCCTTCTTTCGGAAAAAACAAAAATCGTCGCGGTCAACCACGTTTCCAATGCGCTGGGCACGGTGAACCCCATCGAATTCATGATCCAAAAAGCGCACGAAGTTGGTGCTGCCATATTGATTGACGGCGCGCAGGCTACCCCGCACCTCAGGCCCGATGTACAGGCCCTGGATTGCGATTTCTATTGCTTCTCGGCACACAAGATGTGCGGGCCAACCGGTGTGGGGATTTTATTCGGGAAAGAAGAATGGCTCGAGAAGTTGCCGCCGTATCAGGGCGGGGGAGAGATGATCAAAGAAGTATCGTTTGAAAAGTCCACCTACGCCGACTTGCCGCACAAGTTTGAGGCCGGAACGCCCAACATTGCCGACGGTATCGCCTTTGGCGCCGCAATCGATTACCTGAACGGCATCGGCTTTGAAAATATCATGGCCTATGAAAACGAATTGCTGGAGTACGGAACTCATAAACTTCTCGAAATCGACGGATTGAAGATTTGGGGAACCTCGCCGCAAAAGGCGTCAGTGATTTCGTTTAACATCGGTGAGTTGCATCCGTACGATGTGGGAACCATTGTTGACCGTCAGGGCATTGCCGTCAGGACGGGGCACCATTGCGCGCAGCCCATTATGACTTTTTGCAAGATTGTCGGAACGGTGCGCGCATCATTTTCGTTTTACAATACCAAAGAGGAAATTGACCGTCTTGCATCGGCACTTGTCAAGGCCAAAACCATGTTGTCATAGCATTTCAAGGCGCGATTTCGTAACTTCGGGCGTTCAAGTTTAATACAACAGCAAATGAAAGTTATAGCCATCATACTCCTGGCGATCCTTACCCAACGCGGTTGCGAAGATTCGTCACAAATGAAGGATACCCCAATTGAGTATTCGGCGTATTCGCGCGGGTTCTATCAAAAAATCACGGTGCAGGACAAAAAATTCAGTGTTTCGCGTGACCGCAATGGAAATGACAAACCGCAATTGCAATCTATTGGCGACAGTGATTGGAAAACCCTGGTATCGGCCTTCCAAAAGATCAAGCCCGAAAACCTGCCCAACTTGAAACCACCCACTGAAAAGCGGTTTTATGACGGGGCCGCCATCGCCAAACTGACCGTAACCCACAACGGCGCCACGTATGAAACTACCGATTTTGACCACGGTGAACCGCCTGCCGAAATCAGTGAACTGGTAAACCGCGTGCTCGCATTAGTAAAGGAAGAATAATGAACATTAAGAATATCCAGGAGGAGATTGTTGACGAATTTTCAATGTTTGACGATTGGGACGAACGTTTCCAGTACATCATTGATTTGGGAAAGTCGCTTCCGCTGATTGACCAAAAATACAAAACCGACGATAATCTCATCAAAGGCTGCCAATCCAAAGTATGGCTGCATGCCGGACAGCAGGACGGAAAAATCGTTTTCACCGCCGATAGCGACGCCATTATTACCAAAGGCATCATCGCGATCCTGATACGCGCCTTTTCCAACCAATCGCCGCAGGATATTCTGGATGCCGACACGGAGTTTATAAATGAAATTGGGCTAAAGGACCATCTCTCGCCAACGCGCGCCAACGGGCTGGTCTCAATGATTAAACAAATTAAAATGTATGCGCTGGCTTATGCCGCCAAGAATTGATATGGAACAGGAAATTGACACAAACGCTCTTGGGGAACAAATCGTAAAGGTTTTGAAAGGGATCTATGATCCGGAAATCCCCGTGGATATTTACGAACTCGGACTGATTTACGATGTTATGGTCAACACTGATTACGAGGTGAAGATCCTGATGACCCTTACATCGCCAAACTGTCCGGTAGCCGAATCGCTTCCGCGCGAGGTTGAAGATAAGGTGAGGAAGATTGAAGGCATCAAGGATGTTGAAGTGGAAATCACTTTTGATCCGCCATGGAGCAAAGACCTGATGAGCGAAGAGGCAAAACTCGAACTTGGGATGTTATAATGGAAGACGGGATTGTAAACCGCGTTGCCGAAAGCGCCCTTGAGGTTTTTGATCTCGAGGATTACTATCCGCTGGGCGCGCGTCACGAAATTGACATGGCGCAATGGCTTGCCGATGGTTTTGTGCTACGCGAAAGGGAATTCCGGCAGGCACTCAGGGAGCACGATTGGTCGCAATATGAAGGTGCGATCGTGGGTGTCTTTTGCAGTACCGACGCAATCCTGCCCGGATGGGCATCGCTGTTGGTTTCGATGCACGCGGCGCCTTTTGCCCGGCGTGTATTTAGCGGGCGCGCGTCGGATTTGGACCAACTTTTTTACGCCGAATTGCTTCCGTCACTGGATTTTGAACCGTATAGGGACAAGCCCGTGATCATTAAAGGATGTTCAAGGCATCCGGTCCCTGAAAACGCTTACCTGCTTGTGGCACAATTCCTTCAGCCGGTAGCCAGAAGCATCATGTATGGCGAAGCGTGTTCGGCAGTACCGCTGTACAAACGTCGGTAGGAAACTATTTTTACCTTTACATAAACCTGGAACCCATGAAAAAAGCAATTACCTTAATTTGCCTTGTCCTCGGAACGTTGTCCGTGAGCGCTCAGGAACCCATTGTAACCGACACCATCGGCCCCTGGAAAAAGAAGGGCACGGCCTCGGTACTGTTCAACCAGTCTACATTTGATAATTGGCTGGCAGGCGGCGAGAACAACATCTCGGGAAACCTTGGCCTAAATTACGACTTCAATTACAAGCAGGGATTGTGGGCATGGGACAACAAAGTCATCGCTTCTTACGGGCTGGTCAAGACCCGGACGAGTTCATTTGCCAAAAAAACCGACGACCGTTTTGAATTCAACTCGCTTTTGGGTAAACAGATGCAACCTGATGCCAAATGGTATTATTCGGCATTTTTGAATTTCAAGACGCAATTTACAAAGGGTTACAATTATTCCATCGATGAAAACGGCGCCGAAGTCCGCACGCAGTACACCAATATTTTCTCGCCTGCCTATCTCTCATTCGGGCCCGGCGTGCTCTGGAAACAAAATGACAATTTAAAAGTGAACTTTGCCCCTGCAACGTCTAAGTTAACCATTGTCGATAAGGATTTCACGCTTCCTGACGATGCTTACTTCGGGGTCGGGGAGGGCGAATCAATCCGGTATGAGTTGGGTTTCAACGCATCGGCGTACTACAAATTTGGGCTTGTGGCCAATGTGTCGCTTGAAAACATTCTGAACCTGTATTCAAATTATCTGGAAGATCCGCAAAATGTGGACCTGGACTACCAGCTAAACGTGGTCATGAAAATCAATCGTTTCCTGACCACCAACATCAACTTCCAAACGATTTATGACGACAACGCCTTTCGCGGATTCCAGGTCCGCCAGGTGTTTGGAGTTGGCGCCCATTACGATTTCTAGGATTCGGGATCGGCGGCCTGATCGTAATCGGGATAAAGAAAATTGTTGTACGGAAACCGGGTAATGTGGATTTGGCGGACGGCTTCATAAACGCGCTTTCGGAACTCCTCAAAATTCTCCTTGTTTTTGGCCGAAATGAACAGTGCGTTGTTTTCACCCACGGTCCCCATCCAGGTTTGCTTCCATTGATCCAGTGAATAGTGCTTTTTAGTGCGCTCGGTGATGAGGTCGTCCTCGTCAATGTGCTGCGGGCGATAAGCGTCGATTTTATTAAAGATCATCAGCACCGGCTTGTCGTGGCTCTTGATATCCTGCAAAATCTGGTTGACCGATTCAATATGGTCTTCAAATTCGGGATGCGAAATATCTACCACGTGCAACAGCAAATCAGCTTCCCTGACCTCGTCCAAAGTGCCTTTGAAAGATTCAACTAGCTGCGTGGGCAATTTTCGGATAAAACCGACGGTGTCTGACAAAAGAAATGGTAAATTCTTGATAACCACCTTCCTGACGGTAGTGTCTAGGGTTGCAAAAAGCTTGTTTTCTACGAACACTTCACTTTTGCTTATCGCGTTCATCAAAGTCGATTTTCCGACGTTGGTGTAACCAATAAGGGCCACGCGAACCATTGCGCCCCGGTTACCCCGCTGGACTGACATCTGTCGGTCAATGGTTTTTAGTTTTTCCTTGAGAAGCGAGATGCGGTCTCGAACGATTCGGCGGTCAGTTTCAATCTCGGTTTCGCCCGGGCCCCGAAGCCCGATCCCTCCTTTTTGGCGTTCGAGGTGGGTCCACATTCCCGTTAACCTTGGCAATAGATATTGATACTGCGCGAGTTCAACTTGCGTGCGGGCATATGAGGTTTCAGCCCGCTGGGCAAAGATATCCAGAATCAAATTTGTCCGGTCCAGGACTTTGCAATCAAGGATTTTCCCAATGTTTTTTTGTTGGGAAGGCGAAAGTTCATCGTCAAAAATTACAGTGGCGATATTATTTGCGCGGATATATTGCTCAATTTCCTCCATTTTCCCCGTACCCAAAAACGTTTTGGGATTGGGCTTATCCAGTTTTTGCGAAAACCGCCTGACAACCTCACCACCTGCGGTAAAGGTCAGGAACTCAAGTTCATCCAGGTATTCGCGCAACTTGTCCTCCGATTGGTTTTGTGTTACAATTCCTACCAAAACGGTTTTTTCCAGATGGTGCGTGGTCTTTTCTAACATAGAATTTAATCTACAACAAAAATACGGATTTCCATATCATAAAAATTTCTTCAAAAAGACTCCCTGATTAGCACAATCGTTAAATATTTACTTTAACGAAGCACTTACAGAATTTTTGTTAAATTTGGAAACCTAATTTTAACACAATTATTTTTCCATCAATTACACTCGTTATGAAAAAAATTACTCTACTGCTCATGTTCCTGCTTTCTCTGGCAGGTTACTCACAAGTGGTGCTGAATGAGGGCTTTGAGGGATCGACGGTTCCAGACCTTGCAACAGACCAGTGGGTGCTGAATTCAGGGACATGGGGCGTGTTTGACAATGGTGTGGGAGTGGGGCAGCACTGGAATGTGAATACGGCAGTGACAACTCCTCCGACGGTATATGAAGGCACAAGGGCTGCTTTCATGAACCGTGAAAACATCGGGATCGGGAACACATCGCGCGATTACCTTGCAACCCCGGCCGTTACGGTACCAGCCAATGGCGAATTCCGCTTCTTTACGCGGACAACCATCAACGGCGACCAGGGAACCATTTACAAGATAATGGTCGCGCCTGCCACATCGGCACAAAATGATCCATCGGCCTACACCTTGATCCAGCAATGGAGCGAGGATCAGCTGACGGCTACTTTTAATGTGTATGAGGAAAAGATTGTTGATTTGGGTGCATATGCCGGGCAATCCGTTTACATTGCCTTTGTAATGGAATACCCTCAGACGGGAACCGCACTTAGTGGCGACCGCTGGCTGGTAGACCTGGTTCGGGTAGCCGTTGAATGCAACGTTCCCACAGGGCTTGCCGCAGGATTGATCACGCAGACATCGGCATCACTTTCATGGAACAATCCCGGCGGAACACAATGGGAAATTGAAATTGTGCCGGCCATCGGAACTTTTTCAGGTACCGGGACCCTGGTAACCAGCAATCCGTATGTAGCCACCACCACGCTTCCCGGCGGAGTGGCATTTACGCCATCGACGGGATACCAATACAGGGTTCGTGCAATTTGCCCTGGCGACCTTTCAAGCGAGTGGTCAGAACCTTTTAGTTTTACCACGCAAACCCCTGGACTTTCCTGTGCTTCGCCCCTGGTGATTTCAGGATTGCCATTCAGTACTACGACCAACACTTCGGCTTTTGGCGACACCACCGACGTGCCCCAGCCGTCAGCATGTGCCGGCGGTACTACCAATTATATGGCGGGGAATGACGCTTTTTATTCCTTTACGCCAACCTTTAACGGCGCGGTAAATATTACGCTTAGTTCGGCCTCTAACGGTTCAAGTATTTTTGTGTATCAGGGATGCGCCAATGTGGGTGTAACCTGTTTGGCAGGTGTGGCCAACAACACCAATACTATCCGGGAAATTCCAAGTCTGGCGGTGACTGCGGGAACACAATATATTATAGTTGTGTCGTCGAGCTCGACTTCGCAAACAGTTCCATTCACCCTCGTGATCCAACAATTGAACTGCGCCGCTCCAAATAACCTCACGGCCGTGGGTACCGGTGAGACCGGAGGCGTATTCAGCGCCAACCTTTCATGGGGCAACCCCGGTGGAGCAACCTCATGGCAGTATGCCGTACAAACTGCAGGTGCCGTAGTGCCCGCAGGTAATGGAATCACCACATCGACCAATTCAAATGTCAGTGTAAATTCAACGCTTGATGGTACACCACTGGCATTGGGCCAATATCAGTATTGGGTACGCGCCGACTGTGGCGATGGAACTTTCAGCCCTTGGGCGGGGCCCTATCTTTTCAATACGACCACCTGCGAAGTTGGATGTAATTACCAGTTTGTCCTGACCGATAGTTTTGGCGACGGATGGAATGGAAATACGATGGCCGTCATTCAAAACGGCACAACTGTTCAAACCCTTGCGCTTACAACTGGTGCCGGCCCCTTGACGGTGAACGTTCCGTTGTGCGATGGCCCGTTCACGCTGTTCTGGAACGCCGGAGGTTCATGGGCGGGTGAAGTTGGCGTGTCTGTGGTGAATTCATTCGGACAGGTTATCTACGTTAAAAATCCGGGTACTGGCGCACAAAACACAACGCTGTTTAACGGAACAGTTGATTGCAACAGCCCGCTTTGCCTGCCTCCGACAAACCTTACGGTTTCCAATATCACAACATTTGGCGCAACATTGGCCTGGACCCCTAACGGACCGGCGCCATTATCATGGGAAATCTACGCTGTTCCTGCCGGTTCACCTGCACCAACAGCCGGAACAACACCTACTGCAACTACAACCAACAACCCGTACACCATTTCAGGATTAAACCCTGAAACGACTTACACCTATTATGTACGTGCGGTGTGTGCAGGCGGCGGAACCAATCCGTGGTCAGTTGCATCATCTAACTTTACAACGCTTCCAACCTGTCCAAAGCCTACGTTGCTAACAGCGACAAATATGAGCCAGACAACAGTTGAGCTTGCCTGGACTGCCGGGGGAACTGAAACTGCCTGGCAAGTAATTGCGCTTCCTGCGGGATCACCGGCGCCAACGGCAGGAACTACGGGTTGGACCGCAGCACCAACTAACCCGTTCGTCCTTACTGGATTGACCGCGGGCACGGCTTACAGCTATTATGTTCGTGCGGTATGTTCGGATACTGATATTTCAACATGGGCCGGACCGGTCAACTTTAACACCACTATCTGTGATCCATCTGAGCAATGTCTTTATTCATTCGTGATGACTGACAGCTGGGGAGATGGATGGAACGGCAACACGATGAACGTAATCCAAAACGGGGTTACCGTTGCTACGATCGGGCCTGGTTTCACAACCGGCAATGGACCGGTTACCGTTCAGGTCGCCCTATGCGACGGAGTGCCGTTTAGCTTGTTCTGGAATTCGGGCGGGTCTTTTGCCGGCGAGGTGGGAGTTTCGATTGTGAATTCTTTCGGCCAAACCATTTTTATTAAGCCCTCTGGTACCGGATCACAAAACTCTACTCTTTACACCGGAATGGTTGATTGTGACAACCCATTGTGTTTGCCCCCAACCAACCTTACGGTTTCAAACGTCACTACCTTTGGTGCTACACTCGCATGGACACCAAATGGACCGGCTCCGCTTTCATGGGATATTTATGCCGTGCCAGCCGGATCACCTGCGCCAACTGGGGCAACGGTTCCAACCGCTAATACAACTGACAACCCGTATACCATCAGTGGGCTAAATCCAGATACACAATACGTATACTACGTTCGGGCCGTGTGCGCCGGAGGAGGGGATAACCCGTGGTCGGCAGTAAGCCCGCCATTCACTACGCTTCCAACCTGTCCCAAGCCGACTGCCCTTAACGTGACGGGCATTACCATGACAACGGCTACCTTTAGCTGGACTGCAGGTGCCACTGAAACAACCTGGCATGTTCTCGCCTTGCCGGCAGGTTCGCCTGCACCAACGGCAGGTACAACAGGATGGACCGAGGTTACTGAAAATCCGTATACCATGACAGGACTTAACCCCGGAGTGGCGTATCAATTCTACATTAGGGCTTTTTGTTCGGATAGCGATATAAGCACCTGGGCAGGACCGCTTAATTTCAATACGACTATCTGTATGCCGGAGAACCAGTGTCTGTATTCGTTTGTAATGACCGATTCATTTGGCGACGGATGGAACGGCAACACCATGACCATTTCACAAAATGGGATTCCGATTCAGACTATCGGTTCAACTTTCACTACCGGATCCGGGCCAATAACGGTGCAAGTGCCGCTATGTGATGGCGTTCCGTTCACACTTACATGGAACACCGGTGGTTCGTTTGCCGGAGAAGTCGGTATTTCAATCACAAGTTTCCTGGGAGAAGTCTTATTTACTCATGCACCAGGATCGGGTATGCAGGGTCAGGTATTGTATACCAACACTACGATGTGTACCCCGCCAA
>JAEZGB010000156.1 GCA_023437485.1 Bacteroidota bacterium
GCTCAATACAGATTCGTTCAACGGAAAATTTGGAGGAAAATCCAAAGCGTGCCTCTCGGGAAAAAGCAACCTTACAACGCTTGACACGCGCGGACAATCGCTTTGTTTGGCCCGGAACCTGATTTCGGCCCGGACCTCGGTAAATGCGTTTGGCAAATCAGACGTTACGGTGAATACACTGGGAAAATTAAACGCCGATGCTGACGAATCGGCAAAAATCACCTGCATCGGATCACACGGCAAGGCCATGGCCGGATCGCCGTCCACCGTCGCAGTACATGCCCTAATTTATTAATAAACGAAATGAAGTTATGAATATTGAAAACACAAAAGCCCAGATGCGCAAAGGCGTGTTGGAGTTCTGTATCCTGTCGGTGCTAAAGGAAAAGGACGCCTATACTTCAGAAATCCTGGACACGCTGAAAAATGCGAAACTGCTTGTGGTGGAAGGTACGGTTTACCCTTTGCTCACAAGGCTCAAAAACGACGGATTGCTCAATTACCGTTGGGAAGAATCGACTTCAGGGCCACCTCGCAAATACTACGGGCTTACTGAAATCGGGAAAACCTTTCTGACCGAGCTTAACGCAACCTGGCGTGAACTGTCAGATGCCGTAAACATCATCACCCAACCCGGGAATCAAACCAACGAAAACCAAAACTAAGCGTCATGAACAAAACAGTAAACATAAATTTAGGCGGAATGTTCTTCCACATTGATGAAGACGCCTACCAAAAACTTACCCGTTACTTTGATGCCATCAAACGATCGCTGTCAAATTCGACGGGACAGGATGAGATCATCAAGGACATTGAGATGCGGATCGCCGAACTCATCAGCGAAAAGCACACCAGTGAAAAACAGGTCATAAACCTCAGGGAACTGGACGAGATCATTGCCGTGATGGGCCAGCCTGAAGATTACCGCATTGAAGACGAACCCGGCAACCCGGCCCAGGGAATCCCTGCCTACGACGGCCGCAAACGCAGTAAAAAACTCTACCGCGATACCGAGAAAGGAATGCTGGGCGGCGTGGCGACCGGATTGGGACATTACTTTGGGATAGATTCGGTTTGGCTCAAGATCCTGTTTTTGGTATTCGTCTTTGCCGGATTTGGCGCCGGAGTGGTGGCGTACATCGTGTTGTGGATAGTGACCCCGGCCGCGATCACCACCTCTGAAAAACTGGAAATGACCGGTGAGCCGGTTACCATTTCCAATATTGAACGCAAGGTGAGGGAAGAATATGAAAACCTTTCCGACAAATTCAGGAACGCAAATTTTGAGCGCACGGGAAATCAGGTGCGCACCGGGGCGGGGCGCCTCGCGGGTAACCTGGGGGATGCCTTTATGGCCGTCTTCAAGGTCTTCGCGAAGATCCTGGGTGCGCTGATCGTGGTCTTCTCTGTGGTATCGCTTGCGGGAATGATCATTGCCCTGTTTACAGTGGGTTCCACTTCAATGGGCGATTTGCCCTGGCACAACTATACCAACGCCTTGAACTATACTGACTTCCCGTTGTGGATCATTGCGCTGCTGGGCTTCTTTGCCATTGGTATCCCGTTCTTCTTCCTGTTCATCCTGGGCCTGAAACTTTTGGTAAACAACCTCAAGTCCATCGGGAACCCGGTCAAATATTCACTATTGGCACTGTGGCTGATCTCGGTCGGGTTGCTGATTGGCATCGGGGTGAAGCAGGCTGCCGAAATCGCTTTTGAAGGCAAAATATCGGTCAGGGAAACCCTTGAGGTGTCGGCGGGCGATACCCTTTCAATCCGCTTCAGGTACAATGACCATTTTGCAAAAAATGTCGATTCGCAGGAGGATTTTCGCTTTGAGCAGGATGAGGCTGGCAAGGAACTGATTTATTCAAATGAGGTTCGCCTGCATATCCAGAAGTCGGAAAACAATTCGGCATACCTACAGATTGAAAAGCTCGCACAGGGCAAGTCAATGACCGAAGCCCGCCAGCGCGCCGAAAAGATCCGGTACGGTTATGAAATTATTGATGGCCAGCTTATTTTTGACAACTACCTGCTCACTGACCTTGACAACAAATACCGCGGCCAGGAAGTTGAAATTTATCTATATTTACCTGCCGGTGTTTTCATTACGCCTGACAGTTCGGTCCGGAATTATGACGATTCTGACAACGGGTTCTTTAACCTGCACTATTCGGGCAACTATATTTACCGGGTTGACAATGACCGTGTGACCTGCCTGGATTGCCCGGCCGATGAAAACGAATGGGACGATGTACAGGGGCTGGAAGTCACCACCGATTCCACCACGACTACCGTCCGCGTAAACGGCGAATTGATCACCGTCGAAGCAAAAGACGGGGCCGAAACCGTCACGGTGGGTTCGGCAAAGGAAGGAAACAAACTGATTCTTGATTCTAAAGAAGGTATAATCAAAAAACAATAAAATGAATACCCCCGCAAAATCCGTAGTGCTGTTTGTGCTGTGCGCAATGGCCATTTCCTGCCAGATCGATGTAAAAGGCATCAAAGGCAGCGGCCATGTCACCACGCAAACCCGCGATATCGCCGAACCTTTTACCGGGGTCGAAGTCACTTCCGGCCTGGATGTGGTGCTGGAACAGGGCCCGTCAGGTGTCAGGGTGGAAGCCGACGACAATTTGCACCAACACATCCATATGTCAGTGAAGTCAGGCGTCTTGAAGATTTCCTCTGATCACAGCAGCTACATCAATGTAAAATCACGCACGGTACACGTATCGGCCCCCGAAATAACTTCCTTGAAAACATCGGGAGGGGCCAACCTTAAAACGCGCGGCGAACTGAGTTCCGATAAAATGAACATTCGGGCCAAAAGCGGAAGCTCAATAAAAGTTTCGGTCAGCGCCGACAATACTGAGTGCGATGCTTCAAGCGGAAGCTCGATCGCGATTCGTGGAAAGGCCCTTACACTGTCCGCTTCATCTTCCAGCGGAAGTACCATCGACGCATCGGAAATGCTGGCCAATGACATCGAAGTAAAATCGTCAAGCGGAAGCAATGTGACGGTCCAGCCGTTGCTTAAACTCAAGGCCAAAGCCTCAAGCGGGAGTTCGGTTCAATATCGGGGGAACCCCCGCGAGGTGGTTTCAGATGCGGGATACGGCGGAAGCGTCTCCAAAATATAACTGGCATCCCGGATCTCCGGGATGTTTTTTTGTAGTTATATTTGCCCGATGGGGTTCAAAAAGAAAATCAAAAGGCTGTTAACCAGGCATCCGGCGCTCTTCTATGCGCGGTTCGTGCTTATTTGCCGGAACATCAGGCCGGGAGAGCGTTTGCCTGAATTCGCCGATTTTAATCAAAAGGCCGATGTCCCCGAAAAGTTCAACGAAATCAGCCGTGAAATCGCGCTGAATAAAGACGACGATACCTTTGATCGGGCGCTTGAAATTGCCCGTTACATCCGAAAAAAGGTAAAAGGCGGCCCCGGCATCGGGCTATCATCACTTGCAACCCTGGAGCGCATGTTTAATTCAAAAGCGGGGATTTGCAGCGATTACGCCCAGATTTTCAATGTTTTTTGCCTGGCCAACGATATCCGGGTTCGGGAATGGGGGTGCGTCGAAAGATTTTACAAACCCGTTCACGGGCATTCGTTCAGTGAGGTGTATTCGGAACGGCTTGGAAAATGGGCCATGGTGGATGTGGGCTAAAACCTGTATTTTACCCGTGCCGATGACCCGCAACCGTTGTCAGTGTTGGAACTCTTTCAATATTTGCGGGAAGGGAACAAATTGCATTACCGTCATTTTTCAGATTATGTTTGCGGCGATATGTTCAAGATCCACCTAAACTTCAGCGCGCAAATGATGCCTTTTGTAGTCGACAGGTATGACAACGCGCTTTATGACCGTTATCTGGACCGATATGCACAGCGGTATCCGTCCTTTGTTATCAATGCGATGATGATATTAAAAGGCATCAATTATCGGTTTGCCTTTCCCATGGACAATTACCGAAAGATGCTCCTGGGCCAAAAAAGACGTTGAAATTTGCGAATCTTGCTATATTTGCGCAAACCCGAATCCCTATGCACAAATTCCCCGCGCTTTTCCTGGCTTTGCTGATTGCCGTCACGGTATCGGGCCAAAGTCAAAAACTCAAAGGTTCCCGCAACGTTACCACTGACCAGCGCGAAACGGGAAATTTTATCAATATTGAAGTTGAAGACAATGTCGAGGTTTTTTTGGTACGCGGCGACCGTTGCGGGGTTGAGATCGAGGCCGATGACAACCTTCACCAGGCCATCAGCATTTCACTTAACGGTGAGACTTTAAGGGTATCAGCCTCGGCTGATGTCACTTCGGCAAAAAAGTTCTCGGTCAAACTCACCCACACCGCCGCCCTTGAAATGCTGATTGCAAAGGACGATGCCCGCGTCACCAGCCTGACTGACCTGAACCTATCTAATTTTACGGTAAAAACGGCAGGGAGCGCCCGGATTTACGCCTCCGTAAAGGCAAAGTCATTTACGCTGATGGCCAATGACAAATCGCGGATTGAGATGAACCTTAACTGTGACAACGCCATTGTCGAACTTAGCCAAAACGCGCAACTCAAAGCGTTGGTTTCTTCGCCAAAACTTAAATTTGACATGTATCAAAAAACGCTTGCCAGTATTGAAGGCGATGTGCTTGACCTAAAATTGCGACTGAGCAACAACGCGAACTTTACAGGCAAGAACCTTACGGCCAAGAACGCCGATATGGTTACCGAGGAGAACGTCAATTGCAGCATTGCCGTAACCGGTGTTGCCACCATCGATGCTTCGGGCAAAGCCGAAATTGAACTGCACGGCGAACAGACTAGAATTGAAATCCGCAAGTTTACCGGGAATTCGAGTATCAGAAAGAGGGCGAGCAAGGTGACAAACTAAGTTGTCAGACATCAGCTGTCAGTTATCAGCTGTCAGTTATCAGTTTGAATCAGTTCTTCCCGGAAGTTTTTCGATCTGAAAACCTAATGACTTTAGAACGTTAGGACTTTATGACCTTACGACCTTACGACCTTATGACCTTACGACCTTACGACCTTCTAACTTCCATGCTTCTTTCTTCTTTCTTCTTTCTTCTTTCTTCTTTCTTCTTTCGTCTTTCGTCTTTCGACTTTCGACTTTCGACTTTCGACTTTCGACTTTAGTGTTCTATGGCCGCAAGATAACGCTCGGCGTCAAGTGCCGCCATGCAGCCTGTTCCCGCAGCCGTGATGGCCTGGCGGTATTCCTTGTCCTGGACATCGCCACAGGCAAAGACGCCCGGAAGATTGGTTTTGGTGGTTTTGCCATTGGTAATCAAATAGCCAGTGTCATCCATGTCCAATTGGCCCTGGAAAATTTCGGTGTTGGGTTTGTGGCCGATGGCGATAAAAAGACCGGTCACGGCAATCTCCGAAGTCTCACCGGTTACATTATTACGCATTCGAATACCTTCAACCACCTGGTCGCCTAGCACTTCATCAACCTCAGTATTGTAAAGGACTTTCAGGTTTGCGGTATTTGCCACGCGATGCTGCATCGCTTTGGAGGCACGCATGACATCCTTGCGCACCAGCATGGTTACGCTTTTGCAGATGTTGGCCAGGTAAGTTGCCTCTTCGGCAGCCGTATCGCCTGCTCCAACAATGGCTACGTCTTGCCCCTTGTAGAAAAATCCGTCGCAAACCGCGCAGGCCGAAACTCCGCCCCCGCGCAACTTTTGTTCACTGGGAAGCCCGAGGTACTTGGCGGTCGCCCCGGTTGAAATGATTACGGTTTTTGCGTGGATTTCCTTGCTCCCGTCAACAATGACCTTGTGCATCCCGCCCACTTCCTTGTGAAGCTGGACCGCGGTCACCATCCCGATACGCACATCGGTTCCAAAGCGCTCGGCCTGTTGCTGAAGCTGAACCATCATGGTAGGGCCGTCAATCCCTTCAGGATACCCTGGAAAATTATCGACCTCGGTAGTGGTGGTCAATTGCCCGCCGGGCTCCATTCCGGTGTATAGGACGGGTTTCATATCGGCGCGTGCCGCGTAAATGGCAGCTGTGTAACCCGCAGGGCCGGATCCAATGATCAGGCACTTTATCTCTTCAATATTATTGTTCATCTTTGATGTTTTTAGCGCTGCAAATGTAACCTTAAATCCCAAAATAGAAAGCCGGCGCACATTGCTTTTGGCTATTGCAAAATAATTTTGGGCAAAAAGTCTTTACGTGTTGCCAGACTCAAATTAAGCGCTATATTTGCACGCACTTTTCGGGGTGTAGCGTAGCC
>JAEZGB010000197.1 GCA_023437485.1 Bacteroidota bacterium
ACAGCAGTTCAATTACCTAAAACAGCGGACAGATGAAAGCTGATAGCTGACACAACGGTGCGGCCCATCGTCACCGTTCTTTCATTCAGGCTATATGGCAAAACCCAAAAACCCATAACCCAAAACTTATTAACTCCAATTTACTCGATTGCGATAAGACAAGCTGACGACTGACAACTGACGACTGACGACTGACGACTATTCCCTATCTTTACCTTTCCAATAAAAAACCATGAACTACATCTTATACGACGGCAGCGTCCGCGACGCGCTTTTGCCCTTCACCTTCACGCGCCCGGTTGCCGATATCCGGGTGGGAATCTTGACCATCCGCGAAAAGTGGGAGAAATATTTGGGCTCCACAACAACCACGGTGACTGAAGAATATCTTTCGGTAAAATATCCAATGGTGGAAATGGAGGAAAACATCATGATCAATTCGGCATTTTTGCCCAATCCGATACTTGCCGAAATGGTTTCCAACCTTGAACCCCGCCAGGCCGTAGCCCGAAACGGCGAAATCATCGCGTTCCATTCGCAGGATTCGCAGGAGGAAATTGACTTTGACAGTTATGAACTTCTGGAATTTGACGATGACTGCATTACCATTCAGAACACCTGGGACATTTTTGCCAAAAACGATGCGGCGCTTCGGGAAGATTTTGATTTACTGACGCGGGATCGCAAATCGATGCCAATCCCCAAATCGGTGAATGCGATCTCGCCGGAGAATATATTTATCGAAGAGGGCGCCAAGCTCGAATTCGTCACGCTGAACGCCTCGACCGGGCCCATCTACATCGGCAAAGACTCCGAGGTCATGGAAGGCTCAATGATTCGTGGGCCGTTTGCCCTTTGCGAAGGGGCGCAGGTCAAGTTGGGCACCAAGGTTTATGGCGCCACCACCGTCGGGCCACAGTGCCGGATTGGCGGCGAGGTGAGCAATTCGGTCCTGTTTGGCTACTCCAATAAAGGCCACGATGGATTTTTGGGCAATTCGGTTTTGGGCGAATGGTGCAACATCGGCGCCGACAGCAACAATTCCAACCTCAAGAACAATTACGAGGGCGTTAAGCTCTGGAGCTATGAAACGGGCGGTTTTGAAAAAACAGGCCTGCAGTTCTGCGGACTGATGATGGGCGATCACTCCAAGTGCGGCATCAATACCATGTTCAATACCGGAACGGTGGTGGGTGTAAGCGCGAACATCTTCGGGAGTGGTTTCCCGCGCAATTTCGTACCGAGTTTTTCATGGGGCGGCGCCTCCGGATTCACCACATATATTACCAAAAAAGCGTTCGAAACCGCGCGGATCGTAATGTCGCGCCGCAACGTCGATTTTGACGAAAAGGAAGCGGCGATACTGGAACATGTTTTTGAGCAAACGAAGAAGTGGAGGAAGTAATAATTTGGTAATTAGCGAATTAGCGAATTGCACTCACATCCGCTATGAGAGGTAATTCTGATGCTCCATCCGGATAATTCGCTAATTGTCACATTCGCTAATTGACTCGCTATTCACTAATTGATAGATAAAAGATAATAGTTTTTTCTGCGGCTCCATTCGCTAATTCGCTAATTAACAAATTCGCTAATTAAAAGATCATGACCAGAACCGAATCCGACCTCCTCGGCTCCCTCGAAGTTCCAGCCGAGGCTTATTACGGCATACAGACCCAACGCGCGATTGACAATTTCAATATTTCGGGCGTTAAAATGTACCAGTTTCCCGAACTGATCCGGGCGCTTGGCCTGGTAAAATGGGCTTCGGCGCGGGCTAATTACAAATTGGGGCTGCTCAACAAGGAAATTGCCTACGCGATTGTCGATGCGTGCAAGGAAGTAGCCGATGGCAGGTTTGACCGTGAATTTCCCGTAGATATGATGCAGGGCGGGGCGGGGACCTCATGCAACATGAACGCCAACGAAGTGATTGCCAACCGGGCATTGGAACTCATGGGTTTTGCAAAGGGGGATTACGCGCACTGTTCGCCCAACGACCATGTGAACCTCTCGCAGTCTACCAACGACGTTTACCCAACGGCTATCAAGTTGGCCATTTACAACTCAAACCAGAACCTTTGTCGGGAAATACAAAAGCTCGCCGATTCATTTTCGATAAAAGGCCAGCAATTAAGGCGTGTACTCAAGATGGGCCGCACCCAATTGCAGGACGCCGTTCCCATGACCATGGGGCAGGAATTCGAGGCTTTCGCCGAAACGGTCCGCGAGGAAATTCGGCAACTTGAAAAAAGCGCCGAAGATTTTTTGGAAACCAATATGGGTGCCACGGCCATCGGGACGGGGCTTAACGCCGTGCCGGGTTACGCACAACTTTGCACCCAAAAGCTTGAAAAAGTAACCGGATACAAATTTGTTTTGGCGCCCAACCTAATTGAGGCCACGCCCGATACCGGCTCGCTGGTAAGTTATTCGTCGGGGCTCAAAAGGCTGGCCATCAAGCTCTCCAAAATTTGCAATGACCTCAGGTTGTTGTCATCGGGGCCGCGGACGGGCTTTTTCGAGATCAATCTCCCCGCGATGCAGCCCGGCTCCTCGATCATGCCGGGCAAGGTAAATCCGGTCATCCCCGAAGTCATGAACCAGATTTGCTTTAAGGTCATCGGGAACGACACGACGGTCACTTTTGCCGCCGAGGCCGGGCAATTGCAGCTAAACGTGATGGAACCGGTGATGATTTATTCGATCCTGGAATCGATGATGCTTTTGCAAAACGGCATGGAAACCCTGCGCGCCAAATGTATTGAGGGTATTACCGCCAATGAAGAGCATACAAGAAACCAGGTTTTGAACAGCATTGGGATCGTGACGGCGCTCAACCCGTACATTGGCTATAAAAAGGCGACTGAAATTGCCCGCGCCTCGCTTGAAACCGGACGCGGTGTTTATGACCTGATAGTGGAGCGCGGTTACATGACCCGCGATAAAATTGACGAAGTGCTTGACCCGGTGCACATGCTCTCGCCCAAACCCATTGAGACTTCTCAGTCGGAGGTATTGGGGCCTGAGGGCCCGCACGAGAATTAAGGAAAATTTTGTGATGCGGCGAGACTTTCTTTGTAAATTTGCGCGCTCAATTTGAGCAGGTTACCGCGGTAGGGGTTGAGGCCGGCACCGCGTGCAGCCGAAGACCCGACGGCGCGACGCAATTGGTTATGTGCACTTTGCGCCATGCGCCGGACCGCCCAAACAATTACCATGGAAAGAAAAAGAGTCGCATTTTATACGCTGGGTTGCAAACTGAATTTTTCGGAAACTTCCACCATTGCCCGTTCTTTTGAGGATGAAGGATTTGACCGCGTTGATTTTGAACAGGTTGCCGATATCTATGTGATTAACACTTGCTCAGTGACTGACAACGCCGACAAGCAGTTTAAACAGGTGGTGCGCAAGGCGATGAAACTCAATGACCGCGCGTTTGTTGCCGCAGTGGGATGCTATGCGCAACTTAAACCCGAGGAACTGGCCGCTGTGGATGGGGTTGACTTGGTTTTGGGCGCGACCGAAAAATTTAAGATCACCGATTACATTCACGACCTGTCCAAAAACGATATGGGCGAGGTGCACTCGTGCGAGATCTCGGAGGCTGATTTTTACGTGGGAAGCTATTCCATTGGCGACCGAACCCGCGCGTTTTTGAAGGTTCAGGACGGCTGTGATTACAAGTGTACCTACTGCACGATTCCGATGGCGCGCGGGATTTCACGCAGCGATACCGTTGGTAACGTATTGCATAATGCAGCCGAAATCTCGGCAAAGGGCATCAAGGAAATTGTGCTGACGGGCGTCAACATTGGCGATTACGGCAAGGGAGAATTTGGCAACAAAAAGCACGAGCATACTTTTCTGGATCTGGTAATGGCACTTGATGAGGTTCCGGGAATTGAGAGGCTGCGGATTTCGTCAATAGAGCCCAACCTGCTTAAAAACGAAACTATTGATTTTGTTTCGAAAAGCCGGACTTTTGTGCCGCATTTCCATATTCCGCTGCAGTCCGGGAGCAATGTTATTTTGGGGAAGATGAAACGCCGTTACCAGCGCGAACTGTACGCTGACCGCGTGTCAGGAATCCGTGAGGTGATGCCCGATGCATGCATTGGGGTGGACGTTATTGTGGGCTTTCCCGGCGAGACTGACGAGCTTTTTCTGGAAACCTATAACTTTTTGAACGAACTTGACATTTCCTATCTGCATGTTTTTACCTATTCGGAGCGCGACAATACCGAGGCGGTTCTGATGGACGGTGTGGTTGCCCCGGCGGTCCGGTCTAAACGAAGCCGTATGTTGCGGGGGCTCTCGGCAAAGAAAAGGCGCGCGTTTTATGAAAGCCAGTTGGGAAGCAGGCGTACTGTTTTGTTTGAAGATGAAAACCGCGAGGGCTACATTTACGGTTTTACCGAAAATTATGTCCGGATCAAGATGCCCTGGAACCCCGAATTGGCCAATGCGCTTCACCAGGTAATGCTTTGCCAAATTGATGATGATGGAACGGTAAGGGGGGAAATCCTGACGGTCGAATGTCCCGTGGCAAACCTATAAAGAGAATTTTTTTTCGGGAAATTTCCAAAAACCAACCTGTTGCTCAAGCGGTAATCTACGATGAAGTCCGAAAGGTTCGCTAGTATTTTGAATGGAACTTAACTTTGGTGATGCGGTAAACTGTCCCGCCGTAAAGTTCCACGAATTCATAGGTGTGCCTTGAAGGTTGTTTAAAATCAACCAGGATCGCAGCCGAGATTTCGTAATACATCTTCTCGCCCTCCATCATGAGCCTGTCGCCGGTGTTTCTGTACGCCGAACGGGTCAAAGTGAATTCTGACAGGTTCCACGTAGTCACATTGGCGTCAAAATTCTCATACCGCGAGTAAAGCCCTTCGGTAATTTCGGTCTTGCAGCCGTAATATTTTTGAATGGTCTCAAAAAAGGCGATTACATTTTCGCGTGCCTGGCTCGAAATCATGTTTGAGTAAGTTATATCCTGATTCCGGGCGGCAGAAGCTCTCGAAACATTGGGTTTTTTCTAAAAAATGATGCAATTTTCGGGAAGACCGGAACTACTTTAAGCCGTCGCTGGGCCGCGTCTTCCAGGATGGAACGCAAAAAGTCTGAAATGAATTCTTCGTCGGAGAAACCCTCGGGTGAATTGATGCGCGTCAGGAAAATCTTGCGTTCCTGAAATGAGTATTCAACCGTGACGGGCCCTTGTGCGGATTGTGCCTCAAATTGCCTTTGAAAAGTATTGTCCCTGAATTCCATGTTCGCTGTGCGATTTTATTCCTTGGCAGGATAACGTTAAAATTCCCCGCTATATTTTGCCCGCGCCGCAATCCGGCATATTCCGTAGCCCTCTTGGCCAATGGCCGGTTGGGCAGGATTTTAATTTTGTTGGTAAAATGTCCGAAGGGCAAAAAATAGTCTGGGCTGAAAGCATATTTTTACAAAGTTCGGCATTTATAGATTTATCGCCGAAACAAATTTGGTTAAATATGAGCAGGATACCCATCTATTTCATTCCCGGCCTTGCGGCAAGTTCTAAAATTTTTGAGTGGATAAAACTTCCTGAAGACCAGTTTGAGTCAATCGCGCTGGATTGGGAGCTACCGCTTCCCGGCGAGGACCTAAAAGAGTACTGCAGGCGTTACGCACAGAAGATCACGCACCCGGACCCGGTTTTGATCGGCGTTTCATTTGGCGGACTGATTGTGCAGGAAATCTCCAAACTTATGCCCGTGCGCAGGGTGATTATCATCTCCAGCGCGAAATGCACCGGGGAATATCCCCGAAAATTCAGGTTGGGCCGAAAGACCGGTCTGTACAAACTCATGCCGGTGCGGTTGATGATTTCATTGGAGAAGTTGGCGCGATTTCATTTTTGGCCGTTCATTGATCAACGGCTTCAGCTTTACAAACGTTATTTAGGCGTCCGGGACCGCCACTATTGGGAATGGGCCATCAGGCAGGTGGTCCTCTGGGACCGGTTGGAGCCCGATCCAAACGTGATACATATTCATGGCGACAAGGACCACATCTTCCCCATTAAGTATATTAAAAATTGCATAATCATTAAAGGGGGCACACATATTATGCTGATTACACGTTATAAATGGTTTAACGAGCATTTGCCAAAATTGATATTGAAAGGGGAATTGTGAACCTCGTTTTGTAAATTTACAACCATTAAAACCAATGAAGATGAGAATGATCAAGCAGGCTGGCAGCATTATGCTGGTAATTTTAATGAGCGGTGTGCTGATCCACGCGGTGCCCGAGGAAACCAAGAAAAAGGTCACCGGCGAAGGCACACCAAGGTTTTTTCCGGTATCGGTTGATTTTGCAGGAGAACAGGCTCCGTTGCACATTACCGACGTGCGCGAGCGCTTTGACCGTGAACTTACCGTCAATGCAAATCTTGACGCGACAACTTTACTGATTATAAAACGCGCAAACCGATATTTCCCGGTTATCGAGCCCATCCTGGCCAAACACGGCGTTCCGGATGACTTTAAGTATCTCGCGGTGATTGAAAGCGGGTTGGTACACGCAACATCTCCAGCCGGTGCCCGCGGTATCTGGCAGTTCATGCCTGAAACCGCCCGCGAAATGGGAATGGAGGTTACTGAAACCGTTGACGAGCGCTACCACCTTGAAAAAGCCACCGAAGCGGCTTGCAGGTATCTTTTGTCTTCCAAGCAAAAATTTGGAACCTGGACCCTGGCGGCCGCGGCCTACAATGGCGGCAACAATGGCGTAAACCGGCAGATCGAGATGCAAAAAGTAACTGATTACTATGACCTTCACCTCACTGAGGAGACTGCGCGCTATGTGTTTCGGATCCTTGCGCTCAAGGAAATCATGAAAAATCCGCAGCTGTATGGTTTTACCGTGATACCGGAGGAATTGTATGAAAACCTGCCCGTGCGGAAGGTAGAAGTTGACTCGTCAATCAGTGATTTGGCAGCGTTTGCCAAAAATGAAGGTATCAACTACAAAATCCTGAAAATCCATAATCCCTGGTTACGGGACAGGAAGTTGGTGAACAATAGCCGAAAGAAATATGTAATTGATATTCCTACCAAAGGGTATTAAAAAAAACCGCCGGATGGCGGTTTTTTATTTTAGTATTGCACCTGCGGAACAAAGTCCTTACAGCGCCGGCCGCGCGGCTGTTGCCTTCGGCGAATGCCTACCGGCGGTTTACTTTTGGCTAGCGCACCAAAAGTAACAAAAATGCGCTGGCGGCTCTGTCTAAACCTTGATTTAATTAATTACCGCTATCGCGTACCTGAAGCCCACTGGGCTTCCTCCTTTTAATTTCAAATGTCGCGACGCTCCCACGCCCCTAAGCCGCTCGGCTTGCGCCTCGATTCTACGGGCGCTTTCAAGGGCCTGCGCCGCGGCGCTTCCTCGAAATCTACGATTCTCCCAGAAGCCGCCTCAGCGGCCGCGTGCTACCGGATATTTTTCTTTCGATTGGATAAATGGAAGGCAAAAGGATGTTTTGGAAGCGCACGCGTGTGGCGATGATAAACATTCTTCGAAAGGCGGCAATGGCAATAGCTCCACGAAAGTTGGTCGATTATTTTGAAACGATGGCAGCTTTGCGGCTTGTAGGTTCCTGCGTGAAAAATCAAAGATGATCGCGGCTAAAAATCGGCGCTGTCTGAGCACCGGCGCCAGCCGTGCGAGTTTCGGCGATTTTCCCGCGAGCGTCTTTAGATTTTTAGCAGGGTTCTGCCGCCGCTCTGGCATTTTTTGCTACTTTTTTTTGCCTGGAAAAAAAGTAGGCGCCGCAGGCCCTCAGCACCGTCAGGTGCTGCAAATTGCCGCGCCGCAGGCGCAAAAAAAGGAACCGCAGTTTTCCCCAACTGCAAAAAAAAGCCGCCATCAGGCGGTTTAGATCTTCTTCATTTGCTCCTTCATCATCGAAATCTGCTCCTTAAGCATATTGTGCTTGTCGAGCTTTTTGGCTTCATTGAGCAAATTGGTGGCTTCAAGCTTGCGCCGGCGGGAAAGCGCCACACCCGCCAGGTTGAGCTTGGCCACGGCCAGGTCCATATCCATGGAGAGTCCCAGTTCAATGGCTTTTTTAAAGTATTTCTCGGCCTGGATCAGGTTGGTTTGTGAAAGCATGATCCCATGAAGGTAATTGAAGTAACCCTGTTGCTTGCGAACCAGGGCGGTCTCGGGGTTGCGGATCTTGCCCAGCCACTTTTGCGCGCCGGCGAAATCCTGCTTCCGAAGCCTCAAAAACGCCATCAGGATAAATTCATTCTTGAAATACAGGAAAATTGGGATAACGGATAACAAAATCAGGAAAATCCCGTTGCCGGTATAACCGTCAGCAATCTGCCAGATTCCCAGGATGATGAGCAGCGCGGCCAGTGCCAGTTTAATATTGCGGTGGAACATGATGTCAATTTTAGTGGGTGCAAAGGTAGCAAAAGATTTAAAATTATTTTTTCTAAAGACCTTGCCCGTGAAAAAACACTTTGTATATTTGCACCCGGTTATTGAATAGCCGTCCATCGTCAATAAGTTAAGCATTAAAGATATACAGCAATGAGCAAAAGAACATTTCAACCATCTAAGAGGAAAAGAAGGAACAAGCATGGATTTATGGATAGAATGGCCACTGCGAATGGAAGGAAAGTTCTTGCGCGCAGAAGGGCTAAGGGCCGTCACAAACTGACTGTCTCTTGCGAGCCACGGCACAAAAAATAATGTTTGAGAAAACAGATAAGGCGTTACCACCAGTAGCGCCTTTTTTTATACCTTGTTTTGTCAAAGTCATAAGGTCCAAGGTCATAAAGTCTTAAAGGCGCGATGCCGACGTTCATTTTTATATTGATTTTGTAGAGCTGATCCGGCTGTTCGCTGCAAGCTTTATTAAAAACCACCACTTTGGTGCCGCATTCAAAAGCTTCCGTTGGTCGCTTTCAAGACGGCCAAAGTATGGTGGTTTTTTGCAAAAGGCTTTTCACTGCCATCCGGGCTATATTCTCATCATGATATAAACTGACCTTACGACCTTACGACTTTATGACTTTTGACTCATCAATTACTCACAACTCACAACTCACAACCAACTACTACATGCCCAAAGACATCACCATCAAATCTGTCCTGATCATCGGCTCAGGGCCCATCGTCATCGGCCAGGCCTGCGAATTTGACTATGCCGGCTCACAGGCCGCGCGTTCCATCCGCGAAGAAGGCATCGAGGTCATCCTGATCAATTCCAACCCGGCCACCATCATGACCGATCCCCAAATGGCCGATCACGTTTACCTCAAGCCGCTCACCACCAAAAGTATCATCGAAATATTAAAGGCGCATCCGCAAATTGACGCGGTGCTCCCCACCATGGGTGGCCAAACGGCACTCAACCTTTGCCTCGAAGCCGACGAAAAGGGCATCTGGCAGGACTTCGGCGTTCGGCTGATTGGCGTGGATATCAACGCCATCAACATCACCGAAGACCGCGAGCAGTTCAAGCAATTGCTCGAAAAAATAGGCGTTCCGGCGGCTCCTGCCAAGACTGCAAATTCCTTTTTGAAAGGCAAGGAGATTGCGCAGGAATTCGGGTTTCCGCTGGTGATCAGGCCGTCGTTTACTTTGGGCGGAACCGGCGCGGCCTTTGTCCACAAAAAAGAAGAATTTGACGATCTGCTTACCCGAGGGCTCGAGGCATCGCCCATCCACGAGGTGCTCATCGACAAGGCGCTGCTGGGCTGGAAAGAATATGAGCTCGAGCTCTTGCGCGACAAGAATGACAACGTCGTGATCATCTGTTCGATAGAAAACATGGACCCGATGGGCATCCACACCGGCGACTCGATCACCGTGGCCCCGGCCATGACCCTTAGTGACCGCACATTCCAAAAGATGCGCGACATGGCCATCCTGATGATGCGTTCCATCGGAAACTTTGCCGGTGGCTGCAACGTGCAGTTTGCCGTCTCGCCGGATGAAAAAGAGGACATCGTCGCCATCGAGATCAACCCGAGGGTGTCGCGTTCCTCGGCACTGGCGTCAAAAGCAACCGGTTATCCCATCGCTAAAATCGCGTCAAAACTCGCGCTGGGCTACCACTTGGACGAACTGCAAAACCAGATCACCAAGACCACATCGGCACTATTTGAGCCCACGCTTGATTATGTGATCGTCAAGATCCCGCGTTGGAACTTTGACAAGTTTGAGGGCGCCGACCGCACGCTCGGATTGCAGATGAAGTCAGTAGGAGAGGTGATGGGCATCGGGAGGTCATTCCAGGAAGCGCTGCACAAGGCCACACAATCGCTTGAGATCAAGCGCAACGGCATCGGCGCAGGCGGCAAAGGCTATCGGGACTACGAACAAATCATCGACAAACTCACCCACGCCAGCTGGGACCGCGTCTTTGTCATTTACGACGCCATCGCCCTCGGCATTCCTCTATCCCGTATCCACGAAATCACCAAAATAGACATGTGGTTCCTCAAGCAATACGAGGAACTTTACCTTTTGGAGCGTGAAATCTCGACTTTCAAGATTGATACGCTTCCGCGCGAACTGTTGCTCGAGGCCAAGCAAAAAGGCTACGGCGACCGCCAGATCGCGCACATGATGGGCTGTCTGGAAAGCCAGGTGTACAAGCTCCGCGAGCAGATGAACATCAACCGCGTCTACAAGCTCGTCGATACCTGCGCCGCCGAATTCAAGGCTTCGACACCTTATTATTACTCGACATTCGAGGCCGGGATCGAGACCGCCGACGGGAAATCGTACGTCCACAACGAAAGCATCGTTTCTGATAGGAAAAAAGTGGTCGTCCTGGGTTCGGGGCCAAACCGGATCGGGCAGGGGATCGAATTCGATTACTCTTGTGTGCACGGCGTATTGGCGGCACGCGAATGCGGTTACGAGACCATCATGATCAATTGTAACCCGGAGACCGTTTCGACCGATTTTGACATTGCCGACAAACTCTACTTTGAACCCGTTTTCTGGGAACACATCTACGACATCATCCGCCACGAGAAACCCGAGGGCGTCATCGTGCAGCTCGGCGGGCAAACCGCACTCAAGCTGGCCGAGAAACTTGACCGTTACGGAATAAAAATTTTCGGGACAAGCTTTGACGCACTTGATTTGGCCGAAGACCGCGGGCGTTTCTCAACTTTGCTCGAGGAACTCAAAATCCCGTTCCCCAAATTTGGAGTCGCGCAAAATGCCGACGAGGCCTCGGCGCTGGCCGATGTTTTGGACTTTCCACTGCTGGTGCGCCCGTCCTATGTACTCGGTGGCCAGGGCATGAAAATCGTCATCAACAAAGAAGAACTTGAGGCGCATGTGATCGACCTATTGAAAAACATTCCCGGAAATAAGTTGCTGCTCGATCATTACCTTGACGGCGCGATTGAAGCCGAGGCCGATGCGATCTGTGACGGCGAGAACGTCTACATCATCGGAATCATGGAGCACATCGAGCCCTGCGGAATCCACTCCGGCGACTCGAATGCGACGCTTCCGCCGTTTAACCTGGGCGAATTCGTGATGCAACAGATTAAGGACCACACGCACAAGATCGCCTTGGCACTCAAGACCGTCGGGCTCATCAATATTCAGTTTGCCATCAAGGACGATACGGTTTACATTATCGAGGCCAACCCGCGGGCATCGCGCACTGTTCCGTTTATCGCCAAAGCTTATGGTGAGCCGTATGTGAACTACGCCACCAAAGTTATGCTGGGTGTTAACAAGGTCAGCGACTTTAAATTCAATCCGCAGCTTTCGGGGTTTGCCATCAAGCAACCGGTGTTCTCCTTTAGCAAGTTTCATAACGTCAACAAGGCCCTCGGACCTGAAATGAAATCTACAGGTGAGAGCATCCTCTTTATCGACGATCTAAAGGATGACCAGTTTTATGAACTGTATTCGAGGAGGAAGATGTATCTGAGCCGATAATTCACAGGTTCGGTAGGCGTGAATCGAAACTCCCTTTGACATTCCCGGCGGAAAAATTAACCGGGTTTGGATTCTGATTCTATGCAGAAATTTTCGAGAATCTGTAAGAATTGGGTCCAGCCCCGGGTAAAATTTTCGGATGATAGTTCCGGATGTTTATCAGGTTGGAAAGACAGCAGCCCCGAATGGGCCAGGTTTACCCGTGTGCCCGGGGCTTCGGGAACCAGTTGCCATTCAAGCAGTGCATTTCCGGGATAGCCTTCATAGCGCCATTGGTGCAACAATATCGAATTTACATCGGCCGAGACCACTTTCCAATGATGGATAAAATCGCGTCCGGCATGGTGCACGGTAAACCGGGTCTCGAAGCCTGCTACCGGCTGAAAATCTTCATTTGCGGGAAATACCAAATCCTCATCTGGTCCGGGCACGTGAGCGCATCCCAAACCCGCTGGGGAGAACTTTGCAAAAGCGTTGAAAGGCGCACGACATCAGCCATTTACATGAGGTTTTAATAATTGGCGTTATGGTTTTACCGAAAATTCGCCGTGAATTCTAACCTCTTTGGAGATTTTATTCCGAACCACCTTGGGAATCGCGATATTGTAATCATTGGTGTTCACGACAAAGTCAGTAGTGATTTCAATCGAGTTGTTGTTTTTGCGCAGACTTACCGGCGCAGTAATTTCGCGGGTCTTTCCATGTATGCTCAGCTTTCCGCGAAGGATATAATCTTGCTGCAAATCAGAAAGGTCTGAAAATTTGAAATTATCAATCCTGCCCCGAAAAGTAGCCTTGGGGTATCGGTCGCTTTCAAGATAATTGTCGTTGAAGTGTTCCTCCATTAGAGCCGCCTTGAAACGGAAACCCTTGATCATGACCAAAGCGGCGATTTCACCCGTCTTTGGATTGAGCACGCAGGTTGCCGCCTCATTTATCGCCCCGACCTCTTCAAAGGTAGGGACCGAAGCTTCAAAACTTACGATGCCTGACTTGGTTGACATTTTCTCCTGCGCGACGACTGCATGCGTTAGGGAGATCATTGCCACCAAAAAGATTCTTTTCAAATGTGTCATAACGTGTCAAATGATATTGACCTGGATTCCTTCAACTAAATGCTTTAAATTTAGTGATTTATTTATAGGTTCTAGAAATGTAGAATTTTGCGCCATGAAAAAATTGGGATTGTGGGTAGTGATGGCCGCTGCAGTAGTGGGCCTTTACCTGTATATCAATC